>NZ_JACJOU010000026.1 GCF_014695725.1 Microcoleus sp. FACHB-672 | reverse complement strand
TCTGGAGTTGATGGTTTAATTAAACTAGCACTTCAATTAATGAATCTCGAACATCTCAAAAATTGGTTTACACATTGCTGCTACTGTACCTCATAGACTTCGAATTTGCTGTAATTCAATGACTTCTTTAAGCAATCTATTATTTTCTTTGATGGCTTCAGTAGTTGCTTCAGTTTCTTTTAGGGCTTGAGTCTGAAACTGAGAATATTTCTTGTTTGACCCTACGAACAATATCAAAAAGCCTACTAATGATATTAGTGCTAAGACCTTTATAGCAGTCGAGCTAATTGAGCTGGAAGACTCGTTATTGCTCTGGGATAGTTTATAGGGCTTTGCAACTGAAATATTAACATCATTTTGAAGCAAAATGCTAACTAACTCAGGATGTCTTGGTATAACTGTATAAGATTTACGATCATTTTTAAAGGTAATATATGCTTGAGTATGATCATAATTAAAAAAGACTGCTTTTACCTCTCTTCTTTGAACGAATCTAATAAAATCGCCATACTCCAACCATTCTACTTTAGCTTGCGTTTCTTGAGCCATGATATGATTTTGAGAAACGTTGAACAGAAGAAGCAACGAAATTACAAACAGTAAAGTTTTTGATGAAGCACGCTTTCCAAGCATATTGCTCACTAAAAATTAAGTACATGATTTATTGTACAGAATAACTATTTTTTAAAGCACTTATAATATTTCTAATTTTAGCCATAGGTATTTACTAACACTTATCCACAGTGGTCAGTCCTGAGTTTTGAGCCTGCAAGTCAGTTAAACAGTTAGAGAGTCCCTTGAGTTATATGTAAATCCGAGTAGTCCGCCGCTGCCTCACTTACCGACTTTGGGAACTGACGTATGCCTTAATCAGGCAGAACTCATCTGCGATACCCATTTATATATTGACGCTTATTATCTATACATAAAACATAAGTGATTAATTTTAACAACACCTAAGTTGTAAAATCTTTATAAAATTACTCAACGAGTAACATCATTTAGGTAGATCAGCATGACCGCAACAACCCCAGCATCAACAATAGCCGCGCCAGATTTTTGTGAGGGAATTCAGCATTTTGGCGAAGCTTTGCCCGATTTTGACACTTACGGGAAAACCCCGGCGATCGCAGAAGGCAAAGGGGCGATTGCAGATCCCAATGATGCAGCCGCCGTCTTCCAAACTTTACTCGCTGCCGACGCCCTGCGCTATCTGACTCTGCAAGTCACCGGCAGCAAAGCTTCCGGACACCCCGGCGGGTTTGCCAGCCAAGCCGAAGCCTACGCCGCTCTGGTCATGCTAGGGTACAAAAATATCCTCACGGAAGTGGGACACCATGCCCCAGGCTTTTACAGCGCCATGTTCCTCGATCGCTCGCTGGAGGATATGGGCATTGAGACTGTGCAGCAGTTAAGGGATCGCTTTCGGGAAAAGCACGGTCTTTTAGGTCATTTATCCGGTTTTATTCCCGGTATTTTAGCCCCCGCCGGCCCTCTTGGACAAGGGCAGCACTTTGCAATGGCAGCCGCACTTTTGCACCGAGATAAGCTTTTCCCGTTCACGATTGGGGATGGTGGCATGGGTGAACCTTACCCGATGAGCAGTATGGCGCACTTCAATACGGCTTATCCGAGTGTGACGAATTTCCTGCCGGTGTTGGTGTGGAATGGCTTTTCCCAAGAACATCACAGCATGGTTTCTACCAAATCTAATGAAGAGATGATTGCCTATTGGAAAGGCAATGGCTTTAAAGAAGTGATTTTGGTAGATGCCAAGGACTTTGACGATCAAAACCAGTCTGGGGCTTATGTTGATGGCACAGCGTTCTCGTTTAAGCAGCGCTTGGCATTTACAAAGGCGGTACTCTCAGGGGTCGATAAAGCGGCGAAGTCGGCACTGGGTGGCACACTGACGGTGTTTATTATCAAGCAGTTGAAGGGTGCCGGCGTTCATGCGCTGGGGGCCAAATCTCACAATTTGTATGCTAAAGATACCCTAGACGCACCTCACATGATCACGGCGTTAAAACAACGCGCCCTTTCTCCGGAAGCATGGGCATTAGTGCGAACCAATGCGGAACGTGCGGGGGGAGGACCGGCTGCCAAGACAGTTGTCACAGAATTTGAGCTGCCGGTGGCTGAGTTGGGTGATTTGCCCTTGGAAGAGTATGCAGTTGGCGGTGCTCCGCAGGTTTCCACGACGGCGATGGGGCGTTTGGTTGGCAAAGTGGGACAAAGCGATCGCAACTTCTTGGTGACGAATGCAGATGGTAATGAAGCGTCTGGGATTGCCAATATTAACCAAGCGCTGAAGATTATCCACCCAACTTCTGACGATCTCTATAATCAGGCACCGCAAGGGCAAGTTTACGAACCGTTGAGTGAAGATGCCTGCGCCGGCTTGGCGGTGGGGTTATGTTTGATGGGTGCTCGTTCTTTGTGGTGTTCTTACGAGTCGTTTGCAATCAATGGTTTACCAATTTGGCAGACGGTGACGCAAGCAATGGCAGAATTGCGCCGTTCAACACCTTCAACGGTTACTTTATTTACTGCCGGCGCATTGGAACAAGGGCGCAATGGCTGGACTCACCAACGCCCAGAAATTGAGGCTTATTTTGCTTCGATGATGCGAAATGGTAATGTTTTCCCCCTATTTCCACCTGATGCCAATAGCATTCAAGCTTGCTATGAATGGGCGCTGACGACGAGGAATAAGGGAATTGTGATTACTTCGAGTAAGTCACCACTGCCCATTCACACCACATTTGAGCAAACTCGTCAAGGGCTGCGGGATGGGGCAGTGGTATTGCAAGAAGTTAAGGGCAGCGAGACTGAGAAAACGGTGGTATTTGCGGTTATTGGCGACATGACGTTGATGCCGGTGTTTGAGGCTGCTGCTTTCTTGGAAACGGAAGGTTTAGGTGTGCGGATTGTTTCCATTATCAATCCTCGCCGGCTCTACCGGCCTCATGATGTTGCGTGGGATACTTGTTCGGAAGCCGATGGTGGTTTCTTAGATGATGCTGGATTTGAGCGTTTGTTTGGTGGAGGTGCCTTAATTGGCGTAACGGGTGGCGCGGCTGCAATGCTGGAACCGATTATGTTGCGGAGTAATAGTAAGCGCGATACGTTTGCCTGGAAGCGTGGGGAAACGACTGCAAGCGCAGGAGAGTTAATGGCATTTAATGGGTTGACTGCGGAAACATTAACAAAACGTGCAATTGAGTTAGTTCATTAAACTGGATGTAATGTGATGTTTTGCCCCTGCCTAATTTACACTTAGGTTGGGGCAAAAATTAACGGACGGATGAAAGAAATGGCAGAAGAGAGAAATGGCTAGAAGTTCAGTTTATTTACCAATTTCTCCAGATTTTCAACGTCATGACTCCACACTTATCAGAAAAAATTCTGCCCCTTAAAGAACAGCGATTTCTACTTCCTGGCCATCACAGTTGGGAACAATTTGAAGCGATAGAAGCTTTAATGGCACACGTGCCGGCTTTGCGGATCTCTTATCTTGATGGCTGGATAGAGTTTATCACCAATAGCTCAGAACATGAAACGATAAAAACAAATTTATGTTCTTTATTAGAAACTTATCTTTTTAATAAAGGGACGAGCTTTATTCATCAAAGCCGCACTAATATACGAGAAAAAAATAAAAGTGTTTCCTTTGAAATCGAAGAATCTTATGATATTGGAAAAAAGAAAGAACTACCTGATATTGCAATAGAAGTTGTCATGCTCAGGAGCAACATAGATCAGTTAGAAAAGTATAAGCGCTTTAAAATTATAGAAGTGTGGTTTTGGGAAGATAATCAGCTTTCCCTGCATCGGCTGCGTGATCAGAAGTATGAACAAATTTCTCGCAGTGAATTTTTACCAGAGTTAGAAATAGACTTGCTCACGCGTTGTGTGAGAATGCCTTCAAGGCTTGAGGCAAGAACAGAATTTTTACAGGAAATCCGCCGGCAGCGATAGAGGAAGCGCCGTAGCCATCAAAAGATTGCCGGCACACTTGCCGGCATAGAGAATGAGCCGGCTAAACTAGAAGTAATCATCTGCCTCTGCCGGGATCAGCGCTGACAAGAGCTAAATATATTAAAGTAAAGAGCAGGCTAACGCCAGATAACACCGGCATTTAAAAAGCGCGAAAAAGCAGGGAGCATCTCAGCTAGTAATTTTATCAAAGGAAAACTCGCCTGTGAGACCTGACTTGCAAGGATTGGAAATTTCCAAAGGAGAACTGAAGCGCCTGTGCGGAGTCGGATTTAGTCAGGTTTTAAGACCTCCGACTGCTGCTAAGTTTTTATCAGAAATTTCTCAAAGTTTGTTAATCAGCTTATTAATGGGAATTAGTGGGATTTTCTTAAATTACATATTCCCCGAGCATCTTGTTTTACTGGTATTTATATATTTCTTGGCAACAATCGGACTAATTTTTGGTGATATCCAAAAATTCAAATTCAGTAATAAAAATAAAAATTTGGTAAATTTATTTGATGACGTTGAGCGGTATAATGATGTCATCAAAGCAATTGACATCAACGATGAAATCGAAGCAGCTGGCAATCCAGAAGTCTATTTAAAAGACAGGGACAATGTAATCGCAGCACTAGAACTGACACGAGAAGATTTAGTGCGAGCATTGAGAACCGAGCGAATTCTCAGGCAGCACAAACATTTTATTTCTCGTAATCCTGAACTCTTTGCCAATAACTTAACCGCTTTAGCAGCCTTGCAAGTTAGTGACAAAGCAAGTGAACACGGGCGGCTGCTCAATGAAGCCTTGCAAATCGCAGTCAGCGCCCAAGCTGAAATGAGAAAATTACAAGATCGACGTATCAGCTAAAGAAGCGGTACTATTTTATACGGGCATATTCAACCTCTTGCAAAAATATCAAGTTAGCAATCTATCTTGAATCCCAGCCGTTAAACTATCTCTGTTTATCTGTGGACGCAGGTGGAACTGGAATGTGCGGCGCTTGTCGTTCAAGTTTCACCTGCGGAATCTGTGGTTAAAAAATTTCCAAAAATCTCAAAAATCACTATAAAAGTATGGATATAAAAAACTCAATTAAACCGCCTAGCCGGCACAATAGGTAATCGAGTTCCAACAAACATTAAATCAATCACGGCAAATTCCTCTCAGTATTCAATCAGAGATGAGAAAATTGCAAAGCTAGCATTCAAACAACAAATGACAAGCAAACCTAAAATTATTGTCCTTGATGACGACCCCACCGGCTCGCAAACCGTCCACAGTTGCTTGCTACTGACTCGCTGGGATACAGACACCCTGAAGCTGGGGTTGCGTGACGACTCCCCCATTTTCTTCGTGCTCACCAACACCAGAGCACTCACCCCAGAACAAGCCACCGCAGTCACCCGCGAAGTCTGCCACAATTTGAAAGCCGCAATCGCCGCAGAAAATATCCAAGATTTTCTCGTCGTCAGCCGTTCCGATTCTACGCTGCGGGGACATTATCCCGTAGAAACCGATGCAATCGCTGAAGAACTTGGCCCTTTTGACGCCCATTTCCTCGTTCCTGCCTTCTTTGAGGGGGGGAGAATTACCCGCGACAGCGTCCATTATTTAATCGTCGATGGTATTGAAACGCCGGTGCATGAAACCGAATTTGCCCGCGACTCTGTATTTGGCTATCGGCACAGCTACTTACCCGATTATGTGGAAGAAAAAACCAAAGGGCGAATTGCTGCCGGCAACGTTGAGCGATTTTTGCTGGAAGAAATTCGCACCGGCAGCCTCGAACGATTGAGGAATTTAACCGGCAACACTTGCTGCGCCGTCGATGGCGAAACCCAAGCCGATCTCGATAAATTCGCAGCCGATATCCTCACAGCAGCCGGCGAGGGGAAACGCTTTTTGTTTCGCAGCGCCGCCAGCATTTTAACATCCCTTGCGAATCTGGGATCTCAGCCGGTTGCTGCAGAAGACATGGCGCAATATGTGCGAGAAGGCAAACCCGGTGCAGTAATCGTGGGTTCTCATGTCAAAAAAACGACCCAGCAACTTGAAAGTCTCCTGCAAGCGGAAAATGTCGTCGGTATAGAGGTAGATATCGTTACTTTGCTTGATAACCACCCCGTCGGTTCCGCCGCCGATCCCAGCGAATTACGTGCCTTTTTGCTACACCAAACTCTGCAAAAAATTCATCAAGCGCACAAAGCCGGTCAAACCCCAGTCATTTACACCAGCCGGCAAGAAATCACATTTGACACACCTCAAACTCGCCTGAAATTTGGTGCGGATGTTTCCGCATTGCTGATGGATATTGTGCGCGGGTTGCCGGCAGATATCGGTTTTCTGATTAGTAAAGGAGGCATCACTTCCAACGACGTTTTAAGCACCGGCTTAGCCATAACTTCAGCACGACTCCTCGGCCAAATTTTACCCGGCTGTTCAATGGTACGCACTCCCGCCGATCACCCCCAATTTCCTAACCTGCCGGTGGTGCTATTTCCTGGCAACGTTGGGGATGCCGATGCTTTAGCCACCACTTACCGCCGGCTTAGCAAATAGAAGCATTTCCCTCTCGCGTCATCTTGCCCACCCCATGATCAGGGCGCACCGGCGCGTGCGCCCGAATCCTGATATTTTCGCACTTTTCGGCTATTTTACCCGGCAAATATTCTTATGAAAAATCTCTCCTGCCAAAGCATGATAAAGCTTAAACCCTTAGTAATTTTTGCCCTCTCATTTTCTTTGATATTAACCGCCTCAGTTGACGCTCAAAATGCCAACCATCTTCAACAATTGATTAGCACCAACCAATGTGTGAGATGCCGGCTCAAAGATGCCAACTTAAAGGGCATGAACTTAAGTGGGGCACAACTACCACAAGCCATCTTAATAGGCG
Organism: Microcoleus sp. FACHB-672; assembly: GCF_014695725.1. NCBI lineage: Bacteria > Bacillati > Cyanobacteriota > Cyanophyceae > Oscillatoriales > Microcoleaceae > Microcoleus > Microcoleus sp. FACHB-672. Next base: position 245,376 of record NZ_JACJOU010000026.1, on the reverse strand, counting down.
TAAACCTGAATGGCGCTAACTTGAAGGGTGCCGATCTCAGAGGAGCCAATTTAAAAGACGCTAACCTGAGTAATGCCGATCTCAGAGGAGCAAATTTGGATGATGTGAACTTAACCGGCGCTAATCTGATTAATGCCAATTTAAGCGATGTTAAACTCAGGACTGAAGGATTGACCGATGTCAATATGCAGGGAGCAGATCTAACACGTGCTGACTTGAGAAGCGCAAGTTTGTTTCGAGTCAACTTAAGAGGTGCTAACCTGACGCAAGCTAACTTCGGAAATGCTTACATGAGAGAAATTGACGCGAAAGGCGCTTCTTTTTGCGGGACAATTATGCCCAATAGAAGAAATATAGGCCGGTGTCAATAAAATAGTGCTGGCACCCAAATAAACCGCTGACCACCATCTTAAAAGTCCACACTCAAACGCTATCTCCCTATCAACCTGATCAGCGTTTATCATCGGGATATTATGTGCCGGCACCTTCCCACTCATCTGCATTTGCTTAACGGCACGCTGGGCTATTATCTGCGCTTAAAAAATACACCATTTTATTCGTTAGAATTCTTTAATCGGCATCCCCAAAAACTCCCGAATCGTGTTGATAGTTGCTTGTTTATCTTTCCAATCAGCATTATTATTTAAACTTAAAGGCTGAGCGTGACCCGTCCGCAAAACCAAAACAATCCTTTGATTAATAGCAGCCCCACGAGTTCTTAAATCCAACTCAACATTTATAATATCTCTCAAAGAATATTCCACCACTTTTGTCTGACGCAAACTCTGCCGTTTAAGCGTAACAATACCCAGCGTCTTATCAAAATTGCAACTAATAGATTGACCTGCATAAAACCAGATAAATACACCGAATAAAATAGAAAAAAGAGGCAATAAAGGAAACCAAAACAAGTAAAAAATCCAAGTATTCGTTACCGCAAGTGCGATTAGCAAAAAAGGAATCAAAATAACACAAATGCCGGCAATGAACCACAGCCCTAAAGGACGGTGCCGGAGGATCAGTTTAGTGGGTGTTTTTTCCAAAATTTCCACAAGCGCACCTGAAGGCAAAAAATTAATCAATTTTGGGTTAATATAACCGAGAATTGGCTGCAAGTTCCAACCGAAAAGCTTAGAAATAAATGGCTCGCACGCAGGGTGGCCGCAATTTCCAATCTCAACCCTAAAATCGTATGACTTCCGACTCTTCTCCCACCACCGTCCCAACTGTTCCAGAAATCCCCCGCGAAATCAGTCGCCATCAGCAAGTGCGGTTCAAAAGTAAGGACGGAAAGCTACTGTTACTCTTGCCGCCTGAAAGCGAAAACACCGGCACCCAAACCCCGGCAAGCAACTGGCAAGAAATCTGGCAGCAAATAAAGGTAAGGCTCAATGCCGGCGAACGCTTTTGGCAGCCCAGCACTGAAGTTCACCTGATCGCCGGTGATCGGCTGCTGGATGTGCGCCAGCTGCAAGCCCTCGCAGACGCCCTCGGTGAAGCGCAACTCCAACTGACTCGCGTACACACCAGCCGCCGCCAAACTGCCGTAGCAGCCGCAACAGCCGGCTACTCAGTCGAACAAATCTCCTCCCAAACCCCCCTACAGCCAAACCCCGAAGCACCGGCTCAAGCGTTTGCCGATCCCCTCTATTTAGAAACCACCGTTCGTTCAGGCGTAGAAATTCGCCACCCCGGCACCGTCATCCTTATGGGAGACGTGAATCCAGGGGGAGCAATCATAGCAGAAGGAGATATCCTGATCTGGGGACGGCTGCGCGGAGTGGCTCATGCCGGTGCCGGTGGCAAAGCTCAGTGCGCGATCATGGCGCTGCAAATGGAACCTACCCAAATTCGCATTGCCGACTTTGTTGCCAGAGCACCGGAAAAACCGCCGGCGCAATATTACCCAGAAGTGGCTTACGTGACGCCCCAAGGAATTCGCATCACCAAGGTAGCGGATTTTTCTAGAAACCAGCTCATATCACCCTCAAGGTGAGCGTGCCGGTGTGTTCCCCTCAATCCTTCCCTGTGCTACATTTAAACCGCTAAGCGCAATATTAATAGAGTTCTATTAATTTTGCCCAATGCCCAAATATCAGAAAATAACTTTCAGGGAGCGCTCTGGTTTCAGTTAAAGCCAAATCTCGGTTCACCGGCAGTCTGTTCGTGAGTTTTACCATTTCATGAGTCGCATTATTGTCATTACGTCTGGTAAAGGAGGGGTGGGCAAAACCACCTGTACAGCTAATCTGGGAATGGCCCTGGCTAAATTGGGTCGCCAGGTGGCGCTCGTTGATGCCGATTTTGGTTTAAGAAATCTAGACTTGCTTCTGGGTTTGGAAAACCGCATCGTCTACACTGCCGTGGAAGTTCTCGCTGGAGAGTGCCGGCTTGAGCAAGCGCTGGTGAAAGATAAACGGCAACCCCGCCTCGTCCTGCTGCCGGCGGCGCAAAACCGCATGAAAGATGTCGTCGCCCCAGAGCAAATGAAACAACTCATCACTGAGTTGTCAACCAAATACGATTATGTTTTAGTAGACAGTCCCGCCGGCATTGAGCAAGGCTTTCAAAATGCTATCTCCGCAGCCAAAGAAGCCCTGATCGTCACCACCCCCGAAATTGCCGCCGTCCGTGACGCAGACCGTGTCGTGGGCTTGCTAGAAGCCAATGGTGTCAAGCGCATCCACCTGATCGTCAACCGGCTACGACCGGCAATGGTACAAGCTAATGACATGATGTCAGTGCAAGACGTGCAAGAAATTCTCGCCATCCCCTTAATTGGCGTCATCCCGGATGATGAAAAAGTCATTGTTTCCACCAACCGGGGCGAACCTCTGGTCTTATCAGAACAATCTTCCACAGCCGGCACCGCAATTGACAACATCGCCAGACGCCTCGAAGGTCAGAAAGTCGAATTTCTCGATCTCTCTGGGAATAACGACGGCATCTTTGCCCGCCTTCGCAGACTGTTTTCAGCCAAAATTAGGTGAGGATCTTGGCAAAAAGCGAGTGCTGAGTGTTGAGCTTTTGAGTTCTGAGTCCTGAGTTTTGAGTACCCTCTAACCCCTAACCCTAGTCCCACTCCCACCTAGCCCTTAGCCCCTAGTCCCATGATCAGCGAACTTCTAGAGCGACTTTTTCTTCGAGCCGGTGCTGACAACAGTCGTCAGGAAGTCAAACGCCGGCTCAAACTGGTGATCGCCCACGATCGGGCGGACTTGTCTCCGGAGATGATTGAATCTATGCAAAGAGAAATCCTAGAAGTCGTCTCTCGTTATGTAGAAATTGAGACAGACGGATTAGAGTTTGCTTTAGAAAGCAGTCAACGGGCAACAGCCTTGATCGCTAACCTGCCTATCCGCCGAGTTCGAGCCAACGCGGATGCACCAGAAAGTGATAACAATAATCTGCCTATCCGCAAAGCTCGCGCTCAGGCAGATGTGTCGGAGAGCGATAACGATACGCCTATTGAATAAATTGCTGCGAACTTTCCCAAACTAACTTGCATAAGTCAAACGCCAACTTTAACAAAACAGACAGCGAAACCAATAGAGTTTTAACCGGCTACTTCGCGGCTGCCGGCTCATATATCAAAAAATTTAAGAACGAAAATTTTATAAAGTTCTAACAAAAGTTATTTGTTGAGTATATTTTTACTCCAGTGCTTTAGCGATGTATAAATTTAGATAATAGGTATAAACTCCTGAAATTTAGAAATCTTCAGGCGTTGGGCGATTTTGCCGAGTCCACTTATAAGTTTTTTAATATAATTAGCGGGAACTTTTCCGCAAAAATACTGGGTTTTTTCAAAAATGTATGCGAATCTAGAAATTAAGGTGACATCTAGCTCCGTGCTAGAGCAATAAACTTAACCATCTTGACAGCTAATAACAGCTTTCATCTATGCCAGAAGTCTCGCTTTATGGTTAGCCGTCTTCTGGTGCTCAAAATCTAGCCTTCCGGAGCGACAACAATATGAAGCTTTTACAAACAACCGCCACAACAGCAGTTGCCCTGACTGCACTCCTGGGCACAGCAGCCGCACCGGCACGAGGGTTCAGCATTACCCCAAACAACAACGGTTCTGTTTTACTGCAGTCCTTGCTGGGTGACACCACTGGACTGAGCAATTTTTCAGTCAACCCGATAGGAAATGCTAATGCCTTTGGAATTTTCGAGAGCGATCCTTTTGAGCTGGGATCAGGCATCGTTCTCAGTACAGGCAACGTCGCCCATATCCCGGGAGAGAATACGGAAGACGGAAGAAACCTTGACTATGCAACCGATTTAAGCACCGATTTTGGAGTTGGAGGGGACGTTGACGACTCGATTAGCTTAGATATCAGCTTTGACGCCGACAGCACTGCAGATAAGGTGTTTTTCCAATATGTCTTTGGATCGGAAGAGTTTGTGGAATTTGGCGGATCTGAATACAACGACGCTTTTGAGCTTTTGCTGAATGGCACGAATTTAGCGAAGTTGAGCGACGGGCAAGACGCGACGATCTCAAACCTCATCCCAAATCGCAGCGGAACTTATCACCCGGATTTTATCAACAATCCTGCCGGCGCGAATACCCTGACCAAGTTAGATGGTTATACGAAAACTCTGGCCTTTGAGGGTCTGCTTAACAAAAATTCTCGGAACACGCTCTCGATCAAGATAAAAGATGCCGGTGATGGCTTCATGGACTCTGCCGTATTTCTCAAAGGCGGTTCTCTCGGCACAGCGCCACCGGCTGAGGCGGTTCCCGAACCCAGTGTGGTGCTGGGGTTAGTGGGTGCCGGCGCGATTGGTTTCCTAAAAGGGCGCAAAAACCAAAGAAAACAAAAATTTTAATCTTCACCGGCACTTGTTTGTGAAAATTCAGGCGCTTTTTCCAAAGCAAAGCGCTTAGTAAAGTTTTATACAACTTCTCCCGTTTGAATGCTTTTCAAAGAAAGCAAGCAAGCCTAAATTCTGCTATCAGAAAAACTATGTGCCGGCAGCGTTTATTCTATTCACAGCACAAGATTATTTAAACTGATTTATCCTTAGCTTTCTATTTCCCCAAATTTCCGGCTTTGTGACGCTAGCCAAACCTATGGGAACCCCTCTGAAATGTTATTGGCACTTCCAAAAATTGTTAGGAAATTTAACACAATTTTGGACTGATAAAACTTAAGCTAAATTCGTTTACAAGCAGATTTTGTCCCATCTGAAAGATTTTTTATTCCGGCATCTCCCTCAATCCTCATGAGGAGTATTCACAAAAAAGTGAGTTCACTAGGAGTGCCGGCAAGTCGGTATTTATACCACAAGAGTTATTCAAAAAATGTAATATTTTTTACTTAAAAGTTTATGCTATAAAAATATGGGGCGTCTACCCGGTGGGGTCTCAGCCAGTGAAACAAAGTGAAGAATGGGCGGCCCGTCTGTGGCGACATAACTGCGAGGGGAAAGCAGCGCGACAGGGAGCCGGTGATAGAAAAAAAGATAGTGAACAAAGCGTTAACGGCCAAATCAATCAAAAGTTAAAAGCCAAGAAAAGAAAGCTTTTTGTATCTTGGAACTTGGCTTTTGGATGCTGTGTTTTGCCTTTTTCTTGCTTAATTTTACCGACTTTGGCACAAGCACAAAGCACGCCGGCAGGCACGGTGATCGAAAACGAAGCAACGGGAACCTATCAAGATCCCAACACCGGAGAAATTAACGAGGTAATTTCCAACACTGTTACGATCTCTGTGGCAGAAGTGGCGGGGATTACCGTAACCGCAGCCGGCTTTACCGAAGCGGATGGCAATAGCGAAATTGAACCGGGCGATTTACTTTATTTCAACTACAGAATTACCAACGTCGGCAACGATCCGACAAGATTTAGAATTCCCAATCTAGCAACTGTCACCGGCCCTGGCACAGTCACCGGCAATCTGCAAATTAGTGTGGATGGGGGGCAAACGTGGGTAGATATTGCAGCCGGTTCAACTCTCGCCGGCTTCACCTTCACGGCGGATGGTGTGGAAACCGGCTCATTTGCCCCTGGCGGATCGATTCGCGTGCGAGTGCCGGTGACACTCAATCCAGAAGCAACCGACGGCAATGAGATTGCCGTGCAACTCGGACAAACCCCCAATAACGCGCAAAATGTGGCGCAAACTGCCGAACCTGGGGATGTTTATACCGTTGATAACCCAGATGGCGTTGCCGGCGAAACCGCAGGAGTGCCGGCGAATGGCATCCGTGAGGCGAGTGCGACTCAGACAGCGACAGTCGGGGCAAACCCCCTCGCGTTGCCGGCGATTTACAAAACCCACGCAGAACCGATTAATGCCGGCAACCCCGCCGATGCGAGTGATGATCGCATTACTTATAACTTAGCCCTGGAAGTGCTGTCGCAGACCGTTACCGGCAGCACCGGCATCGTTCCCGCTGACTTAGCCGGCACCCCAATTACGGTTAACGGCACCTCTGTCACGCGAATTTTAATTTCCGACGTCGTGCCGGCGGGGACTCAGCTAACCGACACTCGGACAATTCCTAGTCAGTGGCAAGCGATCTTCACCAAAGACGATCCAGCAACCGTAAATGCCTTGCAAGCGCAGTGGTACACCAACCCCAACGACGCAGCAATCGGCGGCTTAGCAAATGTAACGCGAATCGGGTTTATTTTAGACGGGACCGTTGCCACCGGCACACTAATTAACGGATTTTCCTTCCAAGTCCTAACAAGCCGGCTAACAACCACCGCCACCGTCGCCAACCTCGCTCAAGTTTTAGGTTCAACTGCCGGTGATCCCGACTCCCTCGTTTATGACGAATCGGGTGATCGCGTTCCTAACAACTTTAATGATGATGGCACCCCCGGTTCCACCGACAGCACCGGCAACCCAATTATTGATACCGGCGTTCCCAATCCAGGCAATCAAGGAACCGACCCCAACAATGATAACAGCGGCACCGGCCCTGGCGGTGAACCCAACGTCGTCATCGTAACTGGCCCATCCGCTGGCCTTCTCAATGGCCCAGCAGGGGCACCGGGGGCTGTTGGGCCAACGGATAACAACGATGATTTTGTCAATAAATCCGCGCCCATTCCCCCCGGATTAGATCCCTCCCAGCCGGTTGATCCTGCGCCTGTCGAATTTACTAACACCGTTCAAAATACTGCCGTCAATCTTGCGAATATCACCCTTTTACCCACCTTGCCAGCAAATGCTAATGATTTGCCGGCGGGAACAGTTGTCACGATTATTTACGGGAATTTATCCGCCACTTATACCTATAACCCAACCGCAGGGTTTACAAGTCCACAACCACCCGTCATTATTACCAACTTAGCCGCCAATCAAAGCGCAAATTATAGTGTGCAAATCGACTTACCTTCCACTGCTCAATTGCGGGGTTATCCGGTGCCGGTTGCCGCTTTTATTGATAGTAACGGAAACGGTTTGCTGGATACAGGAGAGCCGGCAAACAGGAAAATTGATCGCGTTTATACCGGCTTTTTGCGGATGTTAAAAGAGTCAAGACTTTTGAAAGCAACCGGCGCGGATGTGCCTGCCGGTCAAGACACATTTAGCACAACTGCTAAAACACCGTCACCCGGAAATATTATCGAATTTCGCTTTACCTACACAAACATATCAACCCCCGGAGGAGGAATCGGCAACGTCACCTTAACCGCACAAGATATTACCATCACCGAAGATGGAACCACTTACGAAGCAGCCAGCAATCCCAAAGGCAACAATTGGGCGCTTGATAACGATAATAGCGATGGAGATAATAATCCAATAACCGGCATTGACACAAGCAATGTTGTGGGATCTGCCCTTGATTCTAACGGCGGAACCATTACTTTTTTCAGCGGCAGGCCGGCCACACTTCAGGGACAAGATCAAACAGGAACAAACGTTAATCAGGATGTCACAAAATATGTAAATAGAGTACGAGGTTCTTTAGCACCCGGTCAATCAGGAACCTTTACATTCCAGCGTAGAGTAAATTGAGACGTTTTTTTGAAAAACACTCCAGATAAAACCAATAACCAACACTATCCCAACAAAACCCAACAACAAACAAAAACAAACACCATTCACGAAAAATCTCCACATTCATCTGCGTATGGCTAGCGCCACGCTTCGCTATCATCTGCGGTTAAAAAAACACCCCATCCAACAGAAGCTCAACATACTCAGGGGCATAAAAATGCAAAACCTACTACTCCTCGCACCGCTCACCCTCACACTTTTAACAAACCCTAAACTAACCCTATTAAACGCCCAACAAACACACCCTAACCCTCATTTACTCAAAAACAAAAGACTAAAACCTCAGAAATTAACCCAACAAAACATACCCCTTTTAACCCAAACCCCTGCAAAGCCGGTGCAATTGCGCTTGCAAGCAGAAAGACAAGTCGTGAGCAAAGATGAAAATGGCAAAGAAAATAGGACTTGGCAAACATTATCGGCAAACGCAGTTGTGCAACCCGGAGACATTATTCGTTACACCTTACGCGGAGAAAACAGCACAGCCTCACTCGTAAATAACTTTGTCGTGACCCAACCTATTCCTAAACAAACCGTGTATGTCTTAAATTCAACAACCGGCACAGACGCAAAAATTACTTACAGCATTGATAACGCTAAAACATATCTAGCAAATCCAACGATTCAAAAAACCCTTCCCGACGGCAAAATAGAAACTAAACCTGCGCCGGCAGAAGCTTACACACACATTCGCTGGGAATTTACAAAACCTGTAAATCCGGCAGAAATCGAAGCAACCTATCAAATCAAAGTTAAATAGAAATCCATTTAAAATAAAAAACTTGGAAAATTTCTAAATTCATCTGTGTTTATCTGCGATTAAAAAATCCGTCAATATCCCCAAATTCATGACCTAAAAAGAGGTATAAAATCAGGTGTTCAACCCGCCATCACAACTCACAGAAAAAGCCAGAAAGAAGAAAAGTGAAACATCATTTTTCACCATTCTGACTGTTTTACCTTTCACGGCTTTACTTTTACCGGCTGCTGTGGTGGCGCAAGAACAAGACCCTCAGTGCGTAATTCCCGACATCGTTGTGCAAAATCAAGCCGGTTTTACATACAGTGACTCAGTTAACCCAGAACCCATAAATGGACTTTCTAACGCAACAAATTTGGGTTTAATTGGCACTGGCCCTCTCAGGATATCACCGGGCGGCGTTCGAGATGGCAATGATAACTTCGTTGCCGGCGCATTTGCGGGCGCATTGGCAGATGAATTGGTAAGACTCGGCTTTGCCCAAGAAGAAGCCACTAAAGCCGTGATCGCTGTAACCGTCGCCTTGGCACAGCAACCCACCAGCGCCACCTTCTCCGAACTGGCAAGAATTTCTAGAGATGCGGTTGTGCAAGCAGTGCCGGCAAAAGCAGAAATCATTCAAGGATTAGAACGTTCAGCGGCACAAGAAATTGGCGTTTCCGTATTTGCCAATTTAGTGAAAACGCAACTAACGGCAGCCGGTTTAACAGAAACAGAAGCGGAAACTGCCACCCAACAAGCCGTCGCCGCACTGATCACATCCACCGGCAGCACCTCTGCAAATCAAGCTTTTGAAACCGGCTTTCAGGCAATGGTGGGGGCAGTCCCCGAAGAAGCGGATATTCTTACCCAACTGCGAGACGACTTTATCCGCGAAATTAGCAACATTCGCAACGGCATTCGCGCCGGCATCGGTGAAGGAGATGTTCTCAAATTTGAATATGTTGTCTCCAACCCCGGCAACACCTCTTTAAGATTTGAAATTCCCGATCCGCGCACCGTTCAGCAGCAGACGATCGGCCCTGGAACCGTCACCGGCGTTCGCTATCAAGTTGTGAATGCTGATCCGGGCGCATTTCTTCTCACCGACTGTCCAACACCCACGCCCACTCCCAGTCCCATTCCTTTTCCCACGCCAACTCCGGAACCGACACCTACTCCAACTCCAGAACCGACGCCCACGCCAACTCCGGAACCCACACCTACCCCAGTTCCGACTCCTACCCCAACTCCAGAACCGACACCTACTCCAACTCCCACGCCGGTGCCGGCAAACACTCCCACCCCCGTTGTCGTCCCACCTGGGGGTGGCGTCATCGTTGTGGTGGATGTAGATGTCAAACCCGTTCCCAACACCGGCTCTTCTGTCACCGTCAATATTGGAGACAAAGATGATGTCACCAAGCCGGTGGGGCAAAGCGTGATTATTTCCCCCGTCACCGTTAGACAACCCCTCACTTCACCCTTGGGACGCATTACAGGTTGTGCCGGCGAACTTTTACCCGACTACACCGGCTTTAGTGTTGCCCTCTACGAAGCAGACGCCGCCGATCCTACCGGCACTGGATTGGGTAAATTAATCGCTCTCACCGGCACAGAATATCCAGATGTTGGCGATAACGACATCCTAGAAGGTAGTTCGCCCAACACGGAAAACAGCAACCCCTTCTTCCTCACCAACGGAGATCAAGGCGGTTATAACTTCCTGCTGGACTTAAATCGCGGTCAACTTGAGGCAGGACGTCGCTACATTTTAGTTGTCAATCCGCCCCCAGATTCCAACTACAACGAGCGCCGCATCCGGATCGAGATCGGACAGAGTAACACCGGCAGTATTAGCTACACTGCCACCTCCCTCGATGGCAGACCAATCGGTGCCGGCACAACCAATACCTCATCTGCCGGCAGTCTCAGCCCGCAAGATCCAAACCGCCAGCGGCTGGATTTAGCCGTTCTCGATCTCAGCGCCGCCGTCTGCGAAGCCAGAGAAATCGAAATTATTAAAACCGGTGATCGCATTGCCGCAGAACCGGGAGACACGGTTATCTACCGCCTCTCGATCCGCAACCTTTCCAGTGCCCCTGCCAATAACATTACCGTCCGCGATCGGCTGCCCCTCGGCCTCAGCTTCCGGTCTGACTCGGTTCGGGGTGAATTAGACGGGCAAGCTGTAACCGTCACCAGCGATAGTAATGGGCGAGAGATTTCATTTAGTGCCGGCAACTTTACGATTCCTGCCGGTAAAACCCTTAACATTGCCTACGCCGCCCGTTTAACCCCAGACTCCGTGCGGGGCGACGGTCGCAACTCCGCCACCGTCAATGGCCGGCGTACCGATAGCAACCTCGACATCAAAGACGGCCCTGCCACCCACCGCCTTGTCATCCGCCCTGGTATTGTCTCCGACTGTGGCACTCTCATCGGGCGCGTTTTTGTTGATAAAAACTTTGATGGCGAACAACAACAAGGTGAACCGGGTGTTCCAAACGCCGTAGTTTTCTTAGATGATGGCAACCGCATCACCACTGACAATGACGGCCTGTTCTCCGTTGCCAACGTCCTTCCCGGCTACCGCACCGGCGTTCTCGACCTCACCAGCGTTCCGGGTTACACCTTCGCCCCAAATGAGTATTTCAGTGAACGAAATAGCCAGTCTCGACTCGTGCGGTTAGAACCCGGAGGCTTGGTACGCATGAACTTTGGGATTACTCCAGCCTTTGAGGGGGAGAGTGGGAGTACCGGAGAGGGGGAGTATAGGAGCAGAGGGCAATGAAAAACTTAACATCCGTCTTTCTCATCAGTTTAGTTGGGGTGATCGCTTCTCAAGAAATTTCCCGCGCCCAAACTCCCACGACGGAGCAGGACTTGGTACAAACATTGTTTACTCCTGTTGAAAACTTCGCGTATCATGGTAATATAAATCAATACAAGGGAAAAATTTGGGCGCAAGCGACCCATAATTTAAACTCAAATAATTTACTTTTAAACCAATACAGCCTCCCCAGCAAAAAGGGGGAGAGTGGGGGAAACGGGGTGGAGATATCCTCACTGTCTTCAAATTCTCCAATGCCGGATGCGGGGGAGAGGGGGAATCAGGGATTTTTGTGGAATAAAATCCTATCTCAAGCTCCAAATTCTCAAATTACTGCTCAAAATACTCAAATTATTAGCCCAACCGCCGCCACTGTATTAGACTTACCGGCTACCACAATTGTTGTGCAATATCCCACCGGCAGCCAAATTCAACTGTTCGTCAATGGCAAGCCGGTCGATCCCGCCCTCATCGGCAAAACCGAAACCGATCCCAACACCGGCACGACCACTCAAACCTGGTACGGCGTCCCCTTGATAGAAGGGGAAAATATTATAGAAGCCAGACAGCAAGCCGGTGTGGAACAAAATTCTTCAATGCCAGCGACAAAAATTAGTATTTTCGTTCGAGGGATGCCCGCCCAACTGAAAATCCAAACCCTCGAAGCCCGGATTCCAGCCGATAGCCGGTCTACAGCCACCGTCACCGGCCAAATTTTAGATAGCGCCGGCAACCCCACCAACCGCGACGCCACGATTACCCTGGCGACGAGTTCCGGGAAATTTATCTCTGTAGACGCTGATCCTGACCAACCCGGATACCAAGTCAAAACCAGCAATGGAGAATTCAGCGCCACCCTGCAATCAAGTTTGCAAGCCGGCATCGTTCGGATTCGTGCCGGCACACCCAACCCCAACGCCCCAGCCGACATTCCCAACCCCCAACTCGAAGCCTTTACTCAAATTGAATTCGAGACAAACTTAAGACCTAATCTGCTCACCGGCGTCATCGACTTTCGTTTTGGCCGGCGCGGTACTGATTTTTGGGATAGTTTTAGTAACTTCCTTCCCGCCGACGGCGATAATAACTACAAATTCAACGCCAGAGGCGCAGCCTTCACCACCGGCACCTGGGGAAACTGGCTATTCACCGGCGCATTTAACAGCGCCCGCAATCTTAACGACACTTGCAGCGGATTTGATCGCCGGCTATTTCAAGATTTGCAATTTTACGAACAGCAATATCCCACCTACGGCGACAATTGCAGCCGAGAAACTGTTGCACCTTCTAGAGATAGCGTCTATTTACGATTTGAACACTCGCCTTTAATTGAAGGTGCTCAACCCGATTATTTCATGTGGGGAGACTACGCCCTCTCGGAATTTTCTACCCAATCTCAGCAATTCACGGCGATCACCCGCTCATTACACGGCTTCAAAGGTAACTATAATCTCGGAAACCTACAAGTCACCGGCTTCTATAGTCAAGACGTAGAAGGGTTTCAGCGAGACAGTATTATCCCCGACGGCACTAGCGGCTTCTACTTCCTCTCCCGCCGGCTGGTTGTCCCCGGCAGCGAAGACGTATTTTTGGAAGTCGAAGAATTGGATCGTCCCGGCACAGTTTTATACCGGCAGCAACTCACCCGCAGCAGCGACTACGAAATCGACTACGACCGAGGCACCTTACTGTTCCGGCGTCCGATTTTACGGGTTAACGCAGATCCCACCGGCACAATATTAGTGCGGCGAATTATCAGTACCTACCAGTACGACAGCCAAGACAACAGCACCAGTATTTTAGGCAGTCACCTGCAATACAACATCTCACGAGACTTTAACCGTCCCTCCTGGATCGGTGCGACTTACCTGCGTGAAGATCGCGGTGTCCGAGACTTTGAACTCTACGGCGGAGATATCCTACTTTCGTTTGGCAACAATAGTCGGTTAGTTGGGGAATACGCCCATTCCCGCAATGACTCTGATATTTTGGGGAACGTTAGCGGTTCCGCGTATCGGCTGGAATTGAACGGCGGGATTGGCAGGCGAGGAGTTAGTCAAGCGGTAGAGGAACAGAGGGAGAGATTGGGAGAGGGAGAGATTGGGAGAGTGGGTGAGGAAGAAAACTTGAATCCCCAATTGCCGGCTGAAATTCCTAATTACCCGCTACCGATTACGAATTTCCAATCTTTATTAAACTACCGACTCTATTATCGATCCACCGATAGCGGATTTAATAATAACGCCACCACCAGCTTTGTTGCCGGTCAAAGTCGCTACGGCGCACAACTGTCTGCCGGCATCACCCGATCTACTCAACTCAGATTTCAATATGACCATGAAAAAAATCAAGGCATTGCCCCACGTCCCTTAACATCCTACGCCGACTTATTTGAACCCAGACTTGAAGCGATTCCCGGCAGTCAAGTTGATAACTCCCTTACCACCCTATCCGCCGGCATCTTGCAGCGAATTGGCACAAAAGCTTCCCTAGAATTTGACTGGATTAACCGGCATCGGGAAGACAACCGCCCAACCAACCCCCTCGAAACCACCTCATCACAACTGCGATCACGCCTCAGCTACCGAATTGCCAATAACCTTACCTTCCGCGCTCAAAATGAACTCAATCTTGCCTCACAACAAGATATTATTTACCCGGATAGAACAATCCTAGGACTCGATTGGGCAGCGTACCCAGGAATTACGCTCCGACTGAGTCATATCTTCTTTAATGGCGGGCAATTTGAGAACAACTCAATTACCAGCTTAGACTTTCTCGGCGATTATAAACTCGGAGAAGATACCGCCTTAACCGGCAGGTTTGGCGTCGTCAACGCTCAAGCCATGACAGGTGCAATCGGAATTCGTCAAGGTTGGACAATTGCTCCAGGATTAAGACTCGAAGGCAGCTACGAACATATTTTTGGCGATTTATTCGGACGCACCGGCACCGGCGTACAATTCGCTCAACCCTACGCTTACGGACAAGGGGCATCGGCTTTAGGTGTTCGCGGCGGCGATAGTTACAGCGTGGGGATTCAATATAATAACGATACCGATTTTCAAGCCTCTGCCAGATACGAACACCGCACCTCTTCTGCCGGCGGCAATACTGTGATTTCAGCCGCAGCCACTGGCAAAATTTCCCGCGCCGTTACTGCACTACTCCGCTATCAGCAAGCTTCCAGCGCCAACCAACTGCTCGAAGAATTGGGAGATAGCATCAACCTACGTTTAGGACTTGCTTACCGCGATCCGATTGATGACAAATTTAATGCGCTTTTCAGATATGAATATCGCAGCAATCCTTCTATCATCCCGGATAGTATTTTCTTTGACAATAGCAGCAGTTCCAACGATCATACCTTTGCCTTAGAAGCAATCTATGCACCGAATTGGCGGTGGGAATTTTATGGCAAAGGTGCCATGCGTACGAGTACGTCTTACCTAGCAAATGATCTTGCCGGCACCGGCACAATTTATCTAACCCAACTTCGCAGCACGTACCGGCTGGGATATCGCTGGGATGCCGTCGGGGAAGTGCGCTGGATTGGACAGCCGGCAGATGATTACAGCGAAATTGGCTGGGTGCTAGAAACTGGTTATTATTTAACGCCGAATTTGCGCCTAGCTGCCGGTTATGTGTTCGGCGATGTCACGGATCGCGACTTTGACGGTTCCCGATCCGCCAGTGGGCCTTATTTAGGGTTAACTGTCAAATTGAATGAATTGTTTAGCGGCTTTGGATTGCAAAAGCCAGTGCCGGCGTTGGAGAAAGAAGAAGACAAGCAAGCAAATAAAATAGCACAGGGCAAGAAATTCTCCAATCTCTAATCTCTACCCTTTTAAAGGGGCATACATTTATTTTGCCTTAGTTGAAACTTAAGCAAGTTTCAATTTATCTTACATTGCAAACCCTTTATCTAAAATCAAAAGATTATAAAAAAGCAAATTAAGTGCATAAAAATTTAATTTTTTTTATGGGATCGCTCCATATTGGCCGCGACACATCAAGACACTGTGGCAATTACTGAGCCTTTGTTCTATGCTAACAAAAACTTTTACAGCTAATCCGTGTTTTCACCTTCCTATGTAGAGACATGGACGATAACTATGTTCTTGCAAACACCATTCACCTGTACCGGGAACTCTCCGGCTGAACAATCAGTGATTGTACAGTCAGTTATCTTTACCAAAAATTAGTATTTCTTCGCTTTGTATGAATTTTTGGTTTTTTTTTGGAAGTCTCAGTAAAAATACTGGACATTCACGACCAAAATAGGCAGAATCAAAACAGCTCATTTAAAGAGCCTTTGAGCTTTTGCGAAAATTGGGTAAATCCCGATCTTCAATCGCAGAGTTATCAGGTCTGATATTTAAGGGTGTATTGCTGGATACAAGGAAATTCCTTGTCAGGCAAAATTTTCTACTTTCAAGTAAAAAAAAAACATTGCTTGTCCGGTTGTAGAACAGGCAAAAAAAAGCTGTGCTTAATTTTTTGCAGAAATTTTAAATCGATTGCTTAGGGTTTATTTTACCATTTGGAAGCTGAAAGTATGCCAGAAATCAATGGTTCATCTCAACGGGATTCGCTCAACGGCGCATTAGAAAACGACACAATAATTGGGTGGGCCGGCGAAGACGGATTGCTGGGATTAGAATTAAATGACTGGATTAGTGGCAACACAGACAACGACTTTCTGAGCGGGAACACCGGCAGCGATACCGTACGAGGTGGCAAGGAAAATGATATCGTACACGGTGGCCAAGACAATGATTTGCTATACGGCGATCTAGGGAGTGATACAGTCTGCGGTGACATCGGAGATGACACAGTTATCGGTGGAAACGGAAATAATCATAAGACTAATCATTCCTTATCTTCCCCCGACCAACAGACAATCGATGAAGATGAATCAGACGTTTTATTTGGCAATGCCGGCAACGACTACATAAACGGCAATGCCGAAAATGACACCGTGTATGGCGGCGAAGGAAATGATCTCCTACACGGCGGCAAAAATGATGACCAGCTATTTGGTAATTTAGGCGAGGATCAACTCAGAGCCGATCTCGGTAATGATACGGGACTCGGCGGGGAAGGCAACGACCAACTTGTAGGCGGCGAAGGGGAAGATTACTTAAACGGCAATACTGAGGATGACTGGGTTGCCGGCAACGAAGGCAATGATACCGTTCACGGTGGGCAAGGCAACGATACAGTCCACGGCGGCAAAGACAACGATCTGCTATTTGGCGATCTAGGCAATGATGTTTTAATCGGCGATCTCGGTTCGGACATACTCAACGGAGGTGAAGGAGACGACACCTTCGTAATTGGCAGACGGGACGATGTTGCCGGTTATCGCACAACGGGTGGAATCAATATTGCCGATGCCGACTGGGTGCTCGATTTTGGCACCGGCAGCGATAAATTTGAGTTAATCGGCGGAATTACCTTCGACGATTTAAATATATTTGCCGGCACAGGCGAGTATGCCGGTTACACCATTATTCAAGACAAGGTACTTGGTGAATATTTAGCCATCTTAAAAGGCTTCACCGGCACTCTTAGCCGGGAAAATTTCATCTCCTTAACCCCTACTCCTCCCACCTCCCCAGGAGAAGATCCAGAAACACCACCTCCCGCTCCAGGTGGAGGAGATCCCCCTCCCGATCCTACTCCATCATCCCCGAACGATATTTTGCTGTCCAGTGTCGCCGTTAATGAAAATAGTCCAGCCGGCACACTAATTGGCAGTTTATCGGCTTCCGATCCCGATGCAGACGATACCCACACTTACGCATTACTCGACGATGCCGGTGGTCGCTTTATAATTAACGGCAATCAGTTAAAAGTCGCCCCAGGCGCGTCGTTAGACTTTGAAACCCAACCCAGTCACACCATAAAAGTGCGCGTGACTGACGCAGCCGGCAACATTTTTGACAAAGACTTCCCGATCACCCTTCAAAATATTAATGAAGCGCCGGCAACCGGTAACCCCATCGTTGACCAACTTGCAGATGCTGATACACCGTTTAACTTCACATTTGCTGCCAATACCTTCACAGATCCCGATGGCGACGCGTTAACCTACACCGCCACTCTACCCGGCGGCGAACCATTGCCGGCTTGGTTAACATTTAATCCCACCACCCGCACGTTTAGTGGCACCCCAACCAATGGAGATGTTGGCACCCTTACGATCAATGTACAAGCATCCGATGGTAAAGGCGGCAGTGTCAGCGATACATTTAATTTGGAGATTGGCCATATCGAGGATGAGCCAACGGTTGGTAACCCCATCGCTGACTTAAATACGCCCGAAGATAGTGTATTTAATTTCACATTTGCCGACACAACGTTTACAGATGCTGATGGCGACGCGTTAACCTACACCGCCAAACTTACTAATGGCGAACCATTGCCGGCCTGGTTGACATTTAATCCCATCACCCGCACGTTTAGTGGCACTCCAACTGATGCAGATGTTGGCACGCTATCAATCGATGTTCAAGCATCAGATGGCAACGGGGGCAGTGCCATCGATACATTTAATTTGGTGATTGACAATGTCAATGATGAGCCAACGATTGATAACTCCATCGCTGACCAAAATACCCTAGAAGATGTAACTTTTAATTTCACATTTGCCAGCACAACCTTTAACGATCCCGATGGAGATCCATTAACTTACACAGCCAAACTCACCAATGGCGCTACACTGCCGGCCTGGCTGACATTTAATCCCACCACCCGCACCTTTAGTGGCACCCCAACCAATGAAGATGTTGGCACCCTATCAATCGATGTTGAAGCATTAGATGGCAAGGGGGGCCGTGCCAGCGATACATTTAATTTGGTGATTAGCAATGTTAACAATCCGCCAACGGTTGTCAACCCCATCGCTGAGCTAAATACTCGTGAAGATAGTGTCTTTAACTTCACCTTTGTAGAGACAACTTTTAACGATCCTGATGGAGATCCATTAACCTACACAGCCACTCTAACCGGCGGCGAACCATTGCCGGCCTGGTTGATATTTAACCCAGGAACCCGCACCTTTAGTGGCACCCCAACTGATGGAGATGTGGGCACCCTATCAATCAAGGTTGAAGCATCAGATGGCAATGGGGGCATTGTCATCAATACATTTAATTTGGTGATTAACCCTATTGTTCCACCTGGTACTGAGCCAATAGTTGTCAACCCCATCACTGACCAAAATACCCTAGAAGACGCTACTTTTAATTTCCAATTTGCCGGCACAACCTTTGAAGATCCCGATGGAGATCCATTAACCTACACAGCCAAACTCACCAATGGCGCTATACTGCCGACTTGGTTAACCTTTAATCCCAGCACCCGCACCTTTAGCGGCACCCCAACCAATGAAGATGTTGGCACCCTTTCAATCGATGCTGAAGCATCAGATGGCAAGGGGGGCCGTGTCATCGATACATTTAATTTGGTGATTGGCAATGTTAATGACGTGCCAACGGTTGTCAACCCCATTGCCGGCCTAAATACCCTAGAAGACGCTACTTTTAACTTTACATTTGACGTTGATACTTTCAACGATATTGATGGAGATGCGTTAACTTACAGTGCCACCCTAACCGGCGGCGCAGCATTGCCGACCTGGTTGACATTTAACCCAACAACTCGCACCTTCAGTGGCACTCCAGCTAATGGAGATGTGGGCACCCTCTCAATCGATGTTCAAGCATCAGATGGCAACGGCGGCAGTGTCATCAATACACTTAATTTAGTGATTGACAATGTCAATGATGCTCCAACGGTTGCCACTGCCATTGCCGAGCAAAACACGGATGCCGGCACAGCGTACAACTTCACATTTGATGTTAATATCTTTAACGATATTGATGGAGATCCATTAACCTACACAGCCAAACTCACCAATGGCTCTATACTGCCGGCCTGGTTAACATTTAACGCAGCGAACCACACCTTCAGTGGCACTCCAAGCAATGGCGATGCCGCCACACTTTCAATCGATGTCCAAGCATCAGATGGCAACGGTGGCAGTGTTACAGAGACATTTAATTTGGTGGTTAAGGGTAATAGCAATCCAATCGTTGCTACCCCCATCGGTGACCAAAATACCCCCGAAGATAGTGTCTTTAACTACACGTTTGCGGCCAATACATTTACAGATCCAGATGGCGACACATTAACCTACAGTGCCACCCAAACCGGCGGCGCAGCATTGCCGGCCTGGTTAACATTTAACGCAGCAACCCGAACCTTTAGCGGGACTCCAGCCAATGGAGATGTGCGCACCCTTTCAATTGATGTTCAAGCATCAGATGGCAACGGCGGCATTGCTATCGATACATTTAGTTTGGTGGTAAATAATGTCAATGATCCGCCAATCGTTGCTACCCCCCTCATTGACCTAAATACCGATGAAGATAGTGTTTTTAACTACACGTTTGCTGTCAATACATTTACAGATCCTGATAACGACACATTAACCTACAGTGCCACCCAAACCGGCGGGGATGCATTACCGGCCTGGTTAACATTTAACGCAGCAACCCGCACCTTTAGTGGCACTCCAACCAATGGCGATGCCGCCACACTTTCAATCAATGTTGAAGCATCAGATGGTAACGGCGGCAGTGTCACAGATACATTTAATTTGACAGTTGGGAATGGCCCGGAGTCTTCCATAGTTGTTGTCACTGCTATTGATGATCAAAGTGCCACTCAAGACGCTACCTTTAACTTCACATTTGCCGAAACAACTTTTAACGATCTTGATGGCGATGCGTTAACTTACACCGCCACCCAAACCGGCGGGGATGCATTACCGGCCTGGTTAACATTCAACGCAGCAACCCGCACCTTTAGTGGCCCTCCAGCCAATGGAGATGTGGGCAACCTATCAATCGATGTTCAAGCATCAGATGGCACAGGCGACAGTGCCATTGATACATTTAATTTGGTGGTAAATAATGTCAATGATGACCCAATCGTTGCTACCCCCATCGGTGACCAAAATACACTAGAAGATAGTGTCTTTAACTTCACGTTTGCGGCCAATACGTTTACAGATCCAGATGGAGATGCGTTAACCTACAGTGCCACCCTAGCCGACGGCGAACCATTGCCGGCCTGGTTAACATTTAACGCAGCAACCCGCACCTTTAGCGGGACTCCAGCCAATGGAGATGTGCGCACCCTTTCAATTGATGTTCAAGCATCAGATGGCAACGGGGGCAGTGTTACAGAGACATTCAATTTGGGTGTGATAAATACCAATGATGCCCCAACGGTGGTCACCGCCATTGCCGATCAAAACGCGAACGCCGGCACAGCGTTCAACTACACATTTGCCGCTACAACTTTCAATGATATTGATGGCGATGTATTAACTTACAGTGCCACCCTAGATAACAACGCACCATTGCCGGCCTGGTTAACATTTAACCCAACTACCCGCACCTTTAGTGGCACTCCACCCAATGGAGCTGCCACCCCCCTTTCAATTAATGTTCAAGCATCAGATGGCAACGGCGGCAGTGTCATCGATACATTTACTTTGACAGTTGGCACTAGCAACGTGCCAGTAGCGGTGAACGACATCATTACCACGCCAGTGCTATTAAGTAGCCGCTTAGAAATTCCAGTCGCTACTTTGCTGGCTAATGATACAGATGCTGACCTGCCGGCAGACACGCTTACCATTACCGCAGTAACCGCAGCGAATGGGACGGCCTCGATCAACAACGGCATTATTACCTACCGGGCAACTCCAGGGTTTGCCGGCACGACAACCTTAAACTACACTGTCAGCGATAGCACCGGCCTCACCGATACCGGAACCGTAACCCTAACTGTCGCCTCACAAGTCCAGTTAAGCGCCATTGCCACCGGCACCAATGTGCCAGTCGGAAGCGGGGGTTTTAGTGTCAACGGTCAAGCCGCATTTGAATGGGCGGGTTTCTCGGTGAATGGGGCAGGAGACGTGAATGGGGATGGCTTTGCTGATGTGATTATCGGTGCGCCTTCTGCCAGCGCACCCGCCCCTGGATCTGGGAAATCTTATGTCGTGTTTGGAGGGCCATCAGGCAGCAATGGCGGCTTTGTGATCAATGGTCAGGCCGGATATGATCGGGCCGGCATCTCAGTCAACGGGGCCGGCGATGTCAACGGCGATGGACTGGCTGACCTGATTATCGGTGCAGATCGGGCCGACGATCCCACTATTGCCACTAGGCTATCCTCCGGCAAATCCTATGTGGTATTTGGTAAGGCGGACAACGCGCCAGTGAATTTGACGGCTGTGGCAGCCAATCCCGGAACCGGCGGCTTTGTGATCAACGGCGAGTGGATTGGCATTGAATCCGGTTTTTCCGTCAGCGGGGCCGGTGATGTCAACGGCGACGGTTTGGATGACTTGATCGTGGGTGCTCCCGCTTTTGGCCTTGATGCCAATAACAATGGCGTGCTTGTTGAGCAAGAGTATCTCAGAAGCGGCAGAGCTTACGTTGTGTTTGGCAAGGCGAACAACACAGTGCCGATAAACTTGAACGCGATCTCCAACGGAACGGGCGGTTTTGCGATTACATTCGAGGGGGTGAATGACCAAGCCGGCAACTCGGTCAGTTCAGCTGGGGATGTCAACGGAGATGGCTTGGCTGACTTGATTGTAGGCGCTTACTTGGCCGACCCGAACGGAAATTTTTCCGCCGGCAAAGCTTATGTGGTGTATGGCAAAACAACTACCACGGCGGTAGCTTTGGGCGCTGTAGCAGTAGCAGGAAATACCGGCGGCTTTGCCATCAACGGTCAAGCGGCAAACGACCGATTGGGCCGTTCTGTGAGCGAAGCCGGAGATGTTAATGGTGATGGCTTCGCTGACGTGATTGTGGGCGCGTATAATGCTGGCCCCAATCAAACTTCCTCAGGCACGTCTTATGTCGTGTTTGGCGGCCCATCAGGCAATAACGGCGGCTTTACCATCAATGGGGAAACAGCAGGCGATCATGCCGGCATCTCAGTAAGTTCAGCCGGAGATGTCAACGGCGATGGTCTGGATGACTTGATCGTGGGGGCTCGCTGGGCCGATCCAAATGGGGCTTTCTCTGGCAAATCTTATGTGGTGTTCGGGAAGGCGGATAACACAGCCGTGAACCTAAGCGCAGTCGCAGCCGGTATTGGTGGTTTTGCGCTGAATGGCGCATCGGCAAATAACTTAGCCGGTCGTTCTGTGAGTGGGGCGGGGGATCTCAATGGTGATGGCTTTGCTGATTTGATTGTAGGGGCTTTTGGAGCAGCACCAATTGGAGCGAATTCCGGCACCTCCTACGTGGTTTATGGCGGCGATTTCACGGCGTCGGTGACAGGGATGGGAACTGCAACAGCAGATGTCCTCACCGGCACCACCGCAGCAGATATTTTGGTTGGGGGTTTGGGGAACGATCAACTCATCGGCAATGGCGGGGCTGATGTGCTTTATGGGGGTGCCGGTGAGGACATTGTGACGATTAGCGATACCGGCTTCCGGCGAATTGATGGGGGTTTGGGGACTGACACCTTGTTGCTTGTCGGTGCCGGCATGGCCCTCGATCTGACAGCGATTCGTAACCCTCTCATCCAGGGCATTGAGCGAATCAATATGACGGGTGCCGGTAATAACACCCTGAGCTTGGGCGTGAGAGATGTGATCAGCTTGTCTGGTTCGACTAGCACCTTGACTGTAGAGGGCAATGTCGGCGATATCGTAACTGCATCGGGCTTTGCATTCGCCAGCACAACAGCCAACGGTTTCAATCAATACACCAGCAGCAGTGCGACGCTTCTGGTTCAGACGGGTGTAACGGTTAATGTTCTGTTGTAGAAATGTCATAACTGCCTAAAATACAGTTCAGATATTATTTTGTAAATGCAATGCAGCTAACTTGGCTAGACAGTAACTCTTGGCTGATTAACATGGCCGGCCTACGGATACTCCTCGATCCCTGGTTAGTTGGCCCTTTGGTCTTTGGCAACCTCCCTTGGCTGTTTAAAGGCGATCGCCCCAAAGCCAGAGAAATTCCAGAAAACATTGACCTGATTCTCCTCTCACAGGGATTAGAAGACCACGCACATCCACCTACCCTCAAACAACTCAATCGCAACATTCCGGTTGTGGGTTCCCCCAGCGCCGCTAAAGTTGTGAAAGAATTGGGTTTCACTGAAGTTACTCCACTCAACCACGGCAGTAGTTTTACCCTTGCCAATAAAGTAGAAATCAAAGCGACTCCTGGTTCTCCCATTGGCCCGCAACTTGTGGAAAATGGGTATCTCCTTAAAGATTTGGCTGCCGGCACGACTCTCTACTATGAGCCTCACGGGTATCATTCCCCCACTCTCAAAGCATCTGCCCCGGTGGATGTCGTCATTGTCCCGATTGTTGACCTGGCACTGCCGCTAGTGGGTTCCATTATTAAAGGCAGCCAAAGTGCCTTAGAAGTGGCTAAACTTCTGCAACCGCAAGTGATGTTACCCACGGCTGCCGGTGGTGATGTCATCTTTGAAGGATTGCTCATGTCTATACTTCGGGGTATCGGAAGTATTGATGAATTTCGCTCGTTGTTAGCTCAGAATAATTTATCCACGCAAGTTATTGACGCTACGCCTGGGGAAGTGTTTGAGATTCAATTGCAAAAACGGGCGGTGATTTAGGTTGGTGGGATTTATGAGATTTTTAACCGCAGATGCACGCAGATAAACGCAGATGTAGGCGATAGTCTGTAGTTGGGGATAAACAGATAAACGCAGATGGCGCTTGTGTCGGTTTTTAGGTTTTTACCGGCCTATTTTGCCGGCACTGTGGGAAAGTCTAATATGCCTTTATCTCCATCTAGGAGAACCGGCACTCCGACTGGCAGGGTTGCGTTTTCTCCCTCATGACCAAAAGGTAAGCCGGAAACAACCGGCAACCCTAAATCTCCTAAGCGATCTCGCAAGACTTCTTCTACTGTAAAACTGGGAATTTTCGGGTCATTCGTACACCGGCTAAAGCGCCCCAGTGCAATTCCTCGCACTCCTTTAAATTTTCCCATCATCCGCCACTGAGTTAGCATCCGGTCAATTCGATAGGGTGCTTCTGCAACATCTTCAAATGCTAAAATTGCGCCTTCTAACGGTGGTTCTACGGCTGTCCCTACCAGATGGGTTGCGACGGTTAGATTTGCCGGCAGCAAATACCCACTCGCTTGTCCCCCACCCCAGCCGGTTCCTTGCAAAGGTTTTATAGAATGACTTTCTACCCAGTCAAATAACCGCTGCATCGTCCACTCAGGTTCAGCCGGCAACGTGGTTAGCAAGGGTCCATGAACACCTGAGATGCCGGTTTGAAAGAGACTCCAAAGAATAGCAGTGATATCGGAAAAGCCGATTAACCATTTGGGAGTGCTAAGTAATTCATCCCAGTTCCAATCTTCCAGAATTCTCGCACCCCCGTAACCGCCTCTGGCACAGAGAATGGCGCGACACTCTGGATCTTTCCAGGCGTCTGCTAATTGCTGTCGGCGATCTTCATCGTTGCCGGCTAAATAACCCCACCGGCTATCGTAACCGGCACTCAGTTCTACTCGATACCCACGATCTCGCCAAATTTCCACTCCTTTCTCAAAGGCTTCAAATTCTCGCAGACAACCACTCGGCGCAATCACCCGCAGCAGATCGCCTGGTTTGAGAGCCGGTGGCAGTTGAATTTTAGAATTGAGATTTGGGATTTGGGATTGCATTTTATCGAGATAAAGATTTTATAACCACAGATGGACACAGATAGATTGTCTGTTAAAGGCTATGTTTATTTGCGGTTTTATTTAAGAAGTTGGGTTGGCACGCTGTTTAATATTTTGGAACCATTGTTCCATGCGATCACCTAAGGCTTCTAAAGAATATTCTGTTTCTGCTTGCCGCCGGCATTCTAGACGGTCAATTTCATCTAAGCGTTTAATTGCATCTACTAAGCCTTCGACACTATCTGGTTCTACTAAAAAGCCGGTTTTGCAATCTTGGATTATTTCAGCCGGCCCTCCACGCCGGTAGGCAATCACCGGCACTCCACACGCCAGCGCTTCAATTGCGACATTTCCAAAGGCTTCTACCCAGCGCGGAGTCATCAGCATCGCCTGACATTTGCCTAACTGTTCTTGCAACTTTTGAGTTGAGAAAAATCCCATATATTCCACCGGCGCATCTGGATAGGCTTGACAAATCTGCTGCCAATAGGATTCATCCTGCATTTTGCCAAAGATTTTCAGCGGAATGTCGGCAATTTGAGCTGCCGCGACGGCATCTTCTAGGGCTTTTTCTGGGGCAATTCGACCTAACCAAGCCAACTGAGGGGCGGGAGAATCACAAAAATCATAAAGGGATAAATCAACGCCACTGCCTAAAACCTCGCACCATGAGGCGTTGAGTTCAGAAGATTTTAAAACAAAGGTTTCTGCTTGGGATTTTGTGTAAAGACCGATTGTACCGGGAAACTGAATTGCTACCTGTTCAATAATTTGATCCATCGCATTAGAGAGCGATCCCATACTGACAAAATGGGCGATGGGACAATTAAAAAAAGGTGTTAGATAAAACGGCAACCAATCGTAAGCAAAATTAACAATTAAATCGTAATTTCCTTGAATTTGGCGAGCACATTCCCACATATTTGCCAGTAAAGAATTTCCCGGCATACAAATCAAAGCGTCGCGTTCCTGAGTTTGGGCTGTGATTTGCAATTCACCGGCTATTTCTTTAATTGGAAATGAATCTAAACGAGAGCCTGCCGGCGCGACAATATCCAAATGATGCCCTCGCCGGTGCATTTCCAGGGCAATGTTATACAAAGTCAGTTCCACTCCGCCGCCAAGTCCTGAACCCAATTGGCCAACAGGTGTGGAAAGAAATAGAAGTTTGAGTGAGTTTGCAGATTTACCAGTCACGATTTGCGTTTTTTGCTAAGTGCGATTAGTTGATCAATCCTTAATAATTACCGATCCCCGTTGTTCTTTCACCCCATGTTCCTAATCCCTAAGATTCTCCCCTCCAGAGTCTTGCGGCGGATTTGCAGAATTTGACCGGCTGGGTCGATTTTCTCCAACCGGCAACCCACGTATATTGCTCAACTGCGCTAATGCCCAATTAGCAGTTTCCCGCACTTCATCGTCTGGATCGTCAATTGCATGACCCAATAGCTGACTCATTTGAGAGACTAACTCATAAATACGTGTTAAGTCCCGAATCGCATTTTTTCTTACTTCAGCATTGTCATCTTGCAGAGAAACGGCTAAAGCTCGATTCATCGGTTTTAGGGTGCGGGTGCCAATTTCAGATAAAGCTGCCAGGATTAAACTGCGCTGTTTAGAATCTGAATCAACCATCAAATTCACCAAAGGCTGTACAGCGCGGGAGTCTCCCCGCTGCCCCAAATCCCAAATTGCTTTACGTCGCTTGGCAGGATCGGGCTTTTGTAAATCTCGAATTAATTCATCAATAATATCGATTTTTTGTAGACGAGTAATTTCTTCAACGGCTAAATATTCTGGGGGAGTTGAGTCTGCCGGCTCTTTTCGCTCCTTTTTTTCTGAATCGAGGGCACCGGATATCGGATAGCCGTTGCTGTCATAATTAGGCTGGTGACTGCCTAAATTCGCTTCTCTATTTTGCAGATGGTGTGGGTTTTCAGAATAATTTTGTTGGGGATGTTGGGAAGATCGCTCACCTCGGCTATCGAGATCTGAATCCTCTTCATTTTCCCCAGAACGCATGAGCAAATTAAATATCAAGCCGACAATTCCAGCAATCACAATTACACCCAAACCTAGCAATAGCCATTTTGTTTTGCCTTGCAGCAATCTTGAGGGATTAGATTTTGAATTCGATGCTTTTTGGGTGTCTGGGGAAGGGGCGGGTTTTGCTTGGTTTTGGGCGATTTGCAAGCGATCCCAAGTTGTGGAACCGGCAACCCCATCTGCTTCTAAACCGGCACCGGCTTGAAATTGCGCGACGGCTTCGGCTGTTGTGGCTTCATAGACGCCATCCTCGGCACCGTTGTAGTATCCCAAAGTTTTCAGTGTCTTTTGCAGTTCTCGCACTGCCGGCTGCCGATCACCTGGTCCGAGGGGAGGGCGTTCTATGCCGGCGGGGGCGTTTGCTTGAGCCACTTGCAGGGTGTTCAGAACCACTGCGCCTTTTATAAGGGGCGTTATCGAAATTTCCCCGGTTCGGTTTGGGTGAATTAATCCTTTGGCTGGACTGGGCAAACCCAGGCAACTAGCGCAGGTAACGAGCAACACGGTGGAGCGGTAAAGCACCATATTCTAACGCGGGGGTGGGGGAGTCAACCAGCGTGAGCGATTCAGGTGTAATTAAGCTAGCTCAATCCTACCCGTTCTGCATCCTGCGCGAATCACAGATCAGCTGTGGCTGCTGCTGGTGGAACTTTGATTTTCGATGATTTTGGTTGCTTTTTGGAGGAAATTACCTATCAAAAATCTAAAATCATTAACCAGCTAGCTGTGCCGGTTCATCGACCTGTTGACGGTCAGATTGGATCGGCTGAGGTTAAATCTCCGGTTCGGATTCCGCAATGCGTACCGTCACCGGCAGCTCAACCGATTTGCTCTCAGACGATTGTAGCAGGAGTCGATTTTCAGCAGCAGTTTCCTCCGCAGAGGCAATGGTTTGATCCACTGTACGCCCTAGTCTCAGCTTTTGGGCTATCGTATCACGTTGATTGATTAAGTAAATACTCACGATTGTCAGGCAAACACCAATCGATTGCAGGGGACTAAGAACTTCGGCTAAGAATAAGTTTCCAAATAATAGGGCAAACACCGGCGTGAGGAAGGTCAGGGCACTCAAACTGGTGAGGCTGCCGGTGGAGGCAAAGTAAAAGAACAACCCGTAAGCGAGGGCACTGCCAAAAATCGTTGCATAGGCTAAAGCCGCCCAGCCTGAAAGATCAATATTCACCCACTGCTGGGATTCTGTCGCCAGTGAAAGGGTCAATAAGGCGATTCCGCCTAAAATCATGTGCCAGCCGGTGGCGACTACGGCATCGGCATACCGGCAGACGTAGCGAATGGTTACCGTCCCCACGGCCATCGATAGCGCCGCCAGCAGCATCAGCCATTCCCCGTTTTCAAACAAATTCCCGATTTCCACCGGCACCGATGCGATCCCTTGCTGGAACAGCCCCAAAATCCACGCATCGGGCAAGCCTATCAGCGCGATCCCCAGGACGCCAACCCCTAGCCCCAGCCAGCCCCATAAGCCAATGCGTTCGCCAAACAGCCACCACGATAAAATCGCCACGGCTAGGGGTTGGGAGTCAATCATCACTGATCCCAACCCTGCGCCGGTTCTCAGCAATCCCTCGGCTAAAAAACCTTGAAACATTGCCCCATCCACGAGGGCAAAAAAGGCCACCCACAGCCATGCCCCCCAGCCTTTTAAGGCCGGCCTGCCCATCATTGCGGCTGCGATCAGAACTAAGACGCCTGCCGGTAGCAAACGCACGCCTGCCATGAATAGCGGGGTTGTGTTCGGGATAACACCTTTCATCGCCACCATTGCGGTTCCCCACAGGAAAAACGGGGCGATTAGCAGCAGTGTTGCCAGAGGCCGTTTCGATTCACTCAGTCTTAGATACATGGGGTTTAGCGATAAAATAGGGCGTTTGGAAAGGATTGCAAAAGCTGCCGGCTGTGGGAGCCTTCAACACGATCTTTCGCTTCTTGCAAGGGCAAATAGCGCTCCAAGCCTGAATTGCGAAGTCGAGGGTTCATTTATTTAATTGTACCCAATCGTATAATTATGTTAAGAAATGCTACTAAAGATGTCTAGACTTTAGAGTATCGTGTTAACGCTGTGATATCGACGATTTCATAGCCAGCCGGCTCAGCAGAATGCCGACAACTCGATAATATTCAGGCAAACTAGAATAAGCACGCAATTAATCGCGTGCGCTCTTGTGGCAAGTCCTGAGAGTTCTTCGACCAATTGGGCAACCTGGAAGTATTTATACTCAGCCGCTCCCATCTGGCCACCGTTCGCCAAAGTGATGAGTGATACATTCAAAACTCAAAACTTAAAACACTTGATATTAACTGACTCACAACTGCTGTTTGACCGCCCATGATTTGGCCATTTAACAAGTTTCGCAAACAAATTGCCCGAATTGAAGTGAACGGCGCGATTGCCGGTGCCACTCGCAAACGAGTGCTAGAAGCTCTCAAAACTGTTGAAGAAAAACGCTTTCCTGCCTTGCTGCTGCGAATTGATAGTCCCGGAGGCACGGTGGGTGATTCCCAGGAAATCTACAGCGCTTTAAAGCGGCTCCGAGAGAAAGTCAAAATTGTTGCTAGTTTTGGCAATATTTCGGCCTCTGGAGGCGTCTATATCGGGATGGGTGCCGAGCATATTGTGGCGAATCCGGGGACGATCACCGGCAGCATCGGCGTAATTCTGCGAGGCAATAATTTAGAACGCCTACTGGAAAAAGTTGGGGTTTCTTTCAAAGTTATTAAATCCGGCCCTTACAAAGATATTTTGGCGTTTGATCGAGAATTAACTGAGCCAGAAAAAGATATTCTGCAACAGTTGATCGATACCAGTTACCAACAGTTTGTTCAAACCGTTGCTGAGGCGCGGAATTTGGCAGTCGATACGGTAAAAAGCTTTGCCGATGGTCGAATTTTTACCGGACAACAAGCTTTAGAACTGGGCGTTGTTGACCGGCTGGGAACAGAAGAGGACGCTCGCCGCTGGGCAGCAGAATTGGTGGGACTCGATCCGGAAAAAACCCAGTGTTACACCCTGGAAGAACGTAAACCCTTATTAAGCCGGATTTTGGGAGAAAGTCAGGTGACATCCAGTCTGTCTGCCGGCATTGAGTGGATGGATTTTGAGATGTCTGCCAGTGGTTTGCCCTTGTGGATGTATCGACCTTAATTTAGGATTGAGCGGTCAGTGAGAAGGGAAAAATGTGAAAAGTGAAGAATTAAGTCTGAGCGATTTTTGAATGTTTAAAGATTTCGCTTAGATTGAAGATTTTCTGCGATTGGGAATTGAATGTGTAGAAAAAAAGAAACAAATTTTTTAGCCGGCAATCCCCAATTTGCGACTCTCAATTCTGAATTTTCACTTTTCAATTCTCATTGCCGGTGGGGGTGCTGATCAATACAAATATACATAGGAGAAGTTTGGCGTGGAGTGGAGAGTTCGAGCGATTCGTGGGGCAACAACTGTTTCGGAAAATACGGTTGAAGCGATTCGAGAAGCGGTGACAGAACTGTTAGATGAACTGGAAGCGCGAAATCAGTTAGATCCGGAACAGATCATTAGTGCCACGTTTTCAGCCACCCGTGATTTGGATGTAATTTTTCCAGCAGCGATTGCCCGTGCTCGCCCCGGATGGGACTGTGTGCCTCTGTTGGATGTACAGCAAATGCACGTGGTGGGGGGCTTAGAACTTTGCATCCGCTTTCTCATCCATGTCAATATCTCAGCCTCCCAAGTCGAGATTCACCATCCTTATTTAAGACTTGCGAAAAACCTTAGACCTGATTGGAGTTTAGCACCCAGTTAGTGTTATGCCGGCAACCAAGAAGAATTAAAAATTGAGAGTTTTCTTAGTTTCTAATTCTTCTTTTTTTGTTTTGTCCTGGGTGCATCTCATTTTTGCAAAAATATGGGAGTGGGAGCACCTTTCTCCCTGATCTGCCAACACGTGAGAAAGATGCCGGCACGCCAAATTGACAAAAATGAGATGCACGCAACGAGCATTTTGAAAGTCAAGATGAGTTAGAAGATGTTTTGGCGACCAGATGTTTTGTTCTTCAAACAATGAGTCAGGAAATCAAAAATATTATCAATTATTACTGGTTTAACTCTGGTTGAACTGGGCTTGATTTGTTAGTAGTAGAACATAACCGGATCTCGTATTACCCATTGAATTAGCAGGCACTTTGATTTAAGATTGTTTCAATTTGATTCTGTACTTGTTCAAGTTCCCGACGTTTGTCAGCCAGCCAAACCTTTTCGGCTTCGCATTCTGCTTGATTTTGGCGCTCTCGCTTTTCCTGCTGTTCTAATAAATTTTCCCACAGCGAGATAGCTTTTAACATCGCATCGCTATTCGCATCAGCGTGATCGGCAAATACTGCAATAATTCTTTGTTGTACCTTCTCAAAAATAGACTCTGCCGATTCGCCAAATTTCTCAAAGCCTAACTCACAAACTTTTTCCTTAATCTGAGCTTTAACAGCATCGCCATCTAAAAAACTCAAGCCCAAACCGCCACCAGTACCAGCCGCTAAGCCACCCAAAATAACTCCTATAAAACCAAGTCCTGTAAAAAATAGCAACGCAGCACCAACTGCTGCACCAATTCCTAAACCCCCAAAAAATCCACTATCCTCAATCTCGCCAATTGATGAAGCTATTCCGCTTCCACTGCTGCCAATTCCGCCTAAGCTACCTGCTGTTGCTAAGTTATTGAATTGAGTGACAAGGCTAGTGCTGAGTTGCTTGTCAAACTGTTGAAATTGTTGCCGTATTGCATAAATATCTTCACCAATTTTGCTGTCTAGCACTCCCATATTTTGTTTTAAAATAGACTGTACTTTTTGATTGCCCCAGTCATCAATTTCTTCGGTGATGTCTCGTACAAATTGATCTGCATAATCTTTAGTCAACTTGTCTCGACTCATGATGTGTCCGTGTTCGGAAGTCCAGTGATGACTTTTTGCCATCAGGCGTTCTCCCAACCCTTCCAACCATTCATTCCAAGATTCAATAACTTCGTCTGCCGATTGCTCCATCAGTTCATCAGCTAACAATCTAATTTTTACATCGCGTCCGCTTGCTTCCGCCATTTGTTCAAATATTTTTTGCTTATCTCCTTGATCAACTGTCAATATTCCCTCTAACATTTCCCGCCATTGATTCAATTCCTCGCAGCCAGTATTAATAATTTGCTTAATTCCAGATGCCGACTGCTGAAGTGCGATGGCCCCCCGTTCTTCTGTCAAAAACTGTTCCAGAGATTTTGTAAAATCCTGAAAAGATTTCACATACTCATTTTCCGTTCCGTCCAAAATCGCATCGAGTGCAGATTGAGCCGAAATAAAATGAATCCGGCTTTCACCAGCCATCAAATTTTGACTCTTAAGAATCGTTTCTACCCTTTGTTTTACCTGTTTGCGGCTTTCTTCCCGACGCAGCAAATCGGCAAAATTAACTAAAACAAAAATACTCTTCACACCTTCATCATCTTTCCCTGGATTCAACTCTTTTTTCAAATACAACAGCAGTTCTCGCTCTTTTTCTGTCAAAGCATTTTGAGCATGAGTCAAAAAAATCACCGCATCAGTTGTTTTGAGAACCTGTTCCGTAACTAACGTGCGTTCCGCTTGTTCATTCAATCCGGGAGAATCAATAATTTCTACACCATTGCGGCACAATTCGAGATTCGGATGCTCGAAAATTATTTCTTTGATTTCTGAATTTACAATTTCATCTCCAAAAGAACCTAAAGCTGCTTCCTCAGAAATCGAGGCTTTATCTTTATATTGCTCAGGTGAAATTTCCTCTTCGCGTCCGTCTTTATATTTGCAGATAACCCGCTGCTGCGGCCCGTATTTCAAAACAGTCACCGTACCGCTACAGGGAATATCCCGCACAGGTTGAATTTCTTCGCCCAGCAAAGCATTGAGTAAAGTAGATTTTCCTTTGCTAAACTCGCCGACAACAGCAACGCGAAACCGCTGAGATTGTAATTTACGAGATATCTTTGTTACTTCTTCTGTTAAATTAGGAGATAGCACGTTACGCTCGCTTCCATCTAGAACAGTCAAATAAAGTTTGCCACAAACTACATCCAATTGTTGTCTATACTCCTGAAACTTTTTCAAGTTCTGATATGACGAGACTGAATGCTTTTGATTTTTTTGCTGTTTCGGTTTGGCTGGCAAATGTTCGATAATGTGACTAGCCGCACGGACAAACAAAGAATCTAGAGTTTGAAATTGTGCAGGATCGAGTAACGAGTGGACTTCTGCTAAAGCTGCTGTATCGCTGATTGCTTGATTGCTAAAACTCGCTTCCAAAACAGTCAAAAATCGCGCATCGATTCCGAGTCTGTTGGCGATGATTTTCAAATACTCTTTTTCGCGTTTATCTATTGCCCCATCTGCTGTAGACATTTGATACCCAAAACTAATTAGCAGCAGTTTTTCCTCCTCGGAAAAGCACGATGTCAGCGCCAGAAACTCCGTCAATTTCTTGTAAAGTTGCTGAGCTTGCACGCCCTTAACCATCGGCATTACCAATTGGCGCAAACTGTTGTTAGCGGGGATGAGTTCCGTCAAAGTTGCCCGCAGCCGCTGCATTTCCTCAGCGCCAACCGTACCGTCAACATAGATGACTCCCAACAACACCGTCACCAGCCCCCCCAGAAAAAGCACAGGCGGAGTAATATCCTCTTTTCGTAGTTTTTGCCCTGTCAGCAGCGAAACAAGCTCAATTGTTTGGGGACTAATTAACGAAGTATTCATTTGCAGCCCCTAATAATATTTCTTTTATTAAATGGATCATAATAGATCAGTTATTGCGTTGGTTTCTACCAGGGTAAAAATTTATGATGAACTTTGTATTTCCCGCAGCGGTACAGGCTGCGATCGAGGCTGGTAAATACGCACAAGTCTTTACATCTGCTGGAGTGCCGATCGGCATAGCGAGGGATGCAGCAACGGGACAGTTTGCTGCCCATGCCGTTGGTGCGGTTGTCAATAACAGCCCGCTATCGCCCTTAGTGTCTCCCGTGCAGCTTGCAATGGGCGGCTTGCAGATGTACCAAAACCACATGGGCTTTCAAGCCGTCCAAGCCAGTTTGGGTGTGCTGCAAGCGACAACAGCCGTCATTGGTGTGGGAGTTGCGGCTGGGGTAGCTTTGTCGGCGGTGAATTTGCACCAGACTTTGAAACTAAAAAAAGCAGTAGAAAGGCTGGAAGTTAAAGTAGAAAATGGTTTCATCAATTTAGAACAACTTTTGAAAGGCCAAGGCGCGGAAATTAAGCAATTAATTTCCGAAGTCCTTGCAGATATAAAATTTGAGAACCATCGCCTAGTCTTAGTGCGGGCTTACGGGTTATTTAATCAAGCAATTCAACGAATGCGATCGGCTTTGCAACTGCAAGATATCAACCGCCGGAATGCTGAAATTAATGCAGCGCGGGGGATGTTGTTTGAAGCTTTAGCAGATTACAGAAATCCGCATTTATTAGAAGAAAATTGTGCGGCGGGACAGTTGCGGCGGTTAGAGTGCAGTTGGGCGATCGAGCAAAGTATTATCGGCACGTATCAGGTACAAAATGAATTTGGTGCTGCGGGCGATCGCATCTCTCAGCTTCAACAACAAATCCGTCAAGATGGCTTAACAGTAATTGCTGGCTGCGACTCGGACGAGGAACTAGATTTTCTCTTCCCAGAAATCACACGAATTCACAATCACGATTTAGCTGCATTAGACACTTGGCAAAATCAGATTGACTGGATAAAATCTTTGTCCCAAAGTGAGTTAAAGCAGTTACAGAGTGCTGATTTTAGTAAATCAGACTTAGCTGTTATGGGGGATAAAAATTCAGCCACAACAGCTTCAGCAATACCGGATGAACAGTTATTTTATGAAAATTTGAAACCTAAGTCTCATTTTTATTCTCTTCGCACTCAACTCGAATTAATCCTCGCTCCGCAGCAGCGTCAAGAGTACGAAGATTATATCCTTGAGCAAGGGCAAATAGCTGGTCATAAAAGTTTAGTATCGTCAAACTTGGAAAAAGCGTCTGATTTGGCTGTTGCTAATCTGTTTTACTATTTCAGAGTCCGGGATGAATCGGAAGACGAATCATAATTACATTCAGATGAAACTACAACTGATACCACTACTCCTAACGTTTTTGCTGAATCTTCCCCAATACGTTCAAGCCCTAGACATTTGGATTCAGGTATATGATAATTCACACTGGGTAAGGAAAATTTTGTTAGAAAGTTAGCGCTGGCATCTAGGGGAGTGAGCGTTTATCTGCGTTTATCTGCGGTTAAAAATACCAAAAATAAAAAGTCACCGACATTAATAATAGCCAGTGACTTTTTTTATTATTGTACTTTTTCTGCCTGCTTTAAAGACGGCAATAAGTGATGAAATCGAATTCCGAAGAAAAGGTCATAAAGGAAACCCAAAAAGTCTTTTCCTTTCAGCAATCCCAAACTTTGAGCGCAACCTTTCTCATCTAACAAAGGCTTCATCGCCCAGTAAGCTGACTCGTAGTAATACCAAGGAACCGAAGGCCATAAATGATGAACTAAATGATAATTTTGCCCCATAATCATCACATTGAGAACCTTGTTGGGGTAAACTCTGGCATTTTTCCACCGGCTGCGTTCTTCAAAAGGCCGATGAGGCAGATAATCAAAAAATAATCCCAGTGTGATTCCCACAACTAATGTGGGTAATCCCCAGTAAGTGAGAAAATAGCTAAATAAATCATGCTGGCAGCAAACATAAACCACAGAGAAGAACACCAGCCGGCTCAGAAACCATTCCAACAGCTCATTTTTCTGCCACAGACGCCTTGTGAAGAAGAAGATTTCGTGATAGAAAAAACGAGCAGCAATCAGCCAAAGTGGGCCGCCGGTGGAAACGAAGTGATCCGGGTCGTTTTTGGGGTCATTCACATGGGCGTGATGCTGCAGGTGGACGCGGGTGAAGACCGGAAAGGAAAAACCCAAGATCAAGGCGCTACCATGCCCTAAAACAGCGTTTGCAGTGCGGTTGCGGTGGGCAACGTTATGACAGGCATCGTGAATCACCGTGCCGGCCATGTGTGCCGCAAGCACATTAATACAAAAGCAACACCACCCCGGCCAGTTCCAAAACCAATAGCCGGTGTGTGAACTGAAGAACATTACGACCGACGCCACAAACATCAGTAGCGTGGGATTCACGTCGCCCGGAGGGCCGAGGAATTCTTTCGGAACTGTCAGCGGCTGCCGGGGCTGCGACATTTTAGTTGTAACTCCTTGTGATTTACTCACGCGTAGTATACGATACAAATGTCTAAAAATGAAGTTTTATTACGACATCTCATTCGGTAATCACGCTTAAGTAAGAAATCTTAAAAGATTCTCAGGCTGCTTAAACATTCATGCTCTGACAGGGTGCCTGCGCGACGAGAGACTGCTGCCGACTCCTTTACAGCTTCTTAAGCTTAGCAGTTGAGTTCGCAGTGAACATTTTTAGCACTGCTAAATATTGTATGAATTTAAATATTGTCTAAATTCAAGAATCGGGGTGCGTTGAATTCCCGGATCATTTGATTAAAATCTCCTTCTACCACAACTTTGAAGTTTAAGAAGCTAAATTTTTCTAGATTTATTTAGAACAATCCTCAATAAATCAAACGTGCTGACTCGATTTAAAACCCAACCGTAGGATGTTCAACGATAAAACCCACAAGCGATTGGACTGGCACGTTAACGCAGGATAAGGGTTTTATTTTATTTAGTGAAGTTATCTCATGGCAATTACTAACTCTTGGTTCAATTGGTTATCCTCGGTCTTTCCTTTCCCCAATCAAGCACAGCCGAGTCAAATTGGAGATCCGCAACAGCAAAGCGCTCTGTTACGCAAAATTATAGACCGCATCCGCAACTCGCTGGAGTTGAAAGTCGTATTGCAAACGGCAGTGGATGAAGTCGGCAGTTTACTGCAAGTCGAACGCTGTAGTTTTCTTTGGTATTACAACGATACGCAACGGGTGCAAGTGGTGTGCGAACGGCTTGGCAGCAATCAAAAACCTTCTCAATTAGGATACTATCCCCTGGAAAGCTTTGGGGCAGCCGCAACGGCAATTGCTGAGGGGGCTTTAATTATTAATTATGGGCCAGAAAGCAATCCCAGTGGGGTGAGTGCGGTGGCGCGACTAATGTCTCGGTTGCCGCTTCGCAAAACGCCACCGGCAGCAAGCGAATCACAGAATTTCCAGCCGCAAACGTCGTGTCAATTGCTGGGCGCTGTTGCCAATCTGCTGGTGCCGGTGAAAAGTCAATCTGGCTGGATTGGTTTTATTGCCTGTTTATGCGAGCAACCCCGGCAGTGGAGTGCAGAGGAAATTGAGTTTCTTCAGTCAATGGCGCAACAACTAGAAATTGCGATTCGCCAAGCTCAACTCTATGAGCAAACGCAAAAACAAGCAGCGCGTGAGCGGTTGGTTAACCAAATTACCACCCAAACCCGTCAAAGTTTAAATCTGGAAACGATTCTGACTGAGGCGATCGCCCAGCTAATGGAAGCGCTGAAGGCAGATCGCTGCTTGGTGCATTTAGTTGAGGATCTTGAAGACGGGAAGCTCAGTTACCCGCTTTCAGAAGAGGATGTGGAAGCGGCGGCGGAGGGAGTCGCGTTTAGACGCCGGCATCTGTTTGAAGTTTGCCGAGATCCGTTTCCTCCCTCTATTCATGAATTTGACACACATGGGCCGATTAGTCAGTGGGTGATTGAACACCGGCAACTGGTGGCAATCTCGGATGTGGCGCAAGATCCTCGCATCGGCAGTAATAATGCTGAGTATAAACGGGCGAAAATTCAATCGTCTCTCGTCGTGCCGGTGCAGGCAAACGGTCAACTGCACGCGATTTTGTATCTCAATCAATGTTCGCACACGCGCTATTGGTCGAAAAATGATCGGGACTTAGCGCAAGCGGTGGCGGATCAATTGGCGATTTCTATCCACCAAGCTTATCTCTACGCTCAGGCACACAGTGCGGCTGCAACAGCAACGGCTCAAGCCCAACAATTAGGGAAACTGCTTCACGATTTGCAGCAAAGTCAGGCGCAATTAATTCAAACGGAAAAAATGTCGAGTCTCGGTCAATTGGTGGCGGGAGTGGCGCACGAAATTAATAACCCGGTAAATTTTATCTACGGCAATCTTAACTATGCCAACAACTACATCAAAGAGTTGTTACAACTGGTGATGCTCTACAAAAAGCACTACCCCAATCCAGTATCTGAAATTGAGGAGCTTTCTGAAGAGATTGACCTTGATTTTTTGAATGAAGATTTACCGAAATTGCTAGCCTCGATGAAAATGGGGGCTGATCGAATTCGCCAGATTGTGTTATCCCTGCGGAATTTTTCACGACTTGACCAAGCGGAAATGAAGCGGGTGGATTTGCATGAAGGGCTGGATAATACGCTGTTGATTTTACAAAACCGGCTGAAGGCTCACGGGGCGTATCCGGGTGTTGAAGTGGTGAAGGAATACGGGCAGTTGCCGCAAGTCGAGTGCTATGCCGGCCAGATGAATCAGGTATTTATGAATATTCTCAGCAATGCCATTGATGCGCTTGAAGAATCAGTGCTCAGTGGTTATTGGAAAACCGGCAAACTCCCAGAATCAACAACTCCGACGATTTGGATTCACACAGAGATCTCGCATCCCAATTATGTGACGGTACGGATTGCAGATAATGGGCCGGGGATGAGTGAAAGCGTTAGATCGCGATTGTTTGACCCGTTTTTCACGACAAAGCCGGTGGGCAAAGGTACGGGATTGGGTTTATCGATCAGTTATCAAATTGTGGTGGATAAGCACGGCGGTGCGATTTTTTGCCTATCTGAACCAGGACAGGGAACTGAGTTTAGAATTGATATCCCCGTCAGGCCGGCTTTGAAACACTGTGAGGTGCCGGCTGAACTCAAATCTGTGGCAGGAGTTTCGGCTTGAGGGAGAAACACTTGCGGCTGTACAAACAAAAGGTGCCGGCTAGATCGCAACGCTTCACCCTGGCACCTTTTACCAACCGCACATCACGCTTTGCAAGGCACAAACTCGCCTGATATTGAACGCAGCTTCAATCGCTTCAGCAAACATCGTTTTCCGTTAGCCTTGCTGGAAATTCATCCGCCTCTTCCGGGACACTTTCCTATGTTTAAGAGTCTCTGATTCCTACTTGACAACCCAGCCCAGCAGTGAGATTATCAAGTTTACTGTTAAGCCAATCGCTTTAAGATTCAAGATAAAGATAACTGACAATCTTTTCTCTTGAACAATGCTTTAGCTTGCTTAAAAATTATCCGAACAAGCCAGAATCAATCGATTCAGAATTTATCAGTCATTTTTGTTAGGTATTGGAATAATAAACAATTTTGCAAGTTAATAGGACAAAATATATTTAATGTTGGAAAACACCGGACTTTTTGATGAAAGTTTTTATCTAGAGAGCAACCTGGATGTCGCTGAGGCTGTGAAGAGTGGAGCCTTTAGCAGTGGATTTGCCCACTTTAAGGAGTATGGCCGGTTTGAAGGTCGCGATCCAAACGAACTGTTTAACACGGGCTTTTATTTAGAAACCAATCCAGATGTTGCTGCGGCAGTTGAAACTAATAAAATTACAGCATTCGATCATTTTATTAAATTTGGTCAATTTGAGGAGCGCGATCCGAGTTCTCTGTTTAACACCCGGATTTATCTAGAGCGAAACCCAGATGTTGCCGCTGCTGTCGAAAAAGATCAACTCACCGGCATTGAACATTTTGTTGAATTTGGCATTGGTGAAGGACGCGATCCAGCTCAAGCTTTGCAAGTGCTAAACACACTTCTCGTTGGCAATAGCCGGGGAAATAATGTGCAACGCGTTGATGCTAAAACCGGCGAAATTTTAGGGGAGTTTATCCCAGCGAACAGTGGCGGTTTGTTTGCTCCAGATACTTTGATTTACGGCCCGGATGGCAACGCTGATGGTATCCAAGACCTTTATATCAGTAGTGGGGATAAGCCGGCAACGTCTCAAGAACAAGGTGCTTCCGTTGTCTTGCGCTATGACGGGGTAACTGGAGAATTTATTGATGTGTTTGTTGGGGATAATCCTAACACGCCGGATGTGGATGAAAGCGGCGGATTGCACCGGCCTTATGGTTTGGCTTTTGGTGAGGATAGGGATCTTTATGTCAGCAGTTTCTTGACTGATCGCATCCTGCGTTACAACAGCACAACCGGCCAGTTTATTGATGTTTTTGCAACTGGAAACGCGCAAGCCGGTGGGCTAAATGGGCCAAATGGTTTGCTTTTTGCGCCGGATGGGAATCTTTACGTGACGACTCAAGGGAGTGTTGCACGGGAGGGTGAACCTGATTTTAGTGCCGGCTTGCCGAGTCAGGTGTTGCGCTTCAATGTGCAAAGCCGGCAGTCGGAAGTATTTGCATCGCCGGCAACTCCACCGGATGGTGCGGGGTTTGTCAGCCTTCTGGGAATGGCAATTGGCCCTAAAGATGGCGATCTCTACGTCAGTGATTTTGCCAATGATATTCGGCGTTATGACTTAGAAACGCGTGAATTAGTTAAGGTTTTACCGACTAATTACACGGGGACTTCACCCAGTCAGAATTTCACCGGCAGCTTGGCGTTTTCCCCCAATAGTAATCTTTTTACGGTTGGGTTTGATTATGGTGAGGGGGCAAATAATCGGGGTGCCATTTTGCGCTATGAGGCAGAGAATGGGAATTCTCTGCCTTCATCGGGTAATAATGGGGCGATTTTTGTTGCGCCTAATGATGATTTAGTGCGCCCGATAGGGATTACTTTTTTTGTTGGTTAAAAGATTTTTTTAACCACAGATGCACACAGATAAACACAGATGGGTTATCTGTTTGTGTCAAAGATCAATTATTTTTTAACCGCAGATAAACGCAGATGGTTTATCTGTTTGTGTTAGAGATAATATGAGGGTATGATGCCAAGTTTTTCTATCTCCCTCTCTCTCATGCCCGTACCTTTAGGTTGGCGAAGCCTTGCCCATACCTTTAGGTTGGCGAAGCCATGCCCAATGCCCAATGCCCCATGCCCCATGCCCCATGCCCCATGCCCCTACTATACTGGAACTGCCATCCCGCGCTGAACTGCGGGGCGTTGCTGGACGGTTTCTACCCAGCGTTTAAGACTGGGGTGTGCGTCGAGGGTGAGTCCTTGGAATTCATAAATGGCAACCCAAGGGTATATAGCCATATCGGCAATTGAGTAGTCGCCGCAGATGTATTCGTGGTTTTCTAGTTGTTTATCGAGGACGCTGTAAAGCCGCAGGGTTTCTTTTTCATAGCGTTCGATGGCGTAGGGAATTTTTTCAGGGGCAAAGCGTTTGAAGTGGTTTAGTTGGCCGAACATTGGCCCGACGCTTGCCATTTGGAACATCAACCATTGGATAACTTGAATGCGATTTTTGGTGTCTGTGGGGAGGAATTTGCCGGTTTTTTCGGCGAGATAAATGAGTATTGCGCCGGATTCAAATACGGTGATACCGGCATCATTGTCAACAATCGCGGGAATTTTACTGTTGGGGTTGATGGCGATGAATTCTGGGGTGAATTGATCGTTTTTGGTAATGTCAATTTTATGGGTGTTGTAGGGAAGGCCGGTTTCTTCCAGCATGATTGACGCTTTGCGTCCGTTGGGTGTGGTGAAGGTGTAGAGTTCTATCATCAGTTATTCCTTCGTTTTGAGGCGAGTTAATCAGGGATTTTTAGCTAGGAAACATCTACAAATTCTTCAGTGCTTCTAGCAGTTTTTCGACACCGGCATTGGGATCGAGGAAGGAGAACAAGTGCTTGTAGCGGAGTTTTCCTTGTCTGTCGAGGACAAATTGTGCCGGCAGGGGAGCACCGAGGGCTTGACCTGTTCCATAGGCGCGAAACACGCCGCATTTAGGATCGCTTAGCAACGGCATTTTGATATGCAAATCTTCGATGACAATTTTACTTTGTTGCTCATCGGTACTGCTAATCATTAAAACTTCTGCGCCGGCTTCGGTAAATTTTTCGTAAGCCTGATTCATGGCTTTGATATGGGGAAAGCACAGGGGACAATACTGCTTTTCTGTAAAGATGCGTGTGAAAGCGAGTATGACGGGTTGCTTTCCTCGATATTCTGATAATTTGAGTCGGCGGTTGCCTTTGATATCAGGCAGTTCAAAGTCTGGCGGACAGACTTCCATGTATAGCTTATTGACTGCCGGCTTCGGCAAAAAGTTGTTGAAGAAGCGCTGATTGATTAAGCCGCTAAAGTCAGTAGAAGTCAGCATAAAGTCGATATCTCCTGCTAAAGTTTGGCAATGAATAATCGGTAATGAGTA
This sequence comes from Microcoleus sp. FACHB-672, assembly GCF_014695725.1. Classification (NCBI taxonomy): domain Bacteria; kingdom Bacillati; phylum Cyanobacteriota; class Cyanophyceae; order Oscillatoriales; family Microcoleaceae; genus Microcoleus; species Microcoleus sp. FACHB-672. The sequence goes on along the minus strand of NZ_JACJOU010000026.1, from coordinate 202,565 downwards.
ATACTTATTCACCGTTTACTCATTACCGGCAATCGATCTTGGGCTATTTTATTTCTTCAAATCGGTAGTCCAGCAGGGGCGTTTAGACCGCAAATATTCAAAATATAAGCAATAATCTAATTTCATAAAACTGCCCCTGCCACTCGCTACTTAATCGCCCTAATTTCCAGCTAAATTCTGAAAATTATACAGCGGAAAAGTAGACTTTGGATTTGACTGGATCGGGAGTCATCGTCTGATCACCAGGCTGCCAGCCAGCGGGACAGACTTCATCGGGGTGAGACTGGACGTGCTGGATCGCTTGCAGTGTCCGCAGAGTTTCATCCACGTTACGACCAAAGGCAAGGTTGTTAATGGTTGCGTGCTGAATTGTACCTTCTTTATCGATAATAAAGAGACCTCGCAAGGCAATTCCAGCTTCCGGATCGAGCACGTTGTAAGCTGTGCTAATTTCTTTCTTAATATCAGAGACAAGTGGATAGTTCAAATCGCCGACGCCGCCGGATTTGCGGTCGCTTTGAATCCATGCCAAGTGAGAAAATTCACTGTCAACTGAAACGCCAAGAATTTCGGTGTTGATTTTAGAGAAATCTCCGTGACGATCACTAAAGGCTGTGATCTCTGTGGGACACACAAAGGTGAAGTCAAGGGGGTAGAAGAACAGGACTACATACTTGCCACGATAATCAGACAATTTAATCGTCTTGAATTCTTGATCGACCACAGCTGTTGCGGTGAAGTCTGGGGCAGTTTGGCCAACCCGGAGACATCCTTCTGCGTGATGAGTCATGAACCGTTATCTCCTTGAATGTTTACACTCTACTTGTGCGGGAGTTTAGGCAAGGTAGAGACGCCTCTGGTGCGTCTTTACAGCCACACGCGCACCGACTGCTTATTTAAGAACTGTAACAAATATATCATACTCATAACGATTTTGAGTAGACAGTTAATTGGGCAGCTAGCCGGCACTTCTGAGAAAGGGAGACGATGTCGCACGTACTCTTAGCTTAAGCCAGCCGGTGCAGATGTGGCTCCAGCCGGCTCAATTTGTCTGGGCTGAGGCGATGGTTTAGGATAGCGGTACAGCAAAGTGGCAAATCTGTGATACTTTTTTAAGAACTCAGGCAGCTTGAAGCCCTGAATAATCACTTAGAAAATTTATGAAGCCAATCAAAAATCTATTTAAGTTAGTTTCAAAGACACTGCCGGCTAAAAAATTAGCTGGAGAGGGTGAAAACAATCTAAATTTAAACTTAAGCGACCCTAATTTATCTTCTTTCCCGTTTAACTACTACTTAGATTCCCCAAAAGTTAATCAAGAAATTTCGTCTACTTTAATGGCGATTCGTGGCTGGATTACGTCTGAGTATCCGATAGAACGTCCTGTGCTTCAAAATGCTGCCGGCACTTACACTCAACCCTTAGCAATTGTCAGTCGTCCAGATGTAGAAGCCGATTATGCCGGCCAATATGTGGTAGGCTTTCAATCTTATTTTTCTATTTTTGATTTATTGTTAGGCGATTTATGGAATGTTGAGTTTTTAATTAACTCTAAACCTCATAACTTTCCCGTTAACTTTACAGTTTCCCAAAACTTGCTAGACGAACTAAAAAATCCAACTCGTTTCACACAGCCGTTTAGCTACTGTATTGATTCCCCAACCTTCAACGAAGAAGTTAATTCACGAATTATTGCCGTTCGAGGCTGGATTAAGTCTGAATATCTTATAGAAAATCCGACTTTGCAAAATCAGGCCGGCACCTGCATTCAACCGTTACAAATAACCAAGCGTCCAGATGTTGCGGCTGAGTCTCCCCATTATTATGTACTAGGATTTAAACATTATCTATCAGCGATTGACCTTTTATCCGATGAGTCTGATCCCTGGTCTATCCATTTTTCAATTAAAGGAAAAAAATATAATTTTCTCGTGCCTTTTGCAATTTCTAGACAAGTTATTGAAGAATTAAAAAATAATAATTTATCTGAAGCAGCCTTTACTTGCAAGATTGAATCTCCAAAATCAGACGAAAAAATCGCTTCAGGTGGGGTTTTCTTGCGGGGGTGGATGACTTCGGATTCACCCATCGCAGAGTTAACCCTTTGCAACACCGGCACCTGGGTTGAACCGCTGGAAATTCTCAACCGGCAAGATGTGGAAGCGGATTATCCCCATTCTTATGTTGTGGGGTTCCAACATTATCTGTCAACTCGCAACCTTTTATCCCAAGAATCTTGGTTTTTGCGATTTTTAATCAATGGTGAAAAACACACATTCCCTTTAACATTTTCAATTGCAAATACAGTTTTGGCAGATTTAAATATCCAAAACCAAGAAATTCAACCCTTTACATACTGGCTGGATTCACCTGCTTTAAATGAAGAAGTGACAGCCACCTTTCTTATAATTCGTGGGTGGGTAACAGCAACACATCCCATCGAACAGCCTACCCTGCAAAATGCCGGCGGCACATTTATTCAACCCCTAGCCATTGAAACGCGTCCCGATTTAAAAGCACACTCTCCGTATAATTATGTGCTGGGGTTCCAGCATTTCCTGTCAATTGCGGATTTTTCTCCGGGCGATGTTTGGTCGATCCACTTTTTCGTTGAGAATCGAGAGTGCAGTTTTGCCTTACCGTTTAAAATTTCCCGTCAAGCATTTGAAAATTTTTGGGAAGTTAAAAATCATAAACTTCAAACCCTTCGCACAATTCTGCGCTGTCCGATTTGTGAGAGTGAAAAATTAGAAGATTTAGAGAGTGCTTTGCGTTGCTGTGATTGTGGTGAGGAGTTTAGCAAAAATAGAACGAGTTATAATTTTCTGACAAAAGAATTAATCGAGTACGGAAAAGTTAAGCCAACAACAAATATTTCTAGCAGTGGCTACGACGAACTGTGCCGGCAGATCATCCGAGAATTTCCAGAGGGGTTAATTTTAGATAACGGTTGTGGATTGAGAAAATATTCACCGCATTCAAATGTGATCAATTTTGAAATCGTTGAATACGCAACAACTGACGTAGTAGGAATTGGGGAAAAACTGCCGTTTCAATCCAATGTTTTTGATGCCGTGTTTTCTTTTGCGGTTTTAGAACACGTCAAAAATCCATTTGAATGCGCTCAAGAGATTATTAGAGTGTTAAAGCCAGGGGGAAAACTTTACATCCAAGTTCCCTTTTTGCAACCTTTTCACGGCTATCCGGATCATTACTACAATATGACTAGCAGCGGTCTGAAGAATCTTTTTGCCGAAGATTTAAACATTATAGAATGTGGGGTTCAAGACGCAGGTGCGCCGATTTGGTGTCTCAGTTGGTTTCTCAACTCTTACATTCAGGGACTGCCGGCATCCATCGCCCAAAAGTTTAAAAATATGAAAGTGTCGGAACTGCTCGAACACCCCACTCTTTATCTGGCTAAAGATTTTGTCGTCCAGCTTAGCCCAGCCGCGCAGGAAGAGTTAGCGAGTGTCAATTACTTAGTTGGCAAAAAAATCGCCCCAGTCAATACCGTTGAAGAGATACAGGATTAGGGAATTAGGGAATATTGAATCTTGCCGGCTTAGGGGAAATTTTAGGCGCAGTTTTGCCAAACTCTCAGTAGGGTGGGTTTAGTGATTGAGGATGCCGGAAGTCTGGTAAAGCTGACACCGCTATCAAAGCTGCCTGAACAATTGCTCATACGCTTGAAAGCTTTACTCAGCCAGTCCTGTTCACTGGAGAGTGTGTTAGCGTAATCGAACGATGTCATAGATTTGCCTTAAGTGCAATCCGCCGGCACATCATAACTACACCCCTAAGAGCGTCGCCGCAACCAAGATTTTTGAGTAAAAATGCTGATTTCACGCTCAAAAGTCGTAATTCATAACTTTTATGAGCGGCTAAGCGCCGGCTTGTGGGGAAGACTTACTATAGACTTAATCAGCTGATTGCTTGCCAGTATGAGCTATTGCCTCCATCCTGATTGCCAAAAGCCCCAAAATACCAACGATGCCAAGTTTTGCCAGAGTTGCGGGTCAAAAATACTGCTGGGCGAACGCTATCGGGCGATAAAACCAATTGGTGCCGGCGGTTTTGGCAGAACTTTCGTAGCGGTGGATGAGATGAAACCCTCGCAACCGCGCTGCGTGATTAAACAATTTTTCCCGCAAGATCAGGGATTTCTTCATTCTGTGAAAGCGGCGGAGTTATTTCGCCAAGAAGCCATAAGATTAGACGTTTTAGGCAAACATCCCCAAATACCGGAACTGCTGGCGCATTTTGAACAAGGACAGCAGCAGTATTTGGTGCAAGAATTTGTTGATGGACACAATTTAGCTGAAGAATTGGCAGAGTCGGGTGCTTTTAATGAAAAGCAAATCCGGCAATTGCTCAATGATCTGCTGCCGGTGTTGCAATTTGTCCATACAAACCAACTGATTCACCGCGATATTAAGCCAGAAAATATTATCCGCCGCAGCGCCGACCGGCAACTCGTTTTAGTTGATTTTGGCGCGGCAAAGTTTGTCAACCGAACTGCCTTGCAAAGAACCGGCACCGTCATCGGTTCAGCAGCGTACACCGCACCCGAACAGCTCATGGGTAAAGCGGTTTTTGCCAGCGATCTCTACAGCTTAGGCGTGACTTGCGTTCATTTACTGACTCAAATGCCTCCCTTCGACTTATTTGATAGTCGGGAAGGAACATGGGCTTGGCGCGATTATCTAGGTCAAATTGTTAGCGATCCGCTGGGTCATATTTTAGACAAATTGTTGCAGCCGGCAATCAATCGGCGCTATTTGTCCGCAGCCCAAGTCATTAAAGCATTAAATCCACCGCCCGTCCCAATTGGGTTGCGCCCTGTAGCCGCTGGATCGGCTGCCCCAGCGATGCTAAAACCGGCTGTAAAATCTTTGCCCGCATCTGTGCCAGTTGCTTCTGCAATTGTTCCCAAACCCCCCATTCAAAGCCGGCGAACAGAAATTCAGAAGGTTTTGCAAGAAGCCCTCAACCCTTATGAGGTAAAAGTTCAAGTAAGTTTGGCAAAAGCTCAGTTAACAATTGTCATCAATCGGGAAGAAGAACATAAAGTTAATTATTTCGAGGTCACGCGGGTCATTCAATCACAATTAAATGAACTGCAACTCAACGCCTTAGAAAGAGTTAAAGTTTTTGGAAGAGTTAATAAACAGAGCACTCCAGAGTGGCAAAAAGTTTTAAAAGTTACACCGCTCCCTGAACCCGTTCCAATCGAGCCAGAAGAAAATCTTGTTAAAACTAGCTCCAAACAATGGTTAGAGAAAGTCAAAAAACCTGCGTTCCTGCAAGACGTTTTAATCTTTTTCACAATCGCCGCAATTTTTAATCATGTGATCATTTTTAGCCCCCAAAACGCTATCGTTTTAGCCGGCTGTTTTATGGTGGTAAAAAATGCCCTGAATCAAGCAAAAGAAATTAAAACCGATAAATTATTTCAGGAATTAGTCGCAACGCTTTTAGTTGTCAGCTTGTTCAATATCAGGTTGCTGGTTACAGGTGCGGTTGGCATACTTTTCACTTGCCTATTCGTTGGTGTACCGTTTTTGTATGTTAAGCAAAATTCTGGATTAAAATAACCCAAAATTCATGAGTCTTTCTCCCATTGAGCAACCCAAAAAGAAAGAGGAAATCAAATTTTGCTAAATTTGAATCATAGGCAGAAAAAAATAAACAAGCCGATTCAATGAGAAATTTTAGAAGCCGATTCAATGAGAAATTTTAGAAATCGCGGCGGTTTTTGAAGGAAATTTTAACCACTGAAGCCGCCGGCACATCAATAATGAAACCGAGTTAGCGCTCTACTAGATATCTCCTCAATGTGCTTTGCGCGGCGCTCAAGGAAGCAGACAAATCGGCATTGAGACTTCAATGTGCTTTGCGCGGCGCTCAAGGAAGCAGACAAATCGGCATCGAGACTTCGCATCTGTCAGTGACCGCCGGCGCTGCTATACTCAAACCAAAGTCCACGCAGCCACCTTCAGGGGATTATGCTCACTGTCCATCATCTCAACGTCTCTCAGTCCGAGCGAATCATCTGGCTACTTGAGGAACTCGAGTTACCCTATGAACTGCGTGTGTACCAACGCGATCAGGCCACGCAACTCGCTCCGACCGAACTGCGATCCATTCATCCAATCGGCAGTGCGCCGGTGCTGTGCGATGGCGAGATTGTGATGGCCGAGTCCGGCGCGATCATTGAGTATATACTGGCTCGCTACGGAAACGGACGGCTCGCCGTTCCTGTCACCTCACCGCAGTATCCTGACTACCTGTACTGGTTTCACTACGCGAACGGCAGTCTGATGACGCAGATCAGCGTGTACTGGATCGCAGGGATGGCGGCAGCACCCGAAAGCAGTTCGCCGTTGCTATCTGCCCTACACGAACGGCTGGATCGGCACCTGCAAATGGTTGAAGATCACTTGGGGCAAGCAACCTACTTCGCCGGTTCTGAATTTACAGTCGCCGACATTATGATGCACTTCCCGTTCGGCACGATGAAGGCATTCTACAATGTCGGTCTCGACAGCCGACCCAACATCAAGGCGTGGTTGGCAAGGATCAGTGCTCGCGCCGGCTACCAGCGAGCAATGAAAGCAGCGGGACACGAACAAGATCCGGCGCTCGACTGGGGCACGACGCGAGGCGCATTTTGACAACGTCCTATGCTGCTCGATGCCTCTGTTTCAGTCTAGAACTTTGCTCACTGATTCATTAGTGGCTTATTTTGCCGAAGAAAAGCCTTTTTTACGCGCTAAAATCGGCAGCAAAGACAACACGCTTAAAAAACTCAATGCCAAGATAAAAGGCACACGATCACCTGTTTGTAAAACTTGATTGCCGGTGACACCGACCCAAGTGTAAGCAACCGTACCGGGGATAATGCCAATAAACGTGCCGGTAGAATAGGGAATCCAGTTAATTGGCGTTAAGCCAAATAAAAAATTTACCACTGTAAATGGAGAAATTGGGGCAAAGCGGATAGCAACAACAAACGCAAAAGCATTGCCGGTGATTGCCTGATTCAGCCGGTGTAGCACGCCACGATCAGCAAACCGACGTTCCGCCCAATCCCGCAGCAGATAACGCGACACCCAGAAAGCACCCACTGCTCCCAAAGTTGCCCCAACAACTGACCAGAAGGTGCCCCAGAATAAACCGAACACTGCGCCGGCAACAACGGGAAAAAGAACTCCAGGAATTCCCACCACAGTCGCCAGCGCAAACACTCCCACAAACAAGCAAACTGCTAGGTTTCCCCTGGTTTCCAACTGCTTCACTAAAAAAGAGTAATCAAACAGCGCTTTGAGTGGTCCTAAAGCGCAAAGCAGCAAGCAAATTGCCAGAGCAATTCCTAACCAAAAGCGCGGATTTTTTATTACTTTCCCTAGCATTATCTCGATTTTATATTTAAGATTTTTTCATCCTAGATGGAGCGTCTTACAATAGAGGAAAAATTTCTAAAATGAGTTGCCTTTTCTGCATCAATATTAACAACAATAGAAAGCCTCCTTATTTTAATTTTTCATCAAAGTTGAAATCATCCCTCACTACTTTTACCCGCTAAAGCTTGTTTAGCAATGCGTGTTACATAAACGCTGACTGCCACCGTCGCAATTAATCCAACTAGCCGCAAAATCCACTGTGCCGGTGTAGCCGGTTGTTCCTGGGTTCCAATCGTAGCCAAATCTTTCGCGACAGAACCCAAATAAACATACATAACTGTTCCCGGCATCATTCCAATCCAAGATGCAAAAAAGTAATCTTTTAAAGAAACTTGAGTCACACCAAAGGCATAATTTAATAGATTAAAAGGAAAAATAGGAGACAATCGCGTTAAACCCACAATTTTCCATCCCTCGCCGGCAACCGCTTCATCAATTGCTTTAAACTTTTCATTGCCGGCAATCTGTCGCTCAACCCAACCCCTCGCCAAATATCGTCCCACAAAAAAAGCAGCAGTCGCGCCCAATGTCGCTGCAATCGATACCCATACAGAACCCCAAAACACTCCAAATATCGCACCGGCACCCAACGTCAAAATAGAACCCGGTAAAAACAGCACCGTAGCCAGGATATAAATCATAATAAATATCCCCGCACCCCAAATGCCCAAACCGCGAATCCACTCCAAAGCATCGAGCAACCGTTCTCGCACACCCAAATATTGAGCCGCAAAAATCAACCCAGCCACAAACACGATCGCCAAAATAACTTTAAAAATAGCTTGGCTTCTTTTTGAATTTCCTTCTCTTGGATTTGGGTTCTCCATCATCCCTCACATCAATACACTCGATCTGCCTAAATCAACGCACCCCCACAACTAGAACCCGAACCCGCCGTACAACCATAACAGTAAGATGCCGTCCTAATTTCTTCAATCAAATCCAATGTCCCCGCTTCCAGAAGCTTCGCCACCGTTACAACCTCTCCGGCAGCAGTTCTTGCCGGCAGCCTTTCCATTTGATTGAAATCGCAATCATAAACATTTCCTAAATAGTCAATCGAAAGTTCATTGCGGCACATCAAACGCTCAACCGTATCAGAATTAAAACTTTCTTCTAGAAAACTCAGATAAGGCTTAAGAAGTTGCTTGTGTTCTAAATGAAACTTCGTTCTACCAATGGGCAAATTCGTAATCGTAAAAAGCTGATTAAAGGATATGTTAAAATGTTCTTGCAGGAACCTTTTGTAATCCTGCTCAAGCTTACCCTGAGCCGGCGGCAGAGAAAACTTTTCGGGAGAACTAGGAATGGTCGGATTATAAACCAAATCCAAAATCAAATTTGGATTGTCACCGTAACCGAGCCGGTTTAGCCATTGAATTGCCCGAATCGAAGCATCATAAACACCGGCACCCCGCATCTTATCAACATTATCTTGTAAATAACAGGGAAGAGACGCAACAATTCTCAGCCGGTGTTCAGCACAATATGCTGGAATCTCCTCAAACCCAGGCTCAAAATAAATCGTTAAATTTGAGCGAATAATTACTTCCTTGCCTTCCAACCGCGCAGCTTCCACTAGCGGTTTAAACCCGTAATTCATCTCAGGTGCACCGCCAGTCAGATCGACAGTTTTTATTTGGGGAAACCGCCGAATAATCTCAATCAACTGCTCACAAATTTCCGGAGAAAGTTCTTCTGTCCGTTTTGGGCCGGCTTCCACATGACAATGAGTACAAGCGAGGTTACAGCGTTTGCCTAAATTAACTTGTAAAACTGTAATTTCCTGCTTCGTTAAAGGTGATTCTAGTTTTTTTTCAAAAGGAGTTACTACTGAATTGGGCTGTAATTTTGTTATTTTCACCATTTTAATTTTCCTGAATTATCAAATTTTTATCTAGAAATTGCTAAACTTTTTGCTTTAGCGGTTAATCTTTTTAACGCTGCAATCCCCAATAAATACTAGCACTTAATAAAGCAGCAATGGGTAACGTCAAAATCCATGATAGTAAAATTTGATAGAAAACCCGAGCGTTTGCTTTCCGGGAAATCAATCCCACTCCAAAAATAGAGCCAACAGACACATGAGTTGTAGAAACCGGCAGTCCATACCGGCTGGCAGCAATCACCAGAAATCCCGTCACTAAATTGGCTGAAAATCCCTGGCCGGCATTCATTTTTGTAATTTTTTTGCTCATGGTTTCGGCCACTTTTTGAGCATTCAGCAAACCGCCCACGGCCATTCCCAAAGCGACTGCTAGACTTCCCCACTGCATCGAAAGCGCTTCCCCTACCAGCATCAATGAAACAATCTTCGGAGTATCATTCAAACCTCGGGCAAAACTGACCACTCCCGCACTCAAATAATGGCAAGTATCAACCAATTTTTGACTATTAAGGCTGAGAAAATTTCCCGTATATCTTTGCGTGCATTTCTCTTGAGAATCAACAGCAATATCAGTCGTCGTCACACACTGAAGCACATTCGCCGCATCAGGCTGGGGAATCGGAATCACCTGTTGAGTTTCCCCCACACAGACACACCATTCTTTCTCTATCCCTAAATAAATTCGCAGGTAGCGAAACAAACCATAAATGAAAGTTCCTAAAGCAATCGCAACGATTGGACTCAGCAACAAAGGCAATAAAAAGGTTTTCTGGAGTGCGGTAAAATTAACTTGAGTGCCAATTGCCCTCAAACCGGCACCCACAAGCGCGCCTGTAAGTCCGTGGGTGGTGGAAATCGGAAATCCTGTCACGGTGGCAAGGATCACAGTCAAACCCGCCGCAAACGCAACGGCTATATGAAAATCTGAGGTATCGGCGATCACATCCGGCACCAGTCCTTTGCCAGAAAAACTTTTAATCAGTGTTTGTGCTAGAAAAATCGAAAAAACTGAGCCGGCAAAAGTTGTGATCGTCGCCCAACCAATGGCTGTCTTATAATTGGCTGTCTGGCTACCAAATAAAGTTGCCACACCTTTAAAGTTATCGTTTGCACCATTGGAATAAGCTAAAAAAAACGTTGCAAAAAATAGGACAGCCAATAGCATTTTCTACACCCCAAACTGTTTTCTAACACTAGCTCGACACGGACTCTATTACACTTACCGGCATTTGAGTCGGGACGATGTTGGTTAACTCGAAACCGGCTGCTCCCAACAGTGTGCGATACTCAGCTTCAGTGCGTTCCCGACCCCCAGCCATTACTAGCATTTCTAAGTCAACTAGCTTGCTCATCGAAGCTTCATTACCAGCAGGAATGACGTTCTCCACCAACAGCAGTTTGCTATTTTTCCCGATCATGGCTTTGCGGCAATTTTTGAGAATTGCCAAAGCTTCTTCATCATCCCAATCGTGGATAATGCTTTTGAGAATATAGCCATCACAGCCGGCAGGAACAGACTCAAAAAAGTTCCCGGCAATCAGTTTGCAGCGACTGGCAACACCTTGAGATTCGAGCAAGGGCAAGGCACCGGCAATCACGTGTGGCTGGTCAAATAAAATCCCTTCCATTTTGGGGTTAGCATTAAGAATTGCAGCGATTAAACCGCCATGACCTCCAGCAATATCTGCAAGTTTGCTAATAGAAGAAAAGTCATAGGCGGCGGCAATAGCAGTATTATGCGTTACCGTAATGCCGGTCATTGCGTTGTCGAAAATCTTCCCGGCTTCGGGGTTCTGTGCCAAATACTCGAATGCCTTCTTGCCATAGACAAGTTCAAAAGCCGTTTTGCCGGTTTTTACACTTTCAAGCAGATGCTCCCAAGGACGCGAGTGCCACTCCTGGGCGAACATGATTGCCATCGCACCCACGGAACCCTCAACCCCAGTTTGCAAGCAGCTGGCGAGGGGGGTGAGTTCAAACCGGCCATCCTCCCCCTCAGCAAAAATACTCACACTGGCGAGGGCACGGAGCAAACGATAGAGGGATGGCGCATGGGTGCCGGTGGCATTTGCAAGCTCATCAATGGTTTTAGGGCCATCTTTCAACAGATCAGCAATGCCGAGTTGTGCGGCAACGTAAAGCGGTTGTGACACCCAGCGGCTAGAGATCATCTGCATCATCGCCATTGGTGCCGGTGTTTCATTCGAGTTTGGTATCGGGTTGCTTTGGGACATTGTTTTTCGCTTTTTTGGTGTTAATTTTTAACGTGTTATGGGTTTAGGGCTGGCAAGATGCCCGCCCGATAACTTACCCGCCATCGGTTACAGTCCGGTTGAGACTATTTACCGATGGCTAATTTTACCTCTGGGCGTTACAAGGCAATAGACCATCACGCCGGCAAAAAGAATGCTGATCGCGTTCGAGCCTCCGCCTGTAATCAGGCCAAAAACCGACAAAACAACGCTAATTCCCTGCAAAATCAGCGTACTTGTTTTAGCCCAAGCCTTCAATTACCAAAGCCTCTAACAAAACACCAAGGCAACAATCCCTAAAATGTAGGACGACTCGGACGATTCATATAAGATTCTCCTTCATTAAGTGTTGGGGGTCATCTTACTAAAGTGATGGGCTAGATCGCTCAGCAACAGCTTTCTGGGGCGCAGCAAGCCGCACCCTCATTCGTCACAGTTATGCGATAGTCTAATCCTTTGGTTTCTTGTGGATGACGGATGCCGGTGCGCTGGCAATCAAAGGCTTGAGCTTCTTCCAGGGGAATGTTTTGATAGGATTCCACCGGCACCATATCGCGGTGATAAGGGCCATTGCCATCGGTTAATATCTTGTAAGTCTTGTCGCACACAGCCATGCGCTGCCCCCGCTCATAGGTATGGCCATCATCATCAAGCACTTGTTTCCACGGGCCTTTATAAATTACGGCTTGGTTGCGCTCTAGGCAAGGGCCGTCTTTACCTTTAAAAGCGCGTACCGTAAGGGAACGAAATTCAATACCCTCAATCACTTGCCAAGGTTCTTCCTGCCGACTCAAAATCTCGATTCCATAGAAGCCGGCTTGCTCAAACATTTCTAGAAATTCATCTTCCCGGAAAGCGCCAGCGATACAGCCACTCCACAATTCCGGATCGTTCAAGATTGCCGGTGTCGGATCTTCGTCGCAAACAATATCAGAAATTACCGCTCTGCCGCCGCGTTTTAGCACTCGGTATATTTCTTGAAACAACTGTTGCTTATCTTGTGAGCGAACCAAGTTCAGCACACAATTAGAAATGACAACATCAACACTGTTATCCGGGATTAACGGCGATTCCATCCGAAGGCGAGCAGATTCGGCTTCCAATGCCCCAATTCCCTCGATGGAGGTTACTGGATTTTTATCTAACCACCACTGAACTTTGTCTAAATTTAATGCAAGATCTTGAATTTTTCCCTTGACAAAAGAAACATTGCTGTATCCTAATTTGCTGGCGATTTCATCTTGATATTTTTTTGCCAAACCCAGCATCTCGTCATTAAAATCAACTCCAATCACTTGGCCTTGAGATCCGACTTTTTGGGCTATGATATAGCAATTTTTTCCAGCCCCCGAACCGAGGTCTACCACTGTTTCGCCGGCTTTTACATAGCGTGTTGGATCACCACAGCCGTAATCCTTTTCAATGATTTCTTGCGGCAAGCCTTCCAGATAACCGCCTTCGTATTCTGTGGGGCAACAGAGAGCCGGTTGTGCTTCACGGGCACCCGCTTTGTATCGTTCTAGAACAGCATTTTCAACATCATAAGCGGTTGTCGGTGCCGGCAGATCATTCGTTGCAATCTCAGTCATGGAGATTTTTCCTTTAAAACGTTCAAATTATTCTGATGGTCTGGTGAGTCAAAGCTATAATTTTTACATAAAATTGAAATTATGGAAAATTCATACAAATCTAGCCAAATAAATTTTTTCTCAGAGAAGCTAGCTAGAGATTAGACTAAATGGCCTACTCTGCAATCAGCAGGTATAGAACAATTATCTGTGATTTGTCAATGCTCATTAGTCATAAAAAATTGTCGTGCCGTCAAGATGCCGGCTAGAAATATTACAACCCATGTAGGATTGCTAGATAGACCAACCTGACATTTTTTACTGAATCCCCTCAACAAAGATGCTGACGCGAATAAATCGCTTTACAATCGAAAGTTAGAAAACCGCGAAACCTCATATCTTCCTCAATATCAAAATAATTCATTTTACCCAAATAAAAAGTTCTATAGAAATGAGCAATTTTTGATAAAAAACTAAATTTTTTCCTAGCTAAAGCAGAAACTTAAGGGAAAGCAAGTTAACTGATTAGACTCTTGTAAAATTAATACTATCTAGCCATTTTTAGTTCGGAATTGTAAATTCCAATAATTAGGTTTACTACCAGTAATGACAGGGTTGTTACACCGTCAAGTATAAAACCACAGATGATAGCGCAGCGTGCCGGCAGGCATACACAGATAAATTGTCGCAACAAGTTTGCTGAGTATGCCGGCATCTCCCGTATATAAAGGAAGGCTATTGCATTCTTCCTGTCTTTTTCAGCTATGCCAAGCCTTTCTTGTTACAAAAAATGCAACTGAGGAACGTTTGCACTGAAGCCGTGTCATCTTTAAAGCGAACGAACTCAATATCTCAAATAAAGAAGCATCTATGAAATTAGCTTATATATTACCAGCCATCGCACTACTAACCGGCACTGTCGGAACCGTTGCACTACAACCGCCACAAATTAATCAGTCGGCAGTTCAAATCAGCCAAACCAACCCCAGCACTACCCCCGCCAACCAACCCGACACCCCACCCGGCGGCTTATTTGTCCTTTCAAAAGAAAGCAAACAACAAGTTTTTCCCCTCAAACATACTGACGTTAAAGCCAAAATTGCCGGCAACGTTTCCCGTGTTGAAGTTACGCAAACCTTTGAAAACCCTTTTAAAGAACCCTTAGAAGCCATTTATGTCTTCCCGCTTCCCGATGAAGCAGCGGTAGATGACATGGAAATAAAAATCGGTGAGCGGATTATTAAAGGCGATATAAAAAAACGCGAGGAAGCGCAAAAAATTTACGAACAAGCTGTCCGTGAAGGACGCACTGCCGGCCTTTTAGAACAAGAACGAGATAACATCTTCACCCAATCCCTCGCTAACATCAAACCCAGTGAAAAAATTGATGTGACAATTCGATATACCGATAGCTTAAAATTTGAGGGAGGAAACTACGAATTCGTCTTCCCAATGGTTGTTGGGCCACGCTACATTCCCGGCAACCCCATTTCTCCGAATGGCGATACTGATCGCGTTCCCGACGCCTCCCGTATCAACCCGCCTATCGTCAAACCCGGAACTCGTTCGGGACATGATATTAACGTTACCGTAGAAATTGACGCCGGCATCCCGATTAAACAGGTGCAATCAACTTCTCACAAAATTCGCACCGAACGCACCGGCAGCCTCACAAAAGTACAATTAGCTCCAGAAGATAATATTCCCAACAAAGATTTGATTCTACGCTATCAAGTTGCTGGGAAAAATACGCAAGCCACTGTCTTAACCCAAACAGATGATCGCGGCGGTCATTTCGCCGTCTATCTCATCCCCGCAGTCGATTACAAATCTAACGAAATTGTCCCTAAAGATGTTGTCTTTTTAATGGATACCTCTGGCTCTCAGTCAGGCGATCCGCTGGTAAAATCGAAGGAATTGATGCGCCGGTTTATCAACGGACTCAATCCTAACGACACATTTACTATCATTGATTTTGCCAATACCGCCACACAACTGTCACCGGCACCTCTCCCCAATACCCCCGCCAATCGGCAGAAGGCAATGGCTTATATCGACCAGCTAGACGCCAATGGCGGTACAGAATTGCTTAACGGTATCCGTGCAGTGTTGAATTTCCCCGCCGCAAAAGAAGGCCGGCTTCGCAGCGTTGTTCTGATCACCGATGGCTACATTGGCAATGAAAATGAAGTAATGGCTGAAGTACAAAGCGGGTTAAAATCTGGCAACCGGCTATATAGTTTTGGCGTGGGTAGTTCTGTTAATCGGTTTTTGCTGAATCGCCTTGCCGAAGTGGGAAGAGGCACCTCTCAAGTGATTCGTCAAGATGAACCCACCCAAGAAATTGCCGAGAAGTTTTTCCGCCAAATTAATAATCCCGTCTTGACGAATATTCAAGTGAACTGGAAAGGTGAGGGAAAACCAGACCTTTATCCAAACGCGGTTCCAGACTTATTTGCACAGCAGCCATTAGTGTTATTTGGACGCAAACAAGATGGCAGTAAAGGGCAGTTGAAAATCACCGGCACCGCAGCGGGTGGCAAGCGCTATGAAAAGACTTTGAATGTTGATTTTGCCGGCACCGGCAACCCAGGTATCGCGCAACTGTGGGGGCGCTCGCGGATTAAGGATTTGATGAATCAAATGTTTGCCGGCGAAACCAAATCTGGTGTTGAGGCAGTGACAGATACCGCCCTCAGTTACCGGCTACTGTCGCAATACACCGCTTTTGTTGCCGTCAGTGAAGAAGTTCGCGTCAATCCTGATGGAACGCGCCAGCGAGTGCAAGTGCCGGTGGAGTTGCCACAGGGTGTTAGCTACGAAGGAATTTTTAGCGGCCAGGATTCGATAACGACGCGTCTAGGAACACCGGCACCTTCAAGCGCACCCCGCCAAATGAACCGCCTTCCCGGTTCTTCTTCAGGTGCCGATGTTGCAATTTCGGCGGCACCACCCGATTTAGAGTCAAGAACTTCACCCTTAGAAGCCGAGAATTTTTCACAAGATGCCAATCGCATTGCAATTATCAGTGCAGATGGATTGGATCAAAGTGCGATCGCATCGCTAACCCAATATTTGCAAAGCGTAAATCTGCCTCAAGGCGTTGCCGGCGAAATCGTGCTGGAGTTCCCGGTTAAGAATGGCCGCGTTGGGCGGATCATCTTAGATGACAAAGCTTCAACGCTCAAAGACATGACTGCGATCAATCAGATTAAGCAAGCGCTTGCCGGCTGGTCTGCACCGAGTTCTGCAGCCGGTAACATTCGCCTTAAACTGCGCGTCAATTGAGTTTTGAGTGCTAAGTGCTGAGTCCTGAGTGATGTTAGAGAAAGATTAATACTGAATCGTACAGTCCTTTCTCGCCTGTCGCAGCCTGAGCGCCAGTTTTAGGCCGGCGCGTCACTCACTCACCCACTCAAGACTCACGATTCAGGATTCAGCACTTAGTCTTCGATTCGCTCACTGTTGTAACAACGTAGAAGAGCCGGTGTCAGCAAGATCATAATATTAATTTATACTTGCAATTAAAATTTAATCTATAATAGAAGTTGATAAATAGCTAACTCTGCTGTTTTCATGCAAATGATGCCTTTCTTCGTTAGGTTCTTCCCGGAGCTTTGCCCGCACTTCTATCACAAATTGGAATTAACAGACAGGTAAGCTGTTTCTCATTAAAAAAATATTTGTTACAGAAACGAGTGTGGCCACTCACGTGAAAAGCAGAGTGCTGTAAAATTTGTATTACGGAAGAGATTAAATTTTTATTTAAAATCTCATTCAAGCTGTTTTGTTCAGTAACAAAACGGGAATTATATGCTTGCTCTACAGTCAGCGGGCGAGTGAATATTCCCCGCTTAAAGAAATAAATTTGCGAGTACCGGAGTCAACACAGATGGAAGTTCGGGATTTACTCAATCGGTATGAATCTGGAGAAAGGAACTTTGCCGGCTCCGATCTCAGTGGAGCCGATCTCAAAGGAGTCACCCTCGTTGGAGTTAACCTCACCAAAGCTAACCTTAGAGGTGCGGATCTCAGTAGAGCGGTACTCACCAAAACCGATCTCAGTGGCACTTGTTTAAACTGGGCTAACCTGAGTTTTGTCAAAATGAGCGAAGGAAAATTGGCAGATGCAGACCTCACCAAAGCCACCTTAACGGGTGCCTACCTGGTGAAAGCCAAATTACCGAGAGCGAAACTCAGTGGCGCAAACCTCACCAGCGTTAACTTCGCAGGTGCGAATCTTTGGAGTGTCAACCTCTGCGGAGCAAATTTGCAGGGTGTTAACTTTCGGAATGCAAAACTCACGGGAGCTAATTTAAGTTGGGCTAACCTTTCCTGTGCGAGGCTCAGTGGCGCGATGCTTTATGGCACAATTTTAAGCGGCGTGAACCTAAGCCAAGCTTACTTAAACGGCGTTGATCTCAATGGAAGCGATCTCAACGGAATTAACCTGAGTGAAGCTAAACTCAATAACGCAAATCTTGAAGGCTCCAACCTAGTTTCTGCTAATCTTAGCGAAGCTCAGCTGCGTTGGGCTAGCTTAATAGGGGCAGACTTGACAGGTGCCAACCTATCGCGAGCCTCGCTTTATAAATCTAACTTGGATTGGACAAGACTCAACCGGGCGGACTTAACAGAAGCCGACTTAAGCGAAGCCACACTGATGGGCGCTTCCATTGATGGAGCTGAATTTGCCGGCGCAACACTACCGGAGTTGACAAGACGCTACTTCTACTTAACTGCTGATGGTTCTCCAACCCTGGCAGTCTCAACTTAAAACTTAAAATGAAAGAGAAAAATTTTCATCTTTAATGTTTAATTTTAGGCAATGGACGGGGGATGGAAAAAGATTCTAGGGCACCTCAGTACGGTGTGGTGATGGTGACAGCCGCTTCACGCAATGAAGCAGAAATGATCGCCAAAGCTTTAATAGAAGCGCATCTGGCAGCTTGCGTGAGCTTGCTGCCCGTTCATTCAATTTACACTTGGCAGGGCGAAGTGCAATCAGAGGATGAGTGGCAACTGCTGATTAAAACAGATTTGAGCAAATTTTTAGATTTGGAAAATAAAGTACGAGAACTGCACTCTTATGAGGTGCCAGAAATTATTGCGCTGCCAATTATTGCCGGCTCTCAATCCTATTTAAAATGGATTTCAGATAACGTGCAATCGGAAAAGTAAAGAGTGAATGCTCCTCTAAAATGCTAAGTATTTTCAAGTTTGGAAGAATAAAAACTTAGGTTTTTAAGAGGCAATAATATCAATCAATAAATCGGGCACGGAAGCGGATAAATCCATAGGAATTCGCAGGATTTGAACCCGTTGCCGTAGGAATGTTGCCCAAATTTACAACCACAGCCCCATTTGTATTTGCATCCCCGCAGGGTTGGGGAGAGACACCGCCCGGAGGGGGAGGAATTAAGGTGCCGGCAGGATAAAATTGACCTCCATCCCCATCCGCACTATTGGTATAAGACTGCTGGTTACCATTGAGGAAAACAGAGATTCCTTGAACCGCACCAAAAGCATTGGAAATAAAGCCCAAGTTAGGGGGAACTAAGTCACACAAAACGACATTGCCGGCAGGTGCGGACCCATCCGAGAGAAAGTAAATTGTATATTCAATTTCATCACCCGGCTGAACCCTGCCGCCATCGGTTCTTCCTAGTAAATAATTGCTAGGCCAGTTGGCAGCATTGTCATTGACATCGGCTGGATCGTCTACTAAATCATTAAAGCTTGTCGAGTTAATTTGGGTCACTCTCTTCACCAGGCGCAGGTTTGGTTTTGCCGGCACACTCACGCTGGCTTGGTCATCTTCCCCTGGCGCGTTGTTCCCTGGGGTTGAGTCTGGATCACTTTGCTCAGCTGCAGTAATGGCAGCAGTGTTTGTCACCACCCCCACCGTATTCAGCGTCGCCTGAATAGTTAAGGTGACAGCGGCACCATTGGCAACATTGCCGACAGTCCAAAGGCCGGTTGTATTGTCGTAGGTTCCCTGACTCGGTGTTGCCGAGACAAACGTTAAGCCGGTTGGTATTCGGTCAGTGACTTGCACTCCCGTCGCATTGGCAGGGCCGGTGTTCCTAAGAGTCACGGTATAAGCAATTGTCTGACCGACCGATGGATTGGCATTATCCACCGTTTTAGCCAGCGACAGATCGGCCACGGGCTGCGATATACTCACGCTGGCTTGGTCATCTTCACTAGGATTGCTGTTGCCGGCAGTCGAGTCGGGATCTGGCTGATCTGAGGCGGTAACTTGGGCACTGTTGGTAATTGGATTGGTCGTATTGACGGTGGCAGTAATTCTGAGGGTGGCACCGGCACCATTAGCAAGATTTCCTACAGTCCAAAGGCCGGTTGTATTATTGTAGGTTCCCTGACTCGGTGTTGCCGACACAAACGTTAAGCCGGCTGGCAACTGGTCAGTAACTTGCACGCCCGTAGCCGCAGCAGGGCCGGTGTTGCTGAGAGTTACCGTGTAAGTCAAATTTCGCCCAACACTGGGGTTGGCGTTGTCTACAGTCTTGCCAAGAGATAAATCAGCCCCTTGCGTTGGTACTGTAACAGTGCCGGTGTTATCTGTCGGATCCGGATCTGTCTGATCTGAAGCACTCACTTGGGCAGTATTGGTGACGTTCGTTGTGTTGACTGTGGCAGTAATTCTGAGGGTAGCATCGGCACCATTAGCGACATTGCCCACATTCCAAAGGCCGGTTGTATTGTCATAAGTCCCCTGACTGGGTGTTACGGAGACAAATGTTAAGCCTGCTGGTATTTGGTCAGTGACTTGCACTCCTGTCGCATTGGCAGGGCCGGTGTTGATTAAGGTAACGGTGTAAGTGATATTCTGGCCTATTCCCGGATTAGGATTGTCTACCGTTTTAGCCACGGACAAATCAGCTTGCTGTTGCGGTACTGTCACCGTGCCGGTGTTATCTGTAGTATCTGGATCTGGCTGATCTGAAGCCGAAATGGTTGCGGTATTCGTAATGGGATTAGTGGTGTTAACAGTGGCGCTAATCGTTAAGGTGACAGAACTACCATTAGCAACAGTCCCTACAGTCCAAAGGCCGATTGTATTGTCGTAAGTGCCTTGACTGGGTGTTGCCGAGATAAAGGTTAAACCGGCAGGAATTTGGTCAGTAATCGCAACATTGGTGGCAGTTGAAGGGCCGGTGTTGGTTAAGGTGACGGTGTAATTAATCGTTTGTCCAACCGTGGGATTGGGAGTATCTACGGTTTTAGCTACGGCTAAATCAGCTTGCTGTTGCGGTACTGTCACCGTGCCGGTGTTATCTGTAGTATCTGGATCTGGCTGATCTGAAGCCGAAATGGTTGCGGTATTCGTAATGGGATTAGTGGTGTTAACAGTGGCGCTAATCGTTAAGGTGACAGAACTACCATTAGCAACAGTCCCTACAGTCCAAAGGCCGGTTGTATTGTCGTAAGTGCCTTGACTGGGTGTTGCCGAGATAAAGGTTAAACCGGCAGGAATTTGGTCAGTAATCGCAACATTGGTGGCAGTTGAAGGGCCGGTGTTGGTTAAGGTGACGGTGTAATTAATCGTTTGCCCAACCGTGGGATTGGGAGTATCTACGGTTTTAGCTACGGCTAAATCAGCTTGCTGTTGCGGTACTGTCACCGTGCCGGTGTTATCTGTAGTATCTGGATCTGGCTGATCTGAAGCCGAAATGGTTGCGGTATTTGTAATGGGATTCGTGGTGTTAACCGTGGCGCTAATCGTTAAGGTGACAGAGGCACCATTCGCCAGAGTCCCTACAGTCCAAAGGCCGGTTGTATTGTCGTAAGTGCCTTGACTGGGTGTTGCCGAGATAAAGGTTAAACCGGCAGGAATTTGGTCAGTAATCGCAACATTGGTGGCAGTTGAAGGGCCGGTGTTAGTTAAGGTGACGGTGTAATTAATATTTTGTCCAACCGTGGGATTGGGATTGTCTACGGTTTTGGTTACGGCGAGATCGGCGGGTGGAACGATCTCGGTTGTATCCTGGCTTTGGTTGTTCGTATTATTCGGATCGGTGACACCGCCAGGAGGTGCGACAGTCGCTGTATTGGTTAAAGTGCCGGTGGCATTTGCGGCTACAGTGGCGTTGATCGTGAGGGTAATGCTTTGTCCGGTTGCCAGAGTTAAGCCAGTCCAAGCGCCGTTTGCTGGGTCATAAGTGCCGGTGCTGGGGGTGTAGATGGGGTTAGTCAGACCGGCAGGAATTGTATCCGTAACGGTGACACTATTAACGGTGCTCGTGCCGTTGTTAGTGACGGTAATGGTATAAGCGATGGCGCTGCCGGCAGTCGTGCTGGTTTGATTCGCGGTTTTCGTAATTGCTAAATCAGCGGATGGAGGGCCGATGGTGGTGGTATCGGTGGCGCTTTCGCTGATGTTATTACTGCCACTACCGTCATTGTCTACCGGATCGGCAGTATCATTGGGCCGGCGCACGGTGGCAGTGTTGCTCAAGGTGCCGGTGGCGGTCGGAGAGACGGTTCCGGTTACTGTGTAGGTGGCGGTGGCTCCGCTATTAAGATTAACGGTGGTGTTGATGGCATTTCCTGTACCATTAGCCGTCCCACAAGCGCCGGTGCCGGCAGTAATCGCGCAGGTCCAGTTAACGCCGGTAATACTAGCTGGAATTGTGTCTGTCACCGTCGCGCCGGTGGCTGTACTGGGTCCATTATTGGTCACCGTAATGGTATATGTAATCGGGCTGCCTGCCGCTATGGTGGTGACATTATCGGTCTTGGCAATGACAAGGTCAGCTGCTGCGACTGTGATTCCTCCGACAAGAGCGACGGGTGCGGAGGGTAAATTTGTCCAAGTGTCAATCCCCCTGTTATTACCAAATTCTGTCTGAGAACCGCTAGCGTTCCCGTACCTGTGAGCACCAGTGCTGCTGGGAACCCCGGCTAAGGCACTGATCGGGTTGGGGGGTGTGCCGCCGGTTAAGCCAGTATCGTTGTAATACACGGTATCGGTGTTTCCCCCTCCTGGAATCTGCCGTTGGATAATCAAACCCCCTGGATTATTTTCTGCATCTAAAAAGGGAAAATGCACTTCACCTGCATTGAGCGTAATCGAGGCACCGTAGGGGGTGACACTGGCAGGGACGGGATTTCCAAAGCCATCCCTGCCATCCCAAGCAATTGTATTTGCCCCAATTGCGGCATTACCAGCCAGTATCCGATCAATTGGGTCGTTATAGTCCCCATCTTGGTTTACATCTATCTGAATGCTGTAAGTGCCCACAGAAGGCGCATTAAAGCTAAAGTTACCTCCCAAAGGAGTGGTGCCAGTTTGATTCGGTGTTCCTTCAATGCCGGTAAATGTGAATCCTGTTGGTGTGGGAGGAGGTGCCGGTGATGCGAGAAGCCATGTATTGCCGCTGGGAGAGCTGGCAGATCCGGGTAAGTCTGCAGCGGGTGGGTTTAAAAAAACCTTTTCTGTCGGAGTTAAGCCAACTCCACCGGGAAGTGCGCTCCCAGTGAGCAGCGAGATCGAGCGATAAAGTGGATTGCCGGCTGTGTCTGTAAAGCCTCGATTATTGGCAAAAAAGATGAATCCAAATGGTTGCAAACCATTAAGGTCTACCAGGTAGCGATAACCATCCTGTGTTTGAATGTAGGTTCGGGAACTGATGGGACTGATGTTGGTTTCTGTCCCGCCGGTACCTCCCATCATTAGCGACAGGTAATCTGCATAAACTCGCCCCCCTCCTGGAATAGGTATCCCTCCATTAGTGACTGTGATATCCCAAGCGGCGACTGTTTGAAGTTGTGAGCCATCTGTTGGGAAGGGGACATTTGCACCAATTGCGGTTGGGTTGCCAATGGGTGTTGCGCTAAAAAAGGGCGCGTGAAAGTCTACTTCATAAATTCCACTTTCAGTGGCTACGACAGTGCAGGGAGTGTAACCACCGGCTGCCGGAAGTGGGCCAGCTGCTTCTTTCGCAAGGGTATCAATCAACCCGAAGCCAGTCGCTTGAACGTCGCATGAGCCAACTACGCCCAACGGACTGCGGTAGACAATATCTGTGATGCCGCCACCAAAGCTATTGGGAACGCTGGAACCGAGGTTAATTGTTTCGCCGGCATTGACGTAAACTTTTAAGGTTGTCCGTCGGTTGATGCCGGCGGTGGCAGGAAGATTTGTCCACTCTAGAAAGGGTCTGTTTCCCCCACTTGAGACTAACTCTCGGCTGCCTTCTGCATGAGCCGGCGCTGTGCAGTAGCCGGCGACACAGGCAGCCAAAATTAAGGAAATAGGAAAAGTGGAAAAATTAGCAGGTTTTTTACTTTCAAGTTGATGACTTGTTTTCTTAGATGAATTAATACTTTTTGAACCCATTATTTTCTCCTGCCCCCTGTTGGCTTTTTCCGCCTGTTTATAGCGGGTTCTGCACCGGCTTTTGAACCCAAAGCTGCTAAACAATTTGTTCAGCTTCACGGTTAAATGTCAATAAAGCCACAAGATGTCCAAATTCGGGATCAGTCAATTCATGGCATATTTATGAAGACAAAGTCGGTGTTGCTGTAACGATTTTTAGTAGCGCTTGTCGCTCTCTGAGAGTAGTTTAAACTCCTACTCGTACTTTTGCGCGATGGGTTAGTGCCGCCGATTGAAAATTTTTATGAGGATATAATTTTAAGAATTGTAAATAGTAATCAATAATTCTGGTGTGCCGGCACGCCGGCTGTACTTTTAGCCACTAGAAACGAAAAATAGGGGCGTTGGCTACGCCGACGCTCTTAACGCCTACAGCCAGTCGCCCCTACAGATGTCAGTCGGATATCAGCCTGAATGCGAAGGGTTTATAAATTCCCGCGCAGGGCTTGTTCGCGTTCGACGGCTTTAAATAATGCCTCAATGTTGCCGTGTCCGAATAGGCGAGTGCCGTGGCGCTGAATGATTTCTAAAAAGAGGGTGGGCCGGCCTTGAATTGGTTTGGTAAAGACTTGCATCAAGTAGCCTTCTTCGTCGCGATCAGCTAAGACGCCCAGTTCGCGCAATACTGAGATATCTTCGTCTATTTCGCCAATGCGTTCTTCGAGCATATCGTAGTAGGTATCGGGCGTGCGTAAAAATTCCATGCCGTTTCCGCGCAGGGATTGCACTGTTTGCACGATGTCATTCGATAGCATGGCGATGTGCTGGATTCCTGGGCCGTTATTGAACATCAGGAATTCTTGAATTTGCGATTTTTGTGTTCCTGAAACCGGCTCAACAATTGACATTTTGATCGAGCCAATCCGGTTTTGAACGACTGCGTAATGCATTCCGCTCACAGAACTCGCAACATCAAGATTGTATGAATTTTGAAAACCGAGGGATTGGCAATAGTAATCAACCCATTTTTGGAGTTCACCTTCTGGAACACACAAAACCATGTGGTCAACTGAGGAGAGTCCTGTAGATAAGGTGATGGGCGGATTTTTAATGGTTTCAAAGTTGGGTAAAAATGCGCCTTCGTAATTATCTCGCTGGATAAAGGAGTGCACAAAGTCGCCACAAACTCCGATGGTTGCTTTAATGGCTTGTCCGTTTTCGTCTTCACAAACGGTTGGTTCCAGGATGGGTTTGGCACCCCGTTTTACGGATTCTTCAAAGGCGTAAACGGCATCTTCGACTTTGAAGGCAATATCTTTGACGCCATCACCATGTTTTGCGACGTGTTTACTAACTTGGCTCTCTTGCTCGAATGAGGAGGTGAAGACAAACCGAATGTTGCGCTGTCTGGACACATAGGAGACGTGATCACGCACGCCGGTTTCAAAGCCGGCATAAGCAATCGGTTTAAAACCAAATGCCGTGCGGAAAAAGTGCATTGTTTGAAATGCATTACTAACGTAATACTCTACATAGTCGATGCCCTTGATTCGTAAAAAATCGGCTTCTTGTGCCGGCGCGACTTCGTTTTTAATTCCGACTACCATAATGACAGCTCCTAATCCGGTGGATTGCCCTCATTGACTTTTACAAGTCGTTGTTTTCTTTTTTAAACAACATTCTAGACTTTGTCAATGATTCAAAATGAAACGGTTAACTGGACAGAATTTAACAGTTTTTCTCAATTTAGATATTTCAAGATTTATCAGTCAAGCTAGCGGTTTGCCGCCCAGAGAAAGGACATTACTCAACTTAATCACTAATCTAGTCAGGTTACCTGGATGTGTTGCCTTGGTGTCTAGAAAGGTTGCTCTGTTAATTTTATGGCATCACAGGATTTTTACTTCAAATCAGATTGAGTGAGGGCCTATGCTTTTTTACTAGCTTCAACTGAAAATCTTCTTTATTTTACACATGAATTTGTATTAATGTCTACAGAAATTTGTAAACTTATTTCTCAGCTAATTTTACACTAAACTGTTCATGTTTTATCAAGCAAAAAGGTAACTTTTCAATCGCCTCTAATATTTTCAATGCAAAGTAAGCGAGAATTTATAAAAACTTTAAATTGCATATTTTAGCTTTAGGCCGGCTTTAAAATTTGCCGAGGTGTCTCTCTAAAATAAGTGCATGGAATTGAACAGACTGTTTGAGCGAAAAGGAATTTGCCGGCGAATGGGGGAGATTCGATTCTTATTCTGGCTCAACAGCCGGTGAGTGTGTGGCCAGTTTGGCAGAAAAATTTGCAGGTTAAGCCTAAATTAAAATTGCTCTGACGGATGTGAAGCGAATGAGCATCTAAATTTCCGATCTAGCCGCCAAAAAAGCTGTCTTGAGTTCGCGGCTTCTTGCTCTCCCCGCTTGAGCTAGGGCAAATTTAATGTGGATTCGTGGATTGTTTGGCTGCACTCACCCACTTCATCTATCTCTTTCATAAACAGCAGGCAGTTGCCGGCTTGCAGTGTGGGGCGAGCAGTCAGTAAAGCGTTTACTTGAGAAGGCTGGGCATCTTCGCGCCAGTAAACGCAGTGTCCCCGGATGTCGGCGTAGTTTTCGGCAAGGCATTCTTGCCAGCCTTTGTGCCTGCCTATGGTTGAGGTATTTTCGAGTAAGCCCCAATTTTCTTCTTGGTGGGTGAGTTGGGCAAATTCTTCGTATCTAGGATAGTTGGCAGTGACGAAGGTTTCTTTGCGGTGCAGGATTGGGGGGTTGTCGGAGGTGTCGTAGTCGCTGTACTTAACTTCAAGATCCCGCAGATCGATTTGCATACTGGTGTGCAAGGCGGGATGGGGTTCGCTGTCAAAATCTGGGTAGAAGAGATAGGAAATTTTGGGCTTATCGGTGTGAAATTTAATTAAGGTTGCCCCTTCCAAACATCCGATGGTACGGCTGGCGCAGCCTTCGTAAATTCTGAGGAGGGGATCGAGCTGTTCAAGGGCGCTAACGTGGACGTAGAGGGCGTTCCGAAGTTTTTTGCCGATTTGGCTGCGCTGGCAGCAGCCGGCAACGACGCCGGGATTCCCGAGGCTAAAGAGCATTCTGTCAGCGGTTTCGCAGGCTTCGTCATAAGTGCCAAAGAAGGCTTTGATGTCATGCTTGATTTCTGGGGCAAGTTTTCTGGCGCTAGGTCGATGGCCAAAATGGGTAAGTGCAAGATAAACTAAGAGGTCGAGACTGCGCCGGTAGGCGATCGTATCCCAATCTTCTTCGTCGGTGGCGAGGAGAATGACTTGGAAGGCGCGGCGGATACTGCCAAATTCTTTATTGAGTTCGGTTTCTTCGGGTAATTCTCCCTTCACCGGCAGCCTGCCGCGATGGGTGACAAATGCCATCAGAGGTGCAAGTTGTTCTTGATAATCCTCAAAGCGTTTGCTGGGGATGCGAATTCTGGGCGTTGTGGCGAAAGATCGGAAGCAGGAAACCCGGAAACTTTGAGCTTGTGCGGCATCGCGGAAAACGAAATAGATGCCTAAATCCACCGGCACCGCATCAACATTGAGCACTGTGTCGATGTAGGTTTTGAGTTCTGCTTGTTCGTAATATTTTTGGAAAGTGTTGCGGCGGGTGACAATGCCATCTCCATAGGCGATTTGATCGCTGCTACGGTTACTGATTAAAACTTGGGCGGCTACAATCAAAACTTGGCCGGTAAGTTCCCAGGCTTGTTGCAAAGCGCGCCGGCGTTCTTCGGGATCTTCGATGACGTTGATCACGTAGCCAATATTAACAATGTCTGCGGGAATTATGGGGGCGTCTGGGCAGTAGTAGGGGTCCCAGCCGGTGCTGTTGCAGCCTAGGTTTGCCAGTCGAGTAACGTCGCCGCCGTGTCCGCAGCCATAGTCAAAAAAGCTGGTATTTTCTGTAAAGATTGCCGATTCGATTGCCAATCGCACGGGTTTAGAGAGGTCTGTGCGAACCATTGCGGCTCTGTGACGCTCAATTTCTAAAGCTTCCGGGACTAAAGCGACCATAACTCTCAATCGGGAGCGTTTTGGTTAATATAGCGGGCGATGGTTAGTTTGGCTACGGGACTCATTAAAAGTTAACAATGAGGGGATTGGGAATGGGGCATAGGGCATTGGGAATTGCAGTTAGGGTTGGGATTTTAGGGGGATTGCGATTAAGTCTTCGATTTTTTTGATGTTTGGATCGCCGGCTAAGTAACCGATGCCGCGATGGAGGTGGAGGCGAAATTGGTTGGCGAGGGTTTCTTTTTCGGTGCCTAATCCGTCGTTGTGGCAGCGTTGTTTGAGGGCAATTAAGAGGATATCAGAGATTTCTCCACCGAAGACGCGCCAGGTGAGTTCGACGTTGCTATCGGCGGGGATGGGAACGGGTGAGGGGATGCTGGGTTCGGCAAGGGAACGGCAAAATGCCCACCGGCAGAGGATATTCCACTGATCGACTTTGGTGAGGCGTTTGAGCTTCGTGAGTTGATCTTTGCCGGTTTGGGAGAGTTTAATTCGGTCGA
Organism: Microcoleus sp. FACHB-672; assembly: GCF_014695725.1. Classification (NCBI taxonomy): domain Bacteria; kingdom Bacillati; phylum Cyanobacteriota; class Cyanophyceae; order Oscillatoriales; family Microcoleaceae; genus Microcoleus; species Microcoleus sp. FACHB-672. The sequence goes on along the minus strand of NZ_JACJOU010000026.1, from coordinate 174,515 downwards.
TTGGTGATTCCATGATTTAGGCTTAAGGTTGGGGGTTTGGGGTAACTTTATTTAACTATGGATAATTTATCTGTGTCCATCTGCAGCTAAAGTCTCTTACCAAAAATACCCACTTTCCACCCTCGTCTGACGCTCATTTCCATCATATTTCAACAGATATTCACGAGCAACTGCATCCAATTCTCTCAGTTTTTCTACTTCTACTTTTCTCACTTCAGTATCCGTAGAGAGCAGAATAACTTGATGACTGGCAGAGGGAAAATAACGCTCAACTAAATTCTGCCGGTGGGATGAATCTAAACGTCCTAAAGGAGTGTCAATGGCAACCGGCAAGTGACGCCCGGAAACGCGGGCTAATCCCCATAACAGTGCAATGGCAAGCAGTTGTTTTTCGCCGGCAGATAAACGGTGTTTGGGCACCGGCTGTCCTTGCGGATCAAAGAGGGAAAGGCTGAAAGTGTTGGTGTCTATGGCAACGCGATGCACTAAGTCTGATTTGTGCAGGAGATAGCGGAAGCAGTCGGTGACGGCGTTTTCTAATTTGGTGAGTTTTTGAATCGTTAATTTTTCCCGAAACTGTTTCAGAGTGTTTTGGGCTTTAGTAATTGAGGTGATGATGTGCTGGCTATTTTTTTGCTGGATATATTCATCGCTGTATTTTTCTAATTCTTTTTGAGTTTTAGCGAGTTCTCGGTTTAATTCTTCGATGCGCCGGCTGGCTATTTCGCTGCCGGCTTTGGCGTATGCGACTTCTTTGTGGGCTTCTCTCACCGCAGTTTCTAATTTTTCATAGGCTTCCGGCGAGGCGGCGGCGGCGAGTTCTCTGTCTTTAAAATCAATATCGGTTTCAATGCGTTTAAGATACTGTAATTGTTTGCCAACATTGCTTGAGAATGCCGGCAGTTCGTATCGCAGTAAGGTTTCCAGTTGGCTGAGGCTTTCGGCATCGGCATCTAGCCAGGGTTCTGCAAGGGCTTGGACTTCTAATTCTTGATTTTCTTTGTCTATAAAGGTTTTAATTTTCTCAAATAAATCAGGTTTTATTGACAGTTCATTGATATAAGTAAGCAGACGATTACTTCGCTGTTGGATAGCATCTGCTGCAATTTTTGCTTGCTGTTGACCGGCTTCTGTTTCCGCTTGGGTTTTTGCTTGTTCTAATAGGGGAGTAATCAGTGTTAGGGGTAAAGCACCTGCAGCGAGGTCAATCATAGACTCGCGGGTTGTTTCTGCCTGTTTTTTTAAGTCGTCTTTTTCGGCATCCAGCCGGCTGCGATCACCGGCAATTTTTCCGCCTTCTAAAATAAATTTATCGGTGGCTTTTTTCAGGTTTTCTTCAGTCCGTTTTAACTTGTCCCCGTAGCTGCCTTGCTGTTCTGCGGCAATTTCTTTTTCTGCGGCAATTTGCTGAAATTTTTGTTCGATTTTATCCAGCGTTGTGATATCTTTTGCCCCAGCCGCTTCTTTGCGCTTGCGGGTGAGTAAAATATCTAAGTCAACAGATAAGCGTTCCGCAAGTTCTAATCCTAAAAGAGATTTAATTGCACCGACAACAAAATCTGGGGGAGTTTCGACTTCTGCCAGTTCTTTTACCTGTTCCCCGTCAAAGAGAAACAGGTTAGAAATGCCAAGCGGTAGCAGAGTTTCGATATACTCATCCCAGGTATTTGTTAGGGCGTCATCTTTCCACCATTCTTTCTGAAATTCGCTTTTGGTGAGAATGCCTAATGTATCTTTTCCCTCTTTGGGTTCTTTTTCCCAATAGCGGACAATTTTGTATTGAGCTAACCCGTCTTCTTGAACTTGTTCAAAAGTTAATTCAATGCGGGCTTTTTCTGTCGGTGGAGTGTTGCGATTAACGCATTGGGAGAGAAAGTCAGCGTAGCTCAAATTGCTTCTGGTGGAACACTGGGCGCGAATGCCATAGAGGGAGAGACGAAGGGCATCCATGAGGGTTGTTTTGCCACCCCCATTCATGCCGCCAAATAGGATAATTGGGCGGGTTGTGCTGCCGGTTTCGGGGGTGAGATTGATAACTTGTTTGCCCTGATAGGGGCCAAAATTTTCTAGGATGAGTTCGCGAAAGATCATTGGGTGAAGATTGCAGGATTTTCTGTTAAGAATGGGCTAGTCTTGAGTGTCTTGATCACCGGCATTTGTCGGTGCGAATTTTACATCTGCCCAAGATAGCTGTTTCGGTTGGTTACTGTCGCTTTCAACGGTGTTTTTTGCTTTGCCGGCATTTCCAGGCTGGTCTTTTTGGGGGCTGCCGGTTTGTTCGAGGGCTTGCCTGACTTGCTGGAGGCTTTCAGGGTCACTTTCTCTAACAGCTTGAACCGCAGTTTTAATGTTGCGCTGGTAGTGGGCATTGTCGATGGCTTTTTCTTTGTCACGAGAACTACTGTCGAAGCATTTTTCTAAATCCCCATAGATGCCGGTGCGACGTGGTTTTGTGAAATGCTGGCGTTCGGTATCAAGTAATCTTGCCATTAATTCCAGGTGCATTTCGTCTTCTTCACAGACTTCGGTAAGGACAGTCCATTCATCGCTGCCTAGGAGTTTTTTATCGACACCTTGGCGCGTGTCTTCAAAGGGTGTGCCGGTGACTTCTTGATAAATCCTAGGCAAGCTATCATCAAATTCGTGTTTTTCTTCCAGCCAAATGCGGCGAATCTCAATTAATTCTTCTTGGGTAATTAAGGCAATATCACGCATTTCTTCAGGGCCGGTTTTTTGAATTTGTGTTTGCGCTTCTAAGACTCGCCGCAGCCAATGCTCACGCCATTTTTTAGTATAAGGCCCAGGAATTGGCTCAATTGAGGTTTCACCCTCGACATTGCGTTCAAAAAGTTCGACTCTACCATAGATGCGGCGAAAATCTCTCTTGTGCCGATCATCCTCCATATCCAATTCATTACGGATATCAAGTAGAGGCTGCATCCATTCTTTTTCCTCATCATTCAGGATCATCGCCTCCATTGATTTATCCTGGTTTACCATTGTGCAAACCCAGCAACCAAAGCGAGAATCGCCACAGCTAGGAGTAGTGGTATCAACAACTAAAGGACATTCATTATCTGTTGTTGCACCTCGATACATTGTGAATAAGTCTTTGTTGCTGTGTCCCCAAGGATTTTGCCACTGATTTAAATAAATCCAAACTTCATCGTTTCGCCAGTCTTCAATAGGGCTATAAATTAGCGAGTTAGGTAGACGGCCATTAGGGCTGAGACGATCACGCACCCTACCAGCTTCATGCTTAAGCATTGTCGCTGCACGTTTGGTACTTTCAGCCTTGCGAGTACCCAAGACAACGATTGTTTCACCACTGACTCGAACCATGTCGCGGATAAATTGATTAACAGGCTGAATTTTTAGCCGATCAGTACACCAACGAAATCCATGACGAGGTGCTGGGTAGCCTTTGCCCATTAAGTTCACCCAAAATGTGTCTTTAACTGCGGGATGAAGCAGATGAGGTTCAATAGGCATTCTTTGTTCTTGAGCAACCGTCTTCATCCGTTCTATGGATTTGCGAACCCAAGCAGAAACAATAGGATTTTCTACTAAGGTATCTGTTGTAATTACATGGATAGTTTTAGTTTGTTTTTCTGAAGGAAGAGCCGCGATTGCATTCCAGATAAGTTGCAATACTGCGGTTGAATCTTTCCCCCCACTGTATCCGATCACCCAGGGTATTTCATCCAGACAATATAACTCTTGAATTTCTTTACTTAGCTTTTCTATATCTTCCACTAATTCGGTAACAGTCCGCTGTGGCAATAATAAGCTTTGAATTCCTTCCATAGTTCGCCTCTGCTGATAGCCATTAAGTTATTATATACTTATAAGCCATTCCCGAAATAGTGAAAGAGGCGACTATTTCTTTGATTTTGTGGCTCGCACCCGCCCGAAAGCGGATAAATTTTTGCTGCTGTTTGTTTGTCAGAATATTGTGTAAAAGAAGGGATGAGGAACAATGCTCACCCCACAAATCACACATCATTGATTCATCTTATTTGAGTATTATTCCTGTCCTTGCCTCAACTTGGTTGACCGCAATTTTAAAAGCCTTATCGACTGCTGCAGCCTGAGAAATTATCTTCTTGATGCCATTTCCATCATCAATCACTACACTATTTTTCCACAGTTCTGAGTTGCGTCGGTAATCAAGACTGGCTAGTGCATGAATCAATTCCTTTCGCTGCTCATTGCTAAAAGTTTTACCAAAAAAGATGAGATATCCAACCCGACTAATGATTTGAAGACCAATCGTATTGAAATCAATTCTTTCTTGACGCATGCTGTACAAATCGAGATTTACGGTTTGTGCTGCGGGTTTGAGAAGTAGTTTCCATGCATCATTTATTTCGGCGAATTGCAAATAAAAATCCTTGGCTTTTTCTAGAAGTGTCCTTGATTCATCTTTTTGCTGGTTAGAGCGAGATTCAATTACCTGTTTTCTTGATGAACCATATAAAAACTCTGCCATACCAACGCGAAGCTGGTTCATCGTAAACATATAATTTGGATCTTTTCCCAGGGTTTTGGATATTTTATCAATACGCCCATCAAATATTATTAACTCTTTTGTAAGTTGCCGAGTTAACTTTGACAGCACATTACTTACATCAAAAGCTGCCAATAACGCTGGGGGAATCGGTTTATTTTTGGCGCAGTCAGCAAAATCTTGGTGAATTTGATCAATATCGTCTTCTTGTACAACTAAAACAGTTACGCTGTCATTGAGTAAATCAGGTCTCTCTTTAACAGCTTTCTCAATCGCTTTAAGTCGATGTTGCCCATCAGTTACATAAAGTTCAACACTTGCTGGGAGTACAGCATATCCGAGTTTCACTGATCCTTGCCCAAAAGCAAACACTTTAATAGGTGTTTTTGAATTGAAAATAAACGGCGGAAGAATATAATTATCTGTCTCCAGCAGATATTTAGCAATTTCATCAACGTGCGGCGACATAAGAGGACGGTTGATGAGTTCCTCGGCATTAGACTTGTGTTTTTTGGTATCGGCAGTCTGTAATTTTGCCATTTCGAGGAGAAGGTTGAAGGGTAAGGAAAATACGAGATGGTTTCTTTTGCCCTGCTCATATATGTGACATACAAAGACTCTTGCCCCGGAAGTGGATGCGTCTGCCCACGCCTGACTTTGAGCATCCTGCTGCGTTGGTAGGGCAATCAGGTTAGTGCTAGAACGCTTACCGTTGCTAGCTTCTGTATTATTTAACGTTTGAAAAGAACTGTTAACCATGATGGTAGCCTCTTATGTTATCCATATCCCCACGATAAGCTTAGAAATTCTATACGTCAAGCAATGCAGCTCTATTATGAGCTGCGTTACTGATTATCAGTTAAAATTAGGACTGCCAGCTTTGCGTGACTGTAGAAATTTGGGTTTGGAAGTTTTAAACCGAATTTCTAACTTAGAAGTGAGCTACCAGTTCAACCCCTCCCCACTGAAACCGGCACTCTTTCAATCTTCCTATTCCACCGGCATCAGCATCCCCAAACGCTCCTTTATATAAGCACTCATCCAACGAACACTAGCACGAGATTGAGAAACCCCACCTTTAGATAAAATTCGCCCTTCCCAATCAGGATTGGAACGTGACCAATCGATTTGTGCCAGTCCTGCCAAATGTTTCTCCCAATTCTCCGGGTAAAGCGACATCAAAACACTGCCGGCATCTCCCAACGCCGCCAAAGTAGTCGGATGCGTGTGGATATAATCCCGCCGCACCTCACCGGCATTGATCTTGCGCTGCAAAACCAACTCCCAATCTGGGAGATAACTGCTGACAGTATTCCAGTAACCGGCAGCCAGTTCAATTTGCCGGCGCAACTCAGTGTCCTGATCATTCGCCAGCAGGGCAAGAGTAGCATTATAAATGCTCGTGAGCGTAAATAGCTTACCTGATCTGGCCGGCAGTGTACTGTGTTCAGTATCCGTCAGGGTTCGCAAAACCTTGACTTGCTTAATCACTTCTCTCACCAATTCAGCATTTTGATCGCGGCGATCATAAAGAATATTTAACGAAGGATCAAGATGAACTGCATAGCGGTTGAGATCGCTAAATATCTGTTGAGAACGCTTTAACCCAATATCCAGAAAAAACACCACCGCCACTGTCTCGTATCCAAGTTCAGGATTTTCTTTTAAAGCTAATTCAAAAGCCGCGCGCCGGTGATTTCCATCATTAATAGTAAATTTCGCATCCATTGGCACTCTCAAGCGCCCCATTTTCCGCGCTTCTGCCTCCGATCCGATCGGTTCAAAGGTGATATCGGCGTCAATTGAAGCCGTAATTGCCGAGAAAGTATAGTTCTTGGGATTGTTAAGAATATATTTGCCAATTTCCGCTACACGGCTGCTATTCAGCGTGCGCTGTGCCCGCATTTCTGGGGGGATTTCTTCATCCTCAACCACAAATAATTTGGGAATGAGTCGCACGGGACACATGGAAACGTAGTATTCGCGCCCTGACTGGATTCCTCGAATTACAGGCAAAATGTATTCAAAAGAAGGTGCCGGCATAACATCAATTTTGGAGATAGCAATGTGTGGATTTTGATAAAAAACTTCAGAGTTCTTGTACCTTTGCCGTCAATTTCCCCTAGGAAAATTTTTCATGCTTAATTTAACTTTCATAATTTCCCTTGCTGATTTTTGAGCAACCTGTTACTCGCTCAACTTCTAAATTAATGTTTATACATCGTATTGGCATTTCTAAGGGGTATTGACATAAAACAGCTTGTGCAGTGCTAGCTAAATCGCGCTTTTACTTTGCTAATTTGGTTTTTAAAAACACAGATTGACATTAATCATACTAGCAGCTAATTTTAAAAAAGCAACCTTGAGTTTCATAAAACGCTTCCATGAGCAGCGCCAGCAACCCACAGCCAGACATTGCCAGCCGAATACTGGAACAGCAAAATCAAGAGCGAGAGGCACTCGCACTCCTGCTAGACCGGCACCTTTCCCGAAGTGACCAGCTTTTGGTTCAGAAAACCCAGATGGGGAGCACAGAGGCGTTTATTGGGTCTGTCACCCTGGAATGGCTCGACAGTCGGGTTCGCTTCGCTTCGCAACTACCGTTATTCCAAAAAAAGTTCGACGCAAAAACAGACAATGTCATTCGGGATGAGCAAACTGTTGATGAAATTTTGCAACGTCCCCTTGACTGGTCGCGTCAGGCATCCTTGACTCAGTATCTCGCGGGACGAAAGGCGCACAAATTTCCGGCTGTTTTGGTGGTGCAAAGTCCTTCTTGGGTAGACGATCCAAAGGCTCCTGAATGGGATAAAAATGGACGCGCACTCAAGCCGGCTGCGATTTTCACGCCTTTGGATAAAGACAGCACAATTGGGCTTTTAGATGTTTCTGAAACTGTGGCAATTTTCGCATTAGACGGACAACACCGGCTCATGGGTGTGCAAGGTCTAATGATGTTACTCAAAACCGGCAGATTGCAACCCTATAACAAAACGAAAAAGGCGGTGGGGAATGCGATTACAATTGACGATCTTTCCCAGCAATATCAAGTTGAGCCGGCAGATTTACAGCGCTTAGCAAAGGAAAAAATCGGGATTGAATTTATTCCCGCAGTTGTCGCCGGAGAAACCCGTGAAGAAGCACGACGGCGAGTGAGATCGATCTTCGTTCATGTCAATTTAATGGCTGTGAATTTAAGTCAGGGTCAGCTTGCACTCTTAAATGAAGATGATGGATTTTCCATTATTGCTCGAAAAGTTGCTGTCACACATCCGCTATTTAAAGAAAAGAAAGGTCGCAATCCTCGCGTAAATTGGGATAGCGCCACAGTTGCGACCAAATCGACTGTTTTAACAACGCTTCAGGCGATGAAAGATATGTCTGAGCGCTACTTGGGCCATAAATTCCCTCACTGGAAGCCGGTGGATAAAAAAGGTTTAATTCCCATGCGTCCGGAGGATGAGGAACTTGAGGAGGGACTGAAAGAGTTTAGAGCGCTTTTCGATTCTTTATCAAGCTTAGTCAGCTATCAAAGACTCGAAGATGGTGCAGAAACGCCCCAATTACGCCGATTTAGTTTTGAAAAAGATGGGGGAGAAGGAAATATTTTATTTCGTCCCGTCGGTCAAATTGCGGTGGCTCAAGCTTTAGGAATTTTAGTTTTCAAAAAACGTTTTTCTCTAGAGGATATCTTTAAAAAACTCCAGCGGTATGATATAGACGGCGGATTCAGTGGAATGGAGTTTCCCCAATCTCCTTGGTATGGGGTTTTGTATGATCCAAATAAGAAGCGAATCGTCGTTGCCGGTCGTGATTTAGCGGCAAGGCTAATTGTGTATATTTTGGGGGGAATTAAAGATGATATGGAACGTGCAGAACTTCGCTTGGAGTTAGCGGAATCGAGGAGAGTGGGGGCGAATCAAGCGATGAGTTTTGAGGGTAAGTTTGTTGATTTGAAAAAGGTAGGGCTTCCGCCTGTGTTGAGTTAGCAGGATATTTTTTATTTTTAACCACAGATGCACACAGATGGACACAGATAAAATAACGCCATCTGTGTTTATCTGGGGTTTTATATTCTTAATATTTCCCGGTTAGCTAGCTGATTTTTTAACTGAGAAACCGGCTGAGATCAAATTCTTCTGTTGGCTGCTCTTGCTTCTGCCGGTCAGAGATTAACATTAATAAAATTCTCTCTGAATAGTCTACTGCTCCCCGAAGTTCTTCTCGCAAGATTTCTAACCCCCCATTCGCATATTCTTCAAAAATATGGATGCGTTTCTCTTCGGCTTTTTCATCAAACAACGAAAGAATTTTTGGGTCTTTTGTCTCGGTTACTGCTAGCAACTTGATGGCGCGATCATAGCCTCTGGAATCAAAAATTTCTAGGGCAATAGGTGCCGGCTCTTTTGTGGAAATTTCTTCTAGCGGCACTCGTTTTTTCCGTTTCGCGCCCAATGCTGCCGCAAATACGACGACATCGGCATAGGTTTGAAAAGGGCCGGTTGTTTCTTTGGCATCGATTAAGGCTTTGACTAAATCCGCCTTATCCTTGGCAATTCTAATTCGATTCGCACCCATCTGATTATTTCTACCTGATATTTAACTGAATTTCTGAATCAACCAGCGATTGATTTCTCCATCATCCTGATTCTGACTACGTTCCAAAGCTTCCTCAACGACTGCGATTTCTAGTCCTGGTAGAACCCGCGACTCCTGAATTTGACCGCTGCGGGCATCGTCTATTTCAAAGGCAATGACATCACATTTATTCGCATCCACAACCCAGTATTCTTTTACTCCTAAGCGTTCATAAAGTAACCGCTTTCTCCCTAAATCATCATTAACAGAGGTAGCTGCATTTTCTACCACGAGTATTGGTGCTTCAAGCTCATTCAAATCAATTGGAGAATTTGTTCGGGGTGGAAATCGAATCTCTGCGCCGATATAGAAAGCCGAGTCCGGTTGGCATTCCTGCACACCTGTTTTGCGAAAACTGCAATTGACAAATCCTTTAATGCGGATCTTCTTAAGCGTGGCATAAAGACTCACAAGATTATAAATGATGCCATTATCCTGACTGTGGCTTGACCCAATGGGTGCCATTTCAATCCTCATATCCCCTTGATCATAATAAAACCGGCTCGTTTCATATTTTGGATCGTCAGCTATGGCTAAAAATTCTTCCCAGCTTGCCTTTACCCAGGCATCTGTTATAAAATCCCGCAGCGTTGGAGCAACCATTAAGATTCCCTCCTGCATCATTTGTTTTTAATTATATTGTAGCGTCGGCATCTTGTGGGTCAGCTTCTTTCAGCAGCGAAAACTTGTCTTACAAAAACTTTTAAAATTTGCGTTCTACTTCAATAATTTCCGTATATTCAAATTCATTCGGACTTTGCCGCACCAGTGGATAACGCACCCCATTTAACTCAATCGCATCTTCCTCACAATCGGGTTTGGGAGAATTGTAAGAAAGAACATATTCGTTACCAATACAATTTGCCATTTCCTCGGCAACTTCACCGCGCCACTGAGTTTTTGTTACCAACACAATCAACTGATTGGCTAATTTTGGAATTGAACTTGCCACACGCCGGCGCGAAATTTCATCCAAACTCCCAAAGGGAGAATCCATGACGATGGGAAATGTGCTACTATCGGGACCCATTAGAGTATTTTTTTTACTCCATTCCCGCACCCGATCAATAATTCCCCCAATAAACGATAAACTAAGAATTTGATTTTCTCCCGTCGAAGCGGCGACATCTGCCTCTTTTCCTGATGTGTTTTCCACTAACTTTAGAGCATATTTCTCTGTCAGCTTTGGAATATAGGGAGTAAACGAAATCGAGGAAAAAATTTCACGCACCCGTTTTTCTAATTGCAAACGAAACTGTTGTTCGAGGCGCGTTCTCACCTCAGTTAAGCGATCCATCGCATCCTGAGCTGCTCCAATCCGGCTCTGTGCCAGTAATTGCCGGCTTTCATTCATTTGCTGCTTTTCAATTTGCTTGGCTAATTCTTTAATTTCCAATTTTAGGCTATTAAGCTGTTGCTCATTAGAACCGGTCTCTTTATTGAGTTCGCTGATTTTTTTATCAATTTCATCTAAACGCTTTTGCAACTGACTCACATCTTCATCTGGAAAGTCTCGCAATTTTTTCTTCGTATCATCTAACTGCGTTTCAATGCGAGAAAGTTCAGTGCGATATCGATCAATATTTGCTTGCTGCCGATCCACTTCTTCCCAAAAATCCGGTGCTTGTTTGTCAATTTCGCTCACCTGTTCACTCAAGCGAATTGCCGTTTCTTCTACATCCGCAACTCCCGCTTTATCCATCCAAGCTTGCACCAAATGATGTGCGTGGGTGCCGTCTTTCAACTCTGCACCGCAGATACATTGTTCCCGATGTAGCAACTCTTCTACAAATGGACGCTTGATGCCGGTGGGTAACTCGCCTCGTTCCCGCAACCCTTCAACAATGGCATGATATTCAGCGGTTATATCTGGCAGCAAAACTGTAAAGCCTCGCGTTGAGATTGCTGTTTTAAGTCCTTCAGTCGCTTGCTTAAGCTGTTGCTGTAGCGACTCTTTTTGAGTTTCTAATTCAGTCCGCAGACGCTGTAAATCCTCAGCACCGCCTAATTCTAGTAATCGGCTGCTTAGGGTTGTTTTTAACTCTCCTTGGTTTTGAACCTCTCCCTCAATTTCCGTTTGTCGGTTTTGCAAACGCTCAACTTCTTTTTCTAACCTTTGCTTGGTGGCTAACATTTTTTTTGTTTGAGGATCGCCAATTCCTCTTAAATCAGTTTCTAAGGATTTTCTCGCTTCTCCCAAATGCCGAATCGCACGATTTAATACCTCAATCCCTAGCAATTCTTTTGTAGCTTCCGCAATTTCTTCTTTTTTGTCATGCCGGACAATTTGCTCAATTCGTTCTCCATCAAAAAAGAAATACTGGTGCAAACTTACGGGTAAAATCCGATTAATAATATCTTCTGCCGGCTGCAGCGGTGGCATCCACCGGCCTTCATTTCCAGCAATAAGCATTTGTAACTTACTATCACCCTGCTCAACGTTGCCGGTTTCATTGCGGTAGGCACGACAAACACGCTTGGCTTGGTAGCGTTTGCTATCATGTTCAAAAATAACTTCTACAGAACACACAACAGCTTTTCCCACTTCAGCTTCTGTAATGGCGCGTTTATTTACCAGTTGAGTTTCCGCCGCAAACGCTGTACTGAATTTTTCATAAAGCGCCCAGGTAAAGGCATTCATCAGTGTCGTTTTTCCGGCACCATTATTGCCGTGAATGATCGTCGTATTTTTCTCATCCCCACACCCCAAAAAAATTTCTGGGGTTTTGCCATAAAACTGACGAAAATTACACAGCGTGATTGAAATCAGCTTCATCGAATTGATTCCTTAATAATCCTTAAAATATCGTCGTTAATGTTGCGGGGATTTTTCATATAAAGTTTGTCTTTTTCTGCTGCCAATACCCGCTCAATAATTTGGCGAATTTCCGGCGGTGCGTTTAGAATTGGCTCCTGAATATCCTGCATACTTGAATCTTGATTCATTGTTCCAAATTGATAAAAAATGATTTTAGCTAGAGCGATTTTTGGAAAAAATTGTGTGATACAATTAACCTAGATGAAATAACAGCTTTACTTCATAATAAAAATCTGTGCGTATCTAAAAATTTTGTAATTATCTCATTATGAGTATATTACCATTAAAATTTCTAATTCTCATACAAGCATTTACAAATTTTTACGGTTCAAATTCGCAGTGCTTGCTTAAACTTTCACTGCGAACTTGTCGCTTCAAATATCTAACAATCCATATCGGTTTTGAAGACTCAGTAATTTTACTCTTGCTTCTCCCGCATTATCTGCTAGATCTGCAAATTCTAAAAATCGGCCTAACTCTTTTCTTAACAAATTGCGTTCCACCTCCAACGTATCTCGCCCCAAATCTGGAGGCATGACAATCATGTCAAATAAAGTTGCCCGTTCTTTCCCTGGATGGGGACGCAAAACTCGACCGCGACGCTGAATAAATTGACGAGGATTATTACTACTTGCTAAAATCACAGCCGTCTGAATTGCGGGAATATCTACTCCTTCATCTAAACAGCGAATGGCCACTAATCCTTGCAATTCTCCCGATTCAAATTGCCGGCGCAAATTCTCGCGTTCTGCTAAAGGCGTTTCTGCTGTATAAGTATTGATGCGATAGCCCAATTCTCCCCCTAAAATTCGCGCCACTTCTGCCAATTGCCGATTACTTCTTTGACTCATTGCCCCCTCTACAGAACCATCCCCACAATAAAATAAAGTATGCGTTGTATCCCGGCGCTTTGCCATTAACTGCCGCAACGCATTTAACTTATTTGCAGCTGCCCCAATTAACCGTGCTCGCTGCATCAGCAACGCTGTTACTGTTTCATTTGTCTCAAAATTTGTCTCTTCACTTAATGCCCAACCAATTCTTGTGGTTAACCGGGAATACGTCCGACTTTCCGACTCAGTTAAATCAACAAGAATGGGATGGTAAAGATAACGAACTAATGCCCCTTGACGAATTGCATCCGCTAAGGTTAATTCGGGTTGCAAAACCGGCCCGAAATAATCAAACACTGCTTCTGTCCCCAATTCATCAAAATATCTTTCGGGTGTGGCAGACAGCGCTAACCGTAACCCAATGTTGCGAGGCAAGCTTTCCTCTAACTTTGGCGCACCTAAATTATGCGCTTCATCTCCGACAATGAGTGTTTTAACCGGCAGATATTTTAATTGGGATTGCAAGCCGTCGCCCATCAATGTAGCATTGGTTGTAATCACCGTGAGAAATGGTTGACTGCCGGCACGAATATTATAAAGTTGGGTTGAAAGTTGACTTTGCCAATTACGCACACTTTCAAATGCTAAAACCGGCAATAATCCAAACTTTTCACATTCAGATGCCCACTGCGTCACCAAATGTCGGTAAGGACAAACCACCAACAACACTTGTAAGCCGATTTTTCGATATAATTCTGTGACAATTGCCAGCGCCGTAATTGTCTTACCGCTGCCGGTTGCCATTTTTAAAGTTCCTCGCCCTTGGTTTGCTAACCAATTCGCAATCGCTTGCTTTTGATATTGTCGCAATTCAATAAAAGTCGGCATCCTCGGACATCCTGCCGGCACATCACCATCAGCGGGATTGATATAATAAGTTCCCTTTGCTTCCGCTAGTGCTAAAAGCTTATTGATAGCATTGTTATCATCCTGCGCCGGCACCCCAATCTCATATAAATTTTGAGAGTAACTGGCATTTTTAGAAACTATTTCAGCCTTAGCTTGCTTCTGAACTTTATAAATATTCTTAGAAGGTAACTTCACAAGCGATGCCCCTACCATTTAAACTGTTGAATTAATTTTAGAAGGTGTTGCCTCTCAATAGAGGCATCGATAACAACACAGACTTTCTAATCCTCGCGCCACTTATCTTGTTAAACCTCCCAACTCAGCATTTTCTCGGTTGGGGACAGACAGCTTTAGCGATTTAATAAAAGATGATCCTCAGAGGATGCCGGTGCATCAATGACCTACAGCCTAAGAATTGCAGATATCCCCCTAAGCGAACGGCCTCGTGAGCGATTAATGTCTCATGGCCCTAAAAATCTAGCCACAGCCGAACTCATTGCCATTTTATTAGGAACCGGCCAAGGTGCGGGAAAACTTTCTGCTGTCGGACTTGGGCAATACATCTTGCAAAAATTAAGCGAACACCAGCGCGATCCACTGGAAGTTTTAAGAGATATCAGCGTTCAAGAATTAACGCAAATTCATGGAATCGGGCCGGCAAAAGCAACCACTATTTTAGCCGCCGTCGAACTCGGTAAACGCGCTTTTCAATCTCGCCCCTCAGATCGCACGGAAATTGACAGTCCCGCCGCCGCCGCCGCCGCCCTCAGTCACGAACTCATGTGGCAAAATCAGGAGAAATTTGCCGTACTGCTGCTAGATGTGAAAAATCGCTTGCTGGGCACTAAAGTGATTACGATTGGCACAGCAACGGAAACCCTCGCCCATCCCCGCGACATTTTCCGCGAAGTGATCCGCCAAGGTGCCACCCGTGCGATTATCGCCCATAACCACCCCACCGGCAGCGTCGATCCCAGTCCCGAAGACATCACTCTTACCCGCCAACTGCTGGCTGGGGCGCAACTTCTCAGCATTCCCCTGCTGGATCATTTAATTTTGGGTAATGGCAACCACAAAAGCTTGCGCCAAACGACAAGTTTGTGGGATGAGTGTCCCCAGGCAGATTGAGTGGAATAAAGTCGGCAATAGGGTAGTTTCCCTTCACCTGTAGGAAAAATTTACAGCACAAAATTTATTCAAATAGTTGATTGATTCATGCTGTCTATGTTATATTAATTTTTCACGGGCGATTAGCACAGTGGTAGCGCACTTCCTTCACACGGAAGGGGTCACAGGTTCAAATCCTGTATCGCCCATTTAAAAAGTTTTATAGTGACACATTAAATGTTGTCGATGATACATTGATGTCGTCTCTTAAGAAATTAATGCCGCTAAAGATTTGTGGGATCGCAAGTTTAGAGGAAGTAGGTTCTACAGAGGAACTCAATTGTAAAGTGGTCAACTAACAGGCTCAGAAGGATGACCCAATTTTGCCAACACCTGTGCGGCAGCCTCACGCACGTCTGAATCGTCATCTTCAACTAGCGCCAATAGCCCTTGCACCACATCTTTTGAAGCATTGCCTAACTTAATCAACGCCTCTGCGGCTGAGTAACGCACGGATGAATCGTCATCTTCAAGTAGCGCCAATAACGATTGCATCACGGCGTCTGAAGCATTGCCTAAGTTGCCCAACGCCTCTGCGGCAGCCTCACGCACGTCTGAATCGTCATCTTCAAGTAGCGCCGATAGCGATTGCACCACAGGTTCTGAAGCATTGCCTAACTTAACCAACGCCTCTGCGGTTAAGGAACGCACGTATGAATTGTCATCTTGAAGTAGCGCCAATAACGATTGCATCACGGCGTCTGAAGCATTGCCTAAGTTGCCCAACGCCTCTGCGGTTAAGCAACGCACAGCCCAATCGTCATCTTGAAGTAGCGCCAATAACGATTGCATCACGGCGTCTGAAGCATTGCCTAAGTTGCCCAACGCATGTGCGGCTAAGTAACGCATGGATGAATTGTCATCTTCAAGAAGCGCCAATAGCGATTGCACCACGTCTTCTGAAGCATTGTCTAACTTGCCCAACGCCTTTGTGGCTGACAAACGCACGGATGAATCGTCATCTTGAAGTAGCGCCAATAACGATTGCATCACGGCTTCTGAAGTATTGCCTAACTTGCCCAACGCCTGTGCGGTTAAGGAACGTACGGATGAATTGTCATCTTGAAGTAGCGCCGATAGCCCTTGCACCACCTCTTCTGAAGCATTGCCTAACTTGCCCAACGCCTCTGCGGCTGACAAACGCACGGGCCAATGGTCATCTTGAAATAGGGCCAATAGCGATTGCACCACCTCTTCTGAAGCATTGCCTAACTTGCCCAACGCCTCTGCGGTATCCTTACGCCCGGGCCAATGGTCATCTTGAAGAAGCGCCAATAGCGATTGCACCACGTCTTCTGAAGCATTGCCTAACTTGACCAACGCTTTTGCTGCTGACAAACGCATGGATGAATTGTCATCTTCAAGAAGCGCCAATAGCGATTGCACCACGGCTTCTGAAGCATTGCCCAACTTGATCAACACCTCTGCGGCTGACAAACGCAAGGATGAATTATCATTTGTTAGAAATTGGACAATAGCAGGAGCGGCAAATTTAGCGACTGAACCACTTTCTCCGATTTCTCCAAGATAGTGCAGCCGATCTTGTACTGTTGCATCTGGAGCAAACAAGTTGTGGCGGAGACGTTTAATCCGTTGTCGCTGTCGTTCTTGTTCCAAAGCTTCTAAATCTAATCCTGCCAATTTACCAAGTTCGTCAGCTACGAAACTGGGGACTCTGACTTCTGAGCCTTTAGCCAGACAGCAGTCTCTTACTGCTAGCAAAAAACCTTTTATTTCTTCTAAATTTCCTGATTTTTTCTCGACTTCTGCTAATAATTCTCGCCAGTTTTTCTCATCGTCTTTGCAGTGGTCTTGTACCAGATATAGTGCAGCCAGATACTCAGCCAGTGGATCGAGAGCGAAGCGGATTTTGTCTCTGTTTTTTCTCTCTTCAGCGTATCCAATTGACTTGAGTAGACGGAGATGTTTCTCAAAATAATCAAGGCATGATGCTGCATTATTGCTCCCCAAGGCTTTAACCACTACTTCGCGATCAACAGGGGAGGGTTTATAGCTTTGCTCCAGGCATTTCCAAGCAATGACTTTGGCATCCTGTTTAACTGTAGGATATTCATTTTTAGTATTTCTTTCGCCTTGACAATTAAGCTTTTCTAAATGCGCCAGTATCAAATCAGGGATATTGTCAAGAGAACGCCCAGATGCAAAAGAATCCTGCTTCGCATTAATCATCCGCTCGGCATAAAGCTTTGCTAGCAAAACTGTAATGGTTTTCTGTTCACCTACAATGCGTGCAAGTTGGGCGCATTCTTGCAAAAATTCCTCCTGATCCGCCTCAAACAAATCCCACTTGCCGCACTGCTTCAAATACTGCTCGATAAAGTACGCCAACTTTCCCCCATCAAACCGGAGAGTTTCAATATTAATGTCAATTCCTTTAAATTTCTCGTCAATTCTTGAAGTAACGATTAAAGCATTGGCTGGAAACTCTCGGAGGTCAGGATTAATATTCTTTTGAGTGTCTTGACTCATTTCTGAATAATGATCCACAATCAATAGAATTCGGCGCTGTCGAAGAAGTTGCTCGACCAATAATTCATCAACTATCGTTTGTTCGCTGTCGATTAATTCCTGAATTTCTCCTACAACAGCTTCCATTAAAGGCTTGATGCCTTCTCCAGCGTTTGCGTCAAGTTCTTCCTCTATCAAAACAGGTAACATCAAATGCTCGGCTAAGCGTTTGGACTTATGCTGTTTTTCCATCGCCCATTTAGCAATTTGACAGGAAATGGTTGTTTTTCCCGAACCTCCCTCGCCCCTAATCAGCACTCGCACTCGCTTGTCTTTTTTAAAAGTTTCACTTAAGGTTTCGGCAGTTATTTCATCAATTTCTTTACCATTTAATAACACCGGCAGAGAAACATAATCCTTTCGCTCCTCAACCGTTTCATTTTCCAAAAACTTTTTCTGAAAAGTCTCAAGATGTTTCTCAACCCAAGCATCTAATACTCTAGGACGATACTTAAGAAACCGTAAAATCCCAACAGGTAGTTTAACTTCTGGAGTTATGGGTGTTTTAGGTAGGTTTAATTCTGCCGGCAGCCACAGCAGCCACAGAGGACGAAACCGAAGAACTCCCAAATACAAACCCATGACAACCGCCAGCACCGACAGGGTTAAAATTAGCGACGGTGCCGGCTCTTTCTCCTCATCAGATTTTTCCGATTTCTCCTCTACTTTCTCTTCAGCCGGCTGACTTTTCTTTTTGGACTCAGCAGAAGCACCCGGTTTAGGTGTAGCGGGTTTAACTAATGCCGGTGTAGCGCTTTGACTCGGTTGAGGTGTGGACTTAGTCGTTGCTTGAGCGTAGTCCAGACTATTATCGGGCTTAATGCCGGCGTTTACCAGGGAAAAGCTTGTTATTACTAACGGAAAAGAAACACCCAAGAGGGCTAATTTCAGCAAAGCTAATAAACCCTGTTTAGACGGCTTGGTCATAGATTTAGAATACGCAAAACGATAAATTCTGGGAAGAAAATGTGCCAATCTTAGCACATACCTTAAAAAGGTAACTCTTGGGATTCTGGCTCAAGAATTTTTCAAAAGCCTCAAATACAAATCCGCGAGCATAAAATATTTGCCATCACATCTGGCGATAAAACTGCCACTTTATCCGATGACAAGGCAAGCCGGCATAACACACCCCACACAACCGAATCGGATCACACTTCATCCCAACTCCCTGGGGAGGCAACATTTCCTGCAACCTCTGTGCCTCAACCCCACAACCCACCCCAACGCCTCCAATTCCTTCCCGCTCGCAAACCGATTTAAGTGAAACCTCTGCGAAAGTAGGAGAGATCTGGTTGATGGGTAAAACTACTGTTACTTGATCTGGCAACCGTCAGTGGGTATCACCCCTCAAAACTTTCGTAAAGTCTTGCTATATTTTCATATATATGGTTTAAGTACAAACTAAAAAATTAGAGGTAGGGGTAGTGTACGCGACACAGCAATGGTCACAACCTCCATTAGCGACTTTGGATGTTCCCAAGTTGCTCGATCCTTCCATACTTAAGGCAGCGAGAAAAATCTATCGCGCTTACCTGGAAGTTCATCCTGAATATAACCAGCGTCCCCTCGGAGTGGCACTTGATCGATTTACTTATCGCGGACAGCTCATTTTCGTCGGCAAGCCGATCCTGCTGCCCGATGAATGTTTTGTACCTTTTGAGCAAATGGAATCAGAAATCTATTAGGAGCGCTTAAGCTAGGTCTTGACAAAAAATCTTACCGTCGCATTTTGATCATTTACATTTAAAATTTGTGTGTTAATTGATACATTCGTTGCGGTTGCATCGGGTCTGATTGTCTTCGTGTTGGGATCTTCGATTGGCAGTTTCTTAAATGTCGTCGTTTACCGGCTGCCGGCAGGCTTATCACTGCTTTGGCCACCTTCTCGCTGTCCCCACTGCCTAAACCGGCTCAAAGCCTCGGAAAACGTGCCGGTGTTCGGTTGGTTGCGGCTGCGGGGGCGCTGTAGCCATTGCCGAAGTCCGATTTCCGTGCGCTATCCGATTGTAGAAGCCGCCACCGGCATCTTATTTTTACTCGTTTTCTGGACGTTTGACGCCTCTTGGCAAACCGTGGGTTACTGGGCTTTTTTTAGTTGGTTGCTAGCGCTGTCACTGATCGATCTGGACACCATGACGCTACCCAACCCCCTCACCCAGTCGGGAGTCGTTGCCGGTTTAGCCTTTCAAGCAATTGCCGGTTTTCTGCCGGCCAACTCCCCAACGGATTCGCTCAAACAACTCATGGCCGGCATCATCGGCGCAGTGGTGGGAGTCTGGCTCTTAGACATTATCCGCTTAGTCGGTTCCCGGATTTTCAACAAAGAAGCAATGGGTGCCGGTGATGCTAAATTAGCCGCCATGATGGGCGCTTGGTTGGGCTGGAAGTATTTGCTCATCGCCGGCTTCCTTGCCTGTACCGTCGGTGCCTTTGCCGGGGGCGGTGCAATTGCCCTAGGTTGGCTAGAACGTAATAAACCCATGCCCTTTGGCCCTTTTCTCGCCCTAGGTGCCGGTGTCACAGCACTTTGGGGCGAAGTGATTTTGAGTAGCTACCTGCGGCTGTTTTTCCCGATTACCTAAGTTTCAAAACTCAAACTTTTATCCAACTTGCCCGCATTTCCCCAGTTGCTCTTTTCAGGATGCCGTTGTGTCTTGGATTACCCTAAAAACCACACTTCATCGATGGGAAGCTGAATTAATGCAGCAAGTCCTCGCCGCGCATCAAATCCCCAGTCGCATTATTGATTTGGGGGCAGTATCTTATCTAGGAATGGGAAGCCCTGCCGCTTTGCAAGTTCGCTCACAAGATCAATGGACAGCGCTACTCCTGCTGAGTCCAATTGAGACAGAAGAGTAATATCCTTGCCGGTGCTTTCTGGGCGGGTGGAGTGCCGGTTGAGTTAGCTAAACGTTGTGTATTCTCGCTTCCTTGAGGGCGTCATACTGTCATACCTCTAGCGGCATAGCATAAGCCTGTACGCCCCAAACCTTATATAAACCGTTAATAGCAATCCTTTTAACCAGATGTCCCTAACAGCTATAGGATAGAAAGTCTAAAGGCTGAATGGGCAGTGGCAGTGCGAATCCCATTTTCTCTTTGGTCAGCAAAAGATCCGACCTAAGCGCCGTAAAAAGGAGAATGCCTTATTTCACCTTTTTACGGGGAACGATAGGTGGAACGAGCGATCACGCATAAAAACCAAAAAGGTATAAGGATTTAGTGAGGAATTAGGCGTTTTCATGTCTCTATTTGATTGGTTTGCAAATCGACGAAAAGCCGGCCCTATTAGTCAAGATCGGCACGAACGTGAAATAGCCGACGGGCTGTGGAACAAATGTGAAGCGTGTGGCGTGCTTACCTACACCAAAGACTTACGGGCCAACCAAAAAGTCTGTTTAGAGTGTGGCCATCACACACGAGTATTTAGTGATGAGCGCATCCGCCAGCTCATTGATGCCAACAGCTGGATGCCTTTAGACGAGGGACTTTCCCCGACAGACCCGCTGAAGTTTTTCGACCGCAAATCCTACGCGGATCGTCTGCGAGAGTACCAAGAAAAAACCCGCCTAAAAGATGGCGTGCAAACCGGCATCGGTCAACTCGATGGCCTTCCAGTCGCACTCGGCGTCATGGACTTCCGGTTTATGGGCGGCAGTATGGGTTCAGTGGTGGGAGAAAAACTCACCCGTTTAATAGAATGCGCCACGCGAGAACGCTTGCCGGTGGTGATTGTCTGCTCATCAGGCGGTGCCAGAATGCAGGAGGGAATGTTAAGCCTGATGCAAATGGCCAAAATCTCCGGCGCTTTAGAGCAACACCGGCAAGCGCGACTGCTTTACATCCCGGTTTTAACTGACCCCACCACCGGCGGCGTCACCGCGAGCTTTGCCATGTTGGGAGACATGATCCTAGCAGAACCCAAAGCCACCATCGGATTTGCCGGTCGCCGAGTGATCGAGCAAACCCTACGTGAAAAGCTGCCCGAAAATTTCCAAAGTGCCGAGGATCTCTTGCAGCACGGTTTTGTTGACGCAATTGTGCCCCGCACCCAGTTAAAAAACACCCTCGCCCAGCTACTTCGCCTACATTCAACTCCTCTGCCACCCGCATCTCACCTCGTGCCACTTCCACACACCCATCTTCTTGAGTATGACGGTGCCCGAAGAGTCAGAAGTGAATAGCATCTAGGAACTAGGGGCATGGGACTAGGAAAGTGGGGAGAAATACCCAATGCCCCATTCCCCATGCCCCATTCCCCCACTCTCTCGTAACTTCTGATACAGGTTCTTTTAAGAAAGGTGCCGCTCGGTGGCATGATATTGATATTAACGTGGCTCAATCTTACTTAACCTTTTAGCCAACCATCATTGTTATGGGGTTTGCAGACCTGTCAATTGCAGAAATTGCAGAGGATTACAACCTACCTGTCGCAGACGTGTGTAGTCTGTGCGACCACTTGGGTATTGCTTATAAAAACCCTCAGACCCGTCTTGCTTTGGAGGATGCCAAGGCAATTATGGCTAACATCATGGCTCAACGCCAAGATGCCGGTTCTGATGGGGAAGCCTGAGCGATGCCTTGCTGGGACGTTCTACCGCTGAGTTTCTCCGGTAAAATCCTTGTCCCTGCTGCAACGATGGGCCGGCTTTCAAAACTGTTCTGGAGACGTGAGCAGATGCAAGGCGTTTCCACAACAGCGGTTGAGCGAATTGAATCATAGCTGTGTTGAGCATCCAAAACTCTCGCCGAATTTTTTGAGGAAAACCATGCTGAAAAGGTACATCTGGCTTGTTGTGGCCACTGTATTCTTCACGTTTCAAATATTTGTTAGTGAAGCCGGTGCTGTCGAATTGGACAAAGCAACTCGCACCATCCCCCTGAACGACAACGGTGAAACGGTTGTGCTGAGCGTCAAACAAGTAGAGAAGGGCAAACGCCTGTTTAACGATACTTGCGCTCAATGTCACATAGGAGGCGCTACGAAGACAGATCCCAACGTGGGACTAGGGCCAGATTCCCTCGCCGGCGCTACACCGCCGCGAGATAACGTTGAAGCGCTTGTAGACTACATTAAAAAACCCACCACCTACGATGGGTTTCAGGACATTTCTGAATACCACCCCAGCATTGAAAGCGCTGACATCTTCCCAGAGATGAGAAATCTCACAGACAATGACTTGTTTGAAATCGCAGGTCATATTCTCATACAGCCGAAGATTGTGGGCGAACAATGGGGCGGCGGTAAAGCTATCCGCTGATACTTGATCTGTCAGCAATTGACGACTGGGGAAAGTGTGAAGTGTGAAGTGGGAAACGTGTTTTCCCTTCTCCCTTATCCCTTTTCCCTTAATCATGCCCCTCCTCCTGGCTCTGCTCATCCAACATGAAAAGAGGTTCACCCCCATGCTGCGCCGATGGTTTTCAGTTCGCAGACTGTTAACGGTTTTAGCTGCGAGTCTTATATTGATGGTGAGCTGCTTGCCGGCTCAAGCTGCCGGTGTCGATGCTTACGTGAGTCGGTATTTAAAAGCAACTGAGCCGGTGCCGCTAGAGGTGGACGATCAGGGCAATACGCGTCTGTTTTCTCCGGAAGATTTGTCTGCCGGCAAACGTCTGTTTACGCAAAGTTGCTTAAACTGCCATGTCGGGGGAGTGACTCTGCCCGATCCCACAGTGTCTCTATCCTTGAGCGATCTTAAAGGAGCGACGCCACCCCGCGACCACATCAACGCCTTGGTTGCCTACTTTCGTCAGCCCATGACTTATGATGGCAGCGAACCAACCTTTTGGTGTCGCGAGGTGCCCGAAAGTTGGATGTCTCAGGAACAGGTGGAAAATTTAGCAGCTTTTGTTCTCAGAGCTGCCCAAAAAGCCCCTGGATGGGGGACGGAAACGTTTGGCCTATAATCGGCACAACACAAAACCGTTTCTCAAGAAGAGAAAATGAGGCCGGTACTCAATAGCACTGTGCTTGTTCTGATCCCCGCGATTGCCCTTAAGCGAATTGAAACCGCATTTGGTGTCAACAAGCAAGATAAAATGAAGTTTGTCTGTGCGAATTTTGTTGAATAGAGGAGAACTCCCTTGAAGAGATTATTATCGGTTGTCGTGTTAGCCCTCGCAACGCTAACCTTTTTCTTAGGTCGTCCCGCCCTTGCCGGTGACGCCGCCAGCGGTGCCAAAGTATTTAGCGCCAACTGTGCTGCTTGCCACATGGGCGGCGGTAACGTAGTTATGGCCAACAAAACCCTGAAGAAGGAAGCTCTGGAGAAGTACAACATGAACTCTCTAGAGGCTATCACCACTCAGGTGAAGAATGGTAAAAATGCCATGCCGGCCTTTGGCGGACGTTTGAATGAGAAGCAAATTGAAGATGTCGCCACTTACGTTTTAGAACAAACAGAAAAAGGCTGGTAAGTCGCGCTCGCTTTCGCTGTTACCAGTGACGCTGAGGGTGAAAGGTTAAAGGGGAAGAGTTAGTGTTTTCTGGCTTTTCTCTTTTGACTTTTCACTCTCTTTGTTTTGTCGGCTTACTAATACTCTAATTTAATTGTCTTGACAGATTGTCTAATTAATGAGATGGACAAAGCTTAAACAAATTTTCAGCCTAAATAATCACTCAACTAGCTTTGTCAGCAGCAAATACGTCGCTATTTTAAATTCATTTATAACCTATCTTTGTTGAATTTATTTCTAGAAGACTCGTGTTGAGAAAATTTTTAATCATATTGGAAAACCGAACTTGGTCTTCCTTTTTACCTAACCAAGAAGCTGTATGTTTTACGACTACAAACGCTTCCGAATTATCTTAGCAGCAAATAAATTCAGAGAAGCTGCCGGCAAATATAGAAATATCTACTAATTTTTTACAACAATTGCTTAAGAAAAGCCAAAAATTGGACAACTGCCTGTTTCTGAAGAAGCCTACAACACTTCAGATTCTCAACCAGTAGCGCAGCAGCCAGATTTTTCAGAAGAAAAGGCCCTCTTCGGTCAAGTCACCAACGTTGCTAGATGTAGAACCGGCAGACTGGGCGTATGAAGCACTGAGCCGCGTGATGTGAGTTACATCGGCACCGCCGGCAGAATCTTTTTTTCCGCAATTACGTCATGATCTAAAGATCGCTCCTGCCGGCAATCTCAGCAGTGGCCTATTCTCAAGAGTAGCGCTCTCCGTGGCCCTAAGGCTTGTAAAGATGCCCGCTCAGTGCTGTAAATGCTATTAAAGTTAAAGAAAGGGGCATCTCCAGATTTTTCGAGTGGTTTGATAGTGTAGCGATTAATGTCCCGAATCTTGGAGGGTTTTTATTATGTCCCCGCAGCTTAAATCTCGTAATGCTTTTTCGGTCTTGGCTATTAGAAATATCAGTTTATCGTTGAGCGCAGGGATGTTGCTGGTTGCCGGGGGTGCCGGCGCGGCTTTTAGCTCCACTGCACCTGTGAACATCGCCCAGTCTACACGCTCCAATGTCCGAATTCCGGAAGAACCCCAAGCGGATGATCCTTCAAATCCGAATGGTGAAACCCAAACGGCTGACGGCGCTCGGTTTACCTGTGAGTTAGTCAATGGGGAATACACCGTGATGTACCACCCACAGACTCAAGACGGTGAATCTTACGCTTGGGCAACCCCAACTGCTTTAGGGGGCGGTTGGACACCGGAAGCTCGATGCAGCGAAATTAGCCGCCGGTTAGAGGCTTACCGGCCTGATGGGTTGCAGGAGCTGCGGACTGCGGTTGAAAATAACTACAACACAATTTGTGTGACGACTCAGAACAATTCTGCCTGTCGGATTGTGCTGACAGTTCCTCCCGGTCAAGATCCAAAGATTACGCGAGATCGTGTCTTCCAGAACTTAACAGTTGCCGACAGTGGCGGGCAAACCGATGCGGTGAACACCTTCGTAGATGGTAGCCAGGCCGGCGAACTGCTGGAGCAGGTTTTAGGCGTAGACCCCTCGAAACTAGGAGAACGGAGCAATTCCCAGCTAAGACCTGACGGAATTAATTTGCGGCCTTTCCTAGACCGTGAGGATGGTGGCACCGGCACCAGATTGCGCTCAACCGCGCCCAGCCGACCCTCCCCCAGCCTGAACCCGGACAATTTCCGCTAAATGGTTTTGTGTCCTTTGTCATTCGCACCCTGACTAAGGACGCTTGACTTACCAATTTTGACCGGGTTTGATTTGGTCTTGCTGGGTCAGCCAATCCTGGCCCAGCATAATTGTGATATCTGAACGCAAAGTGCCGGTGCTTTCCACCCGCACTTCTCCAAATCCGAGAGAGTCGCGCAGGGATTTTGCACTCTCCATATCTCCAGATTGAGCCACGATGCGCGTCACTTTTAACGGTTCAGTCCAAGGCTTGGCCACATACACATTCCGATAGCCGGCCTCACGCAGGTTTCCGATTAACGCATCGACTGCAGTATCTTGCTCGGTGCTATCTTGAATTGCCACCCTAATTCGGCTTGGTTCAATGGCTTGGAAGCCGGCAGAGTCCTGGTTCATATCAAAGTGCTGCGTTACCAGAGCATCAATCCCCTCATAGCTAGGCAACCAGTAACTCGCTTGAAAGTCTTTTGCATCGCTAAATTCACCGGGCACCATTAACATCTGGACATTCGCCCGCTGGGTTTGGGAGGCAAAACCCACTAAAGCCACTAACTCCTCAATCGTTAAGTTAGTGTCAATGTATTCTTGGATCACGGAGAGAATTTTAGGCAGCCGAACCACAGTAGCTGGACTTAAAGTCTGTTCCATCAAAGCTCTCATCAGGATCTGCTGCCGCTGAATCCGTCCAATATCTCCCAAGTCATCGTAGCGAAAGCGCATAAATTGCAGCGCTTGATTGCCGTTGAGCTTTTGTTTGCCGGCTTTCAGGTTAATGTATAAATGCTGGCTATCATCCTGATATTTCATGTCCTTGGGAACGTAGACCGTCACACCCCCCAAAGCATCAACTAATTTTTCTACTGCCTGCACATTCACTCGGATATAGCGGTCAATGCCGATGCCTCCCAAGAGGTCACTGATTGTCTTAGCACTGAGCGCCGGCCCACCATAGTAATTCGCTTCATTAATCTTGGTGAGGCCGACTCCTTCAACAAAAGTTCGCGTATCGCGAGGAATTGAAAGTACAGCTAACTTGTGGTTTTCTGGGCTAAACCGCACCAAGAGATTGCTATCTGTAAGACCGTCCAAGGAGTTCACTAGGGCATGATACCCCTGCTGCTGCGGCTGATTATCCTCAAGGTCTGAGGTCAGCACCTTAGTGCCGAGAATGAGAATATTGACTGAGCGAGTCAGTTGTGGCATCTGCATACTCATTGAAGTTGAGATGCGCTCGCCTTGGCTAAACACTGCTGCATCCTCAGCACTAAGCCGGCTTTGCATGAGCGGCGTACTTGAGAGCGAGACAGCTAGCAGTGCGCCTGCTGTAGCCGACAACATGGCCACACCCGTCAAGCCCAGCCCCAGCCACAGCCAATGTCCACGGGTTACTTCAATGGATTTGGTCATGGGGCTATTAGAGGCGGGTTCCCCGGTTGAATGCTGATTGGGTATGTTCTGAGCTGGCACGCTTATTCCTCACACACAAAAATAGGGGCTAGGGGCTAGGGGCTAGCGGTTAGGGGAACAGGGGAAGGAGGGGAGAGGGAGAGCGGGGAAGAGAGGGAGAGGGGCGCTTTTGCAAGCCCGCACTCTGGTATCCCTACTTTTCAGTCTCCTAAAAATACTCTGTGCCCACGCCCTATCCCTAGTTCCTAGCCTCTAGGTTCTAAGGGAGACGATCGCCCATCCGGCTGAACCACGGCAGCCACAAAGGCTGGCGTTTCCACAGACGGATCATTAAGCCAATACTGACCACAAAATAGCTAGAGGTCAGGACGCTACTTATTATTAACAGGGGAAGCGTCAAGGTTTCCGAAGATTTGACTCCTGTTTCTAACAAAATGTAAGTCGAGAGCCACACTAGAGCTAAAGTTACGGCTAATCGACTTGCTGCCAGCTGTTCCCGGCTGCCCTGACGCCGGGACAAAGTCCAGATAGCTGGAAAAAAGCCCAGCACTGGAATTAAATACAGATATAGATGTAAATGTTGTGTGTGGGGATTGTCAAATGGATCAGGGTCTTTTTTCATAAAAATATTCTCAACTTGCGCTTGGCTTTTAGGTTTTTTGTTTGTTGTCATTTATTTTCGGTGTTGAGCAAAAAGTCAATGACGGTGATGAATGACTAAGGTGCCGGCACAGTCCACCAGGCGAGGGCGTAAGGTTGGCTTGCTTCATTGACTTGCTGGCGAAATTGTACGCGGATCTTATAGCGACCGGCTTGAGGGATGGGGTAAAAAATGTGTTCAACACTGTCTGCGGAACTAATGGAGGCTCGGATGCTCTTTGCTATGTCGTTTTCACCGTCTGGCATTAAGTAAAGGTCGAGGTTGTTCAAGCCGCGATCACGAAATTCTTCCCCTTCATCATACTGATCGTTTTTGTTGGTATCCTCTAGCTCAACCCGCCGGTTCCAGGCTAAGGTAATCGCTACAAAACTTCCCTGCTTTAAGGGTTTCTCTAGCCCATAGTCTCGGAAGGAATCCCCAGCTTTGAGTGTTGAGTTCTGAGCGCTCTCAGAACTGTCTGAAAGTGCGCCAACTGTGTTGTAATCCCATCCCACCTGCGGTACGGGAGCATCTGGCTTCCACTGGCCGGGACTGAACTGCTGGTAAGCTCGGAAAGCGTTGAGATGTCCGGTTCCGATTTGGGCGTGCAGGGGGATCGTTTGCTCCTTATAGGCATCAGAGTTTAACCAATTGCGGTTGTCTTTGTCTGTGACGGTGCGGGTCATATTTTGCAGCAGCCCGTCGCCTGTATCTTTGACTTTTTCTGCTGAGTTGAGCAACACGACTTTCATGACTTCCTGGCGTCGCGCATCTAGGCTCCAGTGGGGCTGCCGGCTGCGAAGCTGACGATCACCGAATTCTTGTAGCAGAGCGACCGTAGCGGTGACGTGAGGGGCCGCAAAACTGGTGCCGGTGGTGCGGGACACACTGCCGTCTGGGTTCAGCATTGAGATATCCCGACCGGGTGCTACCAGACTAATAGACCGGCGCTCTCCCAGATTACCTTCTACACCGGCTAGCCGGCTGGCAAATCCTGTAAATGTGCTGCCTAAGTTGGCAACATCAACTTTGGAAAACATTCCTTGATCCAGGTTGGAAAAGGCAACGTTGACGCCATTAAAGTTATCCGTGGGAATGGGAATTCCGCCTTTACCTTGATTGCCGGCAATAACATAAAGAACATCGTGGACGCGGGCTGACCAGTCGATGCATTGGGTGAGTGGGGAATTGCCATCTAAGACGGCATCAGGCCGGGGATCAAGGGTTAAGGGTTCGCCAAAGCTAAAGTTAATGGCTCGGACGTCGCCGCTGTTTTGCTGCGCGACGTGCTGAGTGGCTAAACATTCAAGGAACTGTCGGTTTTTGGTGCGGGTACTGATGGCAGATGAGGAGTAAAGTCTGGCTGCCGGTGCGACTCCCCGCAAACCTTTGGCATTCCCGATCATGACACCGGCAACGCTTTGGGCATGGGGATCAACATTGGTATCTGATTTGGGCCGGTTATTGCCTTGGAAGACTCTGGTTACGGCAATGCCGATATTTTGGGACATCTTTTTGTCTACGCCAAACTGGGCGGGCCGGCCTATTTCCACTTGGCCAATGGCGATTTTGCGACCGAGCAAGTTAAAGGGGGGGTTCTGCAACCGCCCCGCATCGATCCCGGCTTCTCCCAATGAAGTTTCTAAGGCCAAAACCGGCACCGACAAGCCGGCTGCGCCCAGACTCCAAACAATGCACACAAGTTTTTTTACAATTTGCCGCTGATTTAAGGCTGCCATTTCCAAAAATTTCTAAAGTTAGGTAATTAACTCAATTCTGATAACTATAAATATTTTGTTAAACTTGTTACCACACAGGAAGCAGGAGACACCGCCAGCCATGACTCAAACACCCTCAAGCAAATCTATTGTTGTCGCTCCATCCATCTTATCAGCCGATTTCAGCCGTCTAGGAGAAGAAATTCAAGCGGTGGATAAGGCTGGGGCAGATTGGATTCACATCGATGTCATGGATGGTCGCTTTGTCCCTAATATTACAATTGGGCCACTGATTGTGGAAGCCATTCGCCCGGTGACTCAAAAGCCGCTGGATGTCCACTTGATGATTGTGGAACCAGAAAGGTACGTTGAAGATTTTGCTAAAGCCGGCGCGGATATTATTTCGGTTCACGCAGAGCATAACGCTTCGCCTCACCTGCACCGTACGCTCTGCCAAATTCGAGAACTCGGCAAGCAAGCTGGTGTGGTACTCAATCCTTCTACGCCGTTGGAACTGATTGAGTATGTGATCGAAGTCTGCGATTTGGTGTTGATTATGAGCGTCAACCCTGGCTTTGGGGGTCAGAGTTTTATTCCGGCTGTGGTGCCTAAAATTCAAAAGCTTCGCCAAATGTGCAATGAGCGTGGACTTGATCCTTGGATTGAAGTGGATGGTGGTTTGAAGGGGAATAACACTTGGCAGGTTTTGGAAGCCGGTGCCAATGCCATTGTGGCCGGCTCTGCTGTGTTTAAGGCTAAGGATTATGCTGAGGCGATTGAGGGAATTCGCAATAGCAAGCGTCCTACCCCAGAATTGGCGGCGGTTTAATTAGATGTCTCGTTCCCAGACTAAACCTGGGAACGAGAATGCTTTTCTATGGGGTTTCTGTTTGGGGTTCAGCCGGCTGCTCTGTCTGTGCCGGCGTTGGACTTGCACCGACGACGCGCTCTAAAGCTTTTTCTAATTCTGGTAACTCAATCGCACCGGCAAGCGTCTCGCCGTTGAGGGTAAAGAAAGGCGTACCAGAAATGCCCAAACTTTCAGCCATCTGAACGTCTTTTTGAATGGCAGCCTCGGCAGCTGCGCTTTGACGATCTTTGTTGAACCGGGCTTCATCAAGTTTCAAGTTTTTTGCGATTGTTCCATATAACGGCTCGCCCAACTTGTCTGACTGGTTAAACAGGGCGTCGTGATACTCCCAAAATTTGCCCTGCTGCTGCGCTGCCCATGCGGCTTTAGCTGCCGGTAGTGCCTCTGGATGCAGCTGAGTTAGCGGCAAATGCTTGTAGGTTAACGTGACTTTATCCTTATGTTTGTCCATGAACTGCTTCACAGTTTTGTGAGCTTTGGAGCAAAAGGGACACTGAAAGTCTGAAAATTCCACAAGTACGACTTTTCGATCCGCTGCGCCGGTGGTGGGGGAATCCCCGATTACTGAAGCAGGATTTACGATCATTTGCTGCAAAAATGTTTGGCGTGCCTGCTGAACCTGCTGCTGTTGCTGCTGCTGGTACGCCTGAACTGAATCTACAACCACTTGCGGGTTTTCCCGAATGATTTGCAAAACTTGCGCTTTTAACG
This sequence comes from Microcoleus sp. FACHB-672, assembly GCF_014695725.1. Taxonomy (NCBI): domain Bacteria; kingdom Bacillati; phylum Cyanobacteriota; class Cyanophyceae; order Oscillatoriales; family Microcoleaceae; genus Microcoleus; species Microcoleus sp. FACHB-672. The sequence goes on along the minus strand of NZ_JACJOU010000026.1, from coordinate 143,644 downwards.
CTGCATCTGCTGCCGGCGTTGATTTGGCTGCCGGCTTGTTGGCTGTGCAACTGATTAATGATAGGGAGATTGCCAGCACTCCAGCCAGCCAGAATGAGCGCTGAGGGCGGGATAAATGCCCAACTGTCAGGCGAAGGGTAGCAAGGCTATTCAGGAAAAACCGGCGCATAGAAAACCTCGGAGCGAGTTTAGATTTTAGACTTGGGGATCGGCAATTCTCAATACTTTACTGGCATCTTGCAGCCGGCCTGGAATAATTTTAGAGATTGTACAACTACAATTTGACCTATTCAATTTTATCTAATTCGATTTCAATTTGACGACTTTTTAGATAAATTTAATAAATTTGAAATTTCAAGGACTCTTAAGACGCTTTCCTTCTTCCAAGATTTCTTGAATTGTGACAAGTTGCAAACGAGGGTGGATATTTCCATTTATTTTACAATAATAAAATCCGTAAGATTGAGCTTTTTCTATAACAGCCCTACTTTTTTTCAAAACAATGTAAATAACCAGACTAGCTTTTTCATTTATTATAATTTTATGCATTTCTTCTATATTTGAAAAATTTATATTATTTCGCTTAACTTGCAATATTATTTTATGAAGCTCTCCATGTTCTCCTAAAAAATAGACAATACCTTCTATTCCTGGGGTGGAACCTTTTTTCTCTTGAATGAGCGCTTGGTTATTTGAATAGGTAAGAATCGCCCATTTTTCATATTCAGTGCGCCGGCAATTGCTTTGAACGCTGGCAAGGGCGATTGCCGACTCCCTATCTTTGGGAATGCCAATCAGTTGAATTTGGGAGAGTACGTGACTGCCAAAAGAATTTTCAAGGCGTTTAAGAACTAGACTAATACTTTGATAGGTAATATCTATTCCTATCCACTGCCGGTTGAGGCGCTGAGCAACGGCTAAAGTTGTTCCGCAACCGCAGTAAGCATCTAATACAACATCGCCTTCATTACTGCTAACTTTGATAATACGGTCTAAGAGCGCTTCTGGTTTCTGGGTTGGGTAGCCTAACCGTTCTTTATCTTGCCGATTTAATGTCTCGATATCTGTCCAGTAATCTTCAGCAATTTTTCCTTCATCTAAATAGTATTTATATAGTTTCCCTGTTTTTTTATCAGTTTTTTGCTGATATTGTCGGCCTGCTGCATCTATCCTCACTTTCATATGAGAGTTTGGTTTTCTACATATTGATGCAGCTTTTTCATTGAACGTGTAAGTTTCAGCATTTTTCGTATAAAATAAAATAATATCATGCTTTTTTGCAAACTTTTTATTACTTTTCCCGCCAATGGAATAACACCAAACGATTTCATTTTTAAAATCGCCACCGGAAGGGCAAAAAACGGCATCAAGGACTAGCTTAAGATAATGGCCGGCAGTCGGATCGCAGTGGAGGTAAAAACTCCCATTTGGCTTTAAAATGCGATGAATTTCAGTAACTCTCAAAGTAATGCTGACTAAATAAGCCAGTAAGCTGCCTTTGCTCAATACTTTTGATAAGCCGGCCATTAAATCAATCGTTTGGGTTGTAAATTTATTTCGATAATTATTAATGATTTGAGAAAAGCCGACCTCTGCAAAATCATCCCAAGCCCAAGTATCTGTAAAAGCTTGCGTTTTCCATTGATTCCCTTGATTGTTATAAAGTTGGTAGTAGCTGCGATTGGAGTTAAAAGGTGGGTCAATATAGCATAAATCTACAGAATTATCTGGAATGAACTGACGCAGCATTTCAAGATTGTCGCCGTAAAATAATCGGTTAGTCATAGAATTAAGGGCGCATAAATTAACCGATATTAGGATAGCCGACGAGCCTAACTCATTGGATTAAATGTGGAGTGCAGACATCTTGCCGGTTTGCCGCTATCTTAGAAAGGATATTGATTCGAGTTCCCTATTTTTGGATACCGGCACGCCAGATTGGGCCAACATCTACAGCTTTGCAATCAAAAAATTTACGTTTGTCAGAAGTCTACTCTGAGCCGGCAGTCGTTTCATAACATTTTGAGGGATTGAAGATCAGCCATGAATGCTCACCTGTCAGTTCTCGGTTTTAAATTTTTGATTGTATATTCGATTTAGAGATTTGTGCAAATTGCGTTAAAACCCAGATTTGGCGAGATTGAATTAAAATTTCAGGGTTAGAGCCATAAAATTAATAGAAAACCGTATGGGAGCAAACAGCACTCACCCTACTCGGAAACTGAACACCGGCACTACCCCGATTAAAATTGGCGTGCTGCATTCCCTCACCGGCACCATGTCGATCAGTGAGATTTCAGTCAAAGATGCAACCCTGCTGGCAATTGATGAAATTAATGCCGCAGGCGGAGTTTTAGGATGCCGGCTCGAAGCAATTATTGAGGATGGGGCGAGCGATTTGCAAACCTTTGCCCAGAAGGCGAAGAAATTGCTGCAACAGGAACAGGTAGCCGTCGTGTTTGGCTGCTGGACTTCTGCCAGTCGCAAAGCCGTGCTGCCGGTGTTTGAAGGGTTGAATGGATTGCTTTTTTATCCCGTGCAGTATGAAGGTTTAGAGCAGTCTCCGAATGTCTTCTACACCGGCGCTGCGCCTAACCAGCAAATTATCCCTGCAGTAGATTACTTACTGGCTCAGGGCAAGCGGAAAATTTACCTGATTGGCTCGGATTGTATCTTTCCGCGTACCGCCAACCCCATTATCAAAGCGCAATTGGCGGCACAGGGGGGAGAGTTGGCGGGAGAAGATTATATTCCCCTGGGTGGTACAGATTTCAGCACGGCAATCGCCCACATTCAAGCTTCGCAACCCGATGCAATTGTTAATAGTCTCAATGGCGATAGCAACATCGTTTTCTTCCAACAGTTGAGAGAAGCCGGTTTTACAGCCGAAGATTTGCCGGTGATGTCTGTGAGTTTGGCAGAAGAAGAAGTGCGAAAAATTGGCGTTGAAAATATTGCTGGACATCTGGTGGTTTGGAACTATTTTCAAACCCTTGAGACAGCAGAAAACCGGCAGTTTGTCAAAGCTTACAAGGAAAAATACGGTCAAAATCGCGTCACAGATGACCCCATCGAGGCGGCATACTTGGGCGTTTATCTGTGGAAGCAAGCCGTAGAAAAGGCAGGTTCAACAGACGTGGCGAAGGTGAAGGCGGCTGCTAAAAATATCGAGTTTGCCGCGCCGGGAGGCATTGTTAAGATAGATAGCAAAACCCAGCATACTTGGAAAACCGTGCGCGTCGGCAAGGTAAGAGCAGACGGCTTGATCCGGGAAATCTGGAATTCTGGAGAGCCGGTGTGCCCCGATCCGTTCCTCAAACTTTATCCTTGGGCGGCAGGATTTTCTAAACGAAGGTTCCGGGGAGGAATTCGCACCTCCTTGATCGCGCTGTTTAGCGCCCTGGGAATGCTCACCTCGCTGGCGGTGTGGGTTGGGTGGATCAGCGCAACGCAACTCAAAAGCGCGAGTGCAGCGCTCTCGGTGGCAAATGACGAGACAGCGCAAAAGTTGGTGCTGGAGGCGAGCGCAGCGGCAAATCACAGTCAGTTTTTGTTGCTGCTGGCGCTGCTTTTAAACGTGGTGGGGATGCCGGTGGCGCTGCTTGTCGTCTCTCGGATTACCCGTGCCTTGGCTGAAGTGACGCACACGGCTCAACTGCTATCGAGTGGCGATTTGAGCGTGCGATCGCCGGTGACTTCTAGGGATGAAATCGGGCTGCTTTCCTCAACTTTGAATACAATGGCTCAGCAAGTGGGCAGCTTGCTCAAGGGTTTAGAAGTGCGAAGCCGGCAACTTGAAGAACGTAGCCTTGAGCTGCAAGCTGCTAAAGAGGCAGCAGAAGCCGCTAGCCGCGCCAAAAGCACATTTTTGGCGAATATGAGCCATGAGTTACGCACACCTCTCAACGCCATTATTGGCTACAGCGAGATGCTACAAGAGGAAGCCATAGATTTAGGCTATGGGGATATGCAACCCGATCTCGATAGGATTTGCATCGCTGGAAAACACTTGCTAACAATGATCGGCGATATTCTTGATATCTCGAAAATAGAAGCCGGCAGAATGATTCTTTGTCCAGAAACTTTTGATGTAGCAGATTTAATTGATGAGATTGCGGTGAGTTTTCGGCCTTTGATTGCAAAAAATGGTAACACTTTGACGGTCAATTGCGACCACAACCTCGGCACGATGTATGCTGACTTAACGAAACTGCGGCAATCACTTTTTAATCTGCTCAGTAACGCCGCTAAATTTACTCACCAAGGTAGAATTACCCTGACGGTGAGTGCAGGAGAGGGCGATGCTGAGGATTCATCGTTTATTGTATTTTCTGTCAGCGACACCGGCATTGGCATGACACCGGCACAGATGGCGAATCTTTTCCAGCCATTCACCCAGGCAGATGCCTCCATGTCGCGTACCTATGGAGGCACCGGCTTAGGGCTTGCGATTACTCAGAAATTTTGCCAAATGCAGGGCGGCGAAATTTCTGTCAAAAGCGAAGCCGATTGTGGATCTACTTTTACGATTCGCCTGCCGGTGGTGGTTAAAACTGAGGAAGAAATTGAGATAGGTGATGCTGAAGTAAAGTCTCAGGTTTGGGATAGCTGTGTTCTGAGTCTTGTTACAACTGTATTAGTGATTGATGACGATCTTGACGCACGGGAACTGATTGCGCGGTGCTTGGTTAAAGAAGGATTTCGGGTAGTGGCGTCGGCAGGCGGCGAGGCGGGATTGCGACTAGCAAAGGAATTGCGTCCAGATGCGATTATTTTGGATGTAATGATGCCTCGTATGGATGGCTGGGCGGTACTTTCAGCGCTTAAAGCCAATCCGATTCTGGCTGATATTCCTGTGATTGTGCTGACGTTTGTGGAGGATAAAAATCAGGGATTTGCTCTGGGGGCAACCGAGTATTTGATGAAGCCGGTTGATTACAAAACTTTTACGGATCTTTTGAATAAAATTAGTGATCGCAATGCTTTAAGTTCATCACGCAGCAGTTAGAATTTTACTGCTTCTGGGACACGACAATATTTGTTTTTTAACCGCTGATAAACGCAAATGAATTTGAGGATTGGATGCCGGCAATAAAAAAAGGGAGATCATAAATGATCACCCTTAAATACCCAGAAAAACAAATTTTTTGACAGCTTTTGAAGCTGAGCTTAGTGACGATTGCCCAACCACTTAGCAGCAACTACGCCCACGATAGCAGCCACAAGGGGATTGCCGAGGAATTTCATTAAATCAGGCTTATCGGCTAATACCTCTTGGAACACATCGGGATGTGAGTGATAGGTAAAGGATGCCAGTTTAGCAACATCATCAGAAGTCATGTGGCTAGCATGATGTGTTGAAAGTCCCAGTTGTTGCTCTAGCTGCTTGTCCTTAAGACCTCTCTTTTCCAAATGCTTGAAGAATTCGCGAGCAACATCATCCCGTTCATTGGGTTTGATTTGTGCGATTGCTTTTTGCAGTTCGGGTTCCAACTGGCTGGGAGGAATATTACTGTGTTGAAGAGACTTACCGAACAATTGGCGACGCTCATTAGGCGTTGAGCGTTGAGCGAAATCGTCAAAGTTTTGGTAATCTTGGGTAGGGGCGTCGCTCATCATTTCGCTATCGCCCTGGGCCAAATCACTCATGATATGGCGTTTGTATTGGTCGCTTGTACTCATTTGATTTTTCTCCTGCTTTGAGTCAATTGCTTTTTGCTCAGACATCAAATTTTCATGAATGGCGGCAACTTTACCCGCTTTTCAAAATGTCTGAAACTGCCTGTTATTAACCGGCTTTATAGTCAATTTTGTTTGACTGTTGATCGTACTTAGCTGTCAAAATTAGTTTCTTATCAGGGGCGTAAACTAACACGCTAACATCCTGATTCGGGAAATTGTGATGAAAGCCCTGCGCTAAGGAACGAGCTAAATCTTTTACTTCGTTTGGACTGACTTTCGGTGTAATTACAACACCCAGCTTGTTGTCGTCACGCACGTAAGCATCTTGAACCAGTCCTTTCGCTGTCTGCACCACCCAAGCACCAAACTCTTGACCGGCTGCGCTATTACCACGTTCTAATTGGGAATAAGCCAAGGTGCCGGTGCTTCCAGGTAAACTTGTTGGACTTTGGGCAGTTGTTGCTCCCCCACAAGCTGTTGCTGTGCTGAGAACTAATACCAAAACAAGCGCTATCAAAGCTTTCCGAATTTGTTGAAAGAAACCCACTTTAACCTCCTTTAAAAACTGTGTTTGTAAAGTGACTTTTAGACCACCGTGTATTTAAAGCACTAAAAAAGGTCGAAGGGCTAGATAAGAAATGATTTATCCAGCCGACCTCGACAGGAAGACTTATAGCTTGTCAATGGTGTCCTTGACTTTATCTTTGAGATCTTCACCAGCGTGGCGGGTTTGGCCTTCTGCTTGTTTCATTTTGCCTTCAGCTTTATCTTGAGGATCGCCGGTGACTTCACCCATCGCTTCTTTAGCTTTGCCTTCAAGATTGCTGGCTGTTGCTTTGGCTCTATCTTCTATGCTCATTTTGTTACTCCGTATTTGTTTGATATCGTTTTATCTACTTATCATCGTATTGGCTGGTCTTCATCAAGCCATCTACCCGCAGGCGGATTAAAGATAAACGCTGTCTCCGACTCTTGGGGGATAGTTGGGGATCGCGGGTTTCCTTGTAGGTTTGCAGGACAAGATGATGAAAAAGCAGAATATTCCTGCTAATCATCTGCTAAAGTTAGTCATGAATTAAAGATATCAAGTTTTTTTAAAGCTGTAGGTTCCAGATTTAGCGGCAACCGCCCTCATCTGCTAAGCATTTATTTTTTTGTCCAGATTGAAGGGGATAAGGGGAGAGGAATGGAAGATTTGGTCGCATCCGATATAAATCACGAATCAAATGCGCTTTAGCTGAGCTTCTAAATCTTCTGTTTAATAGAAGAAGGGTCTGGATAGCCAATGAGTTACCCAAACCCTCCAGTAAAAGTATGATAGTTAGTCCAGCCTGTGGTCGATCTCTTCTTTTAATTCTTCTGCAGCATGGCGAGTTTGCGAGTCGAGTTCCTTCGCTTTACCTTCAACTCGATCTTCAGGATCGCAGGTAGTTTCACCTACCGCTTCTTGAGCCTTGCCTTCAAAATTCTCTCCAATCACTTTTGCTCTTTCTTGGATGCTCATAAGCTTTCTCCTTATTTTTGAGCGCTTTGAACTTAAGTGAAAGTTGCAACTTTAATTTTAAGTCTATTCTTAGCTTAAGCAATATAGTTGAGCCAGCCCTCTACCTGAAGGCTGATTAAATTCAGTAATTTTTATTAATTTTCTGTTAAAATAAGAGAAGGATGGGATTAAACTTTTCGAGTTAATAATTGTTAAAAAAGTTCATAAAAGCAGAAGTTGAAGTTCTGCCGGCCTGAAACGCTTTCTTTGCCTATATTAAGTAAAACATTGTCCTAGCCGGCCCTGTATCGGGCTGCCGGTGTTAACATTCCATTTGGAAGCCACTGCGAAAGACGTTATGGTGCAATTTCAACTCCAAGCCCCCTTTCAACCCACCGGCGACCAGCCGCAAGCCATCGCACAACTGGTTAAGGGTATTCAAGCCGGTCACCCCTATCAAACCCTGCTGGGGGCCACCGGCACCGGCAAAACCTTCTCCATCGCCTCAGTGATTCAGCAAATCCGCAAACCCACCCTCGTACTTGCCCACAACAAAACCCTCGCTGCCCAGCTCTGCAACGAATTGCGGGATTTCTTCCCGAACAATGCCGTTGAATACTTTGTCAGTTACTACGACTACTATCAACCGGAAGCTTATATTCCCGTCACCGACACCTATATCGAAAAAACCGCCTCAATTAACGATGAAATTGATATGCTGAGGCACTCAGCCACTCGTTCGTTATTTGAGCGCCAGGATGTAATTGTCGTTGCTTCAATTAGCTGCATTTACGGATTAGGAATTCCCTCAGAATATTTAAAAGCTTCTATCCCTTTAAAAGTGGGAAGCGAAGTTAATCAACGTCAATTGCTACGAGAATTGGCCGGCGTGCAATATACGCGCAACGACTTAGATTTAGGTCGAGGCCGGTTTCGTGTAAAAGGCGATGTTTTAGAAATTGGCCCTGCTTATGAAGACCGAATTATTCGAGTAGAGTTTTTCGGCGATGAAATTGACGCGATTCGCTATCTTGACCCCGTAACCGGCAACATCATCCAAAGCGTAGAAGCCCTGAATATTTACCCAGCGCGTCACTTTGTTACCCCACAAGATCGCCTAGATATTGCTTGCCAAGACATTGAGTCGGAATTAGAAAGCCGGCTGGAAGAATTGCAAAAAGAAGGGAAATTATTAGAAGCCCAGCGGCTAGAACAACGCGCCCGCTACGATCTGGAGATGTTGCGAGAAGTGGGTTACTGCAATGGCGTTGAAAACTATTCTCGTCACTTAGCAGGGCGGATTGCCGGTGAACCCCCAGAATGTTTAATTGATTATTTCCCGAAAGATTGGCTACTCGTGATTGATGAATCTCATGTTTCAGTCCCACAAATTCGGGCGATGTATAATGGCGACCAAGCACGGAAAAAAGTGTTAATTGAGCATGGATTTCGCCTTCCCAGCGCAGCCGATAATCGCCCCCTAAAAGCTGATGAATTTTGGGAAAAGGTTAACCAGTGTATTTTTGTTTCGGCTACCCCCGGAGACTGGGAAATCGAAAAATCAGAAGGTCAGGTGGCGGAACAAGTGATTCGCCCCACCGGCGTGATTGATCCAGAAATTTTTGTGCGGCCAACATCTGGTCAAATTGATGATTTATTAGGAGAAATTAAAGACAGAGTTGACCGGAAAGAACGCACGCTGATTACAACTTTAACCAAGCGCATGGCAGAAGATTTGACAGAATATCTCCAAGAGCGCGGGATTAAAGTTCGGTATCTGCATTCTGAAATTCAATCGATTGAGCGCATTGAGATTCTCCAAGCGTTGCGTGAGGGTGAATTTGACGTGCTAATTGGCGTCAATTTGCTGCGGGAAGGATTAGATTTGCCAGAAGTTTCTCTCGTCGCAATTTTGGATGCAGACAAGGAAGGGTTTTTGCGGGCGGCGCGTTCCCTCATTCAAACCATCGGGCGGGCGGCGCGTCATGTGCAGGGGCAAGCGATTTTATATGCCGATAATCTCACCGACAGCATGATCAAAGCAATTGATGAAACGGATCGCCGGCGGGGGATTCAAACCGCGTATAATAAACTGCACGGAATTACACCGCAGTCAATTGCCAAGAAATCAGGAAATGCTATTTTGTCGTTTTTAGATCTGTCGCGCCGGCTCAACGCTCAGCAGTTGGAAACCGTTTGTGAACAGGCGGATGAGCTTTCTATAGATCAGATTCCTGAGTTAATCGGCCAATTGGAAGCTCAAATGAAAGAAGCGGCGAAGAAAATGGAATTTGAGGAGGCAGCGAAGTATCGAGATCGCATTAAAAATTTGCGAGATCGAATGCTCGGAAATCACGGATAATCAAGACATTCTAACTATCCCCATTAAAGGGTCATGGGTAATGAGCGTAAAATTTGCCCATTATCTATGACCCGTTTCCAAAATTGCCTATTTGAGGTTAGTGTTAGGAAACTATGAACAAATTAGAAGAAGTCGCTCAAAAACCCAACAGAAACATTACTGCTGATATTTTGAAAACTCTGGGCCTGATTTTAATTATTATGGCCCACACAGATTTTCCCACCAACTTCGACCGGCTGCGAGAATTTGACGTGCCAATGATGGTGATTGTATCAGGAATCCTTTTTGATTATTCTTGTAAGAATAGAACCTATCAATTTGCTGATTACTTGAAAAAAAGAATTCCCCGTCTCATCGCTCCAGTTTGGTTATTTTTAGCCTTTTTCTTTGGCTTTTACTATATTTACTATTTGCTACTTGGAAAGTTAACAAAATATCCTTTTTCTTCTCAAAAAATTCTAGACACGTTTTTTTTAATAGATGGAATTGGGTACGTTTGGATCGTTCGAGTATTTGTGATAGTCGCTATTTTATCAGTTTTTCTTCTCAAATTACGCAGCTCATTTTCTAACATTAGTCAATTTTTCATCGCGATTTTGGCAATTTTCACAGTTCATGAAGCAATCATTAGCGCTATCTACACAAACAACTTAGAAAGTTCACTCCAAGAATCGACAACTTTTATATTATTTTCTATCATTCCCTATGGCTTCTTGTTTGGTTTAGGAATGTGTGTGCCTAGAATGACTAAAAAAGAGTTAGTTTGGGTTGCATCCTTCTTTGGAGCTTTATTTTTCTTTATACTCTTTTATAAATATTCTTATTTTGGTCATTTTATTCCCTTGCGGATATTGAAGTTTCCTCCCAGAGTTTACTATGTGGCTTATGGAATTTTTATGACGATTTTTATCTACCTAACCATAGATAAGTTTAAAATGTCTCAATTTTTGAATAAAAATCGTCAGATTAGTAGTTGGATATTATTCATCAGCTCATCCACATTATGGATATACTTATGGCATATTTTTTTTATATACAACTGGTATTTGATTAGAGTCAAGTTACCGCAAGTCTTGAATAACTTTGTGGTCTTCTTTTTAGTTGTTGCGGTTTTATCAATCGCAACAACTTACTGGCAAAAAAAAGTAATGTCTAGGCTGATAGAAACCTCGCAATTCGGTCAGAAGCACTCAGAGATTCTTGGTATTTTGTTTTTGAAATAGCTTAAAGAAGGTTTAATTGGGGTTAAACCGGCAACCCCAATTAAACCCGATTAAGCAACGCCATGCTGCTTAAACCACGCCTGTAAGCGCTGCCAGCCATCTTCAGCCGCCTCTTGGCGATAACTGGGCCGGTAGTCAGCAAAGAAAGCGTGAGGCGCATCCGGATATAGAATAATTTCCGAACCACTGTTGCCGGCTTTCAACGCTTCCTGCATTTGTTCAACGGTTTCATTAGGAATTCCCTGATCACTGCCGCCATAAAGCCCCAAAACCGGCACCTTCAAATCAGCAGCAATATCAATCGGATGCTGGGGCGTTAACGGCTTAGATTCCCCCACCAAACGCCCATACCAAGCAACTCCAGCTTTAACATTGGGATTATGGGCAGTATATAGCCAAACCATTCGACCCCCCCAACAAAAGCCGGTGATACCAATCTTATCCGGATTACCTTTACTGGATGTTTTTGCCCAAGCAACCGCCGCATCTAAATCAGACAGTGCTTGCTCATCTGGAACTTTAGAAACAACTTTAGAAATGATTTCTTGAACATCACTTAGCTGAGAAACATCGCCTTGACGAGCAAACATTTGAGGCGCAATGGCTAAATATCCCAACTTCGCAAATCGGCGGCAAACATCTTGAATGTGTTCATGTACCCCAAAAATTTCTTGCACCACCAGCACAATGGGAAAATTCTCACCCGTTGCCGGCATTGCCCGATAAGCCGGGATTTCACCATCGGTGACAGGAATCATCACCTCACCCGCCACCAAACTTTCACTATCTGTCGTGATCACTTCAGCCGAAATCGGATGAACGGCTAACGCAAATCCAGCCGCCAAAGCACTCGTAATAATAAATTTCCGGCGTGTAAAATCAGGCATTTGCTGTTCTCTCCTAGGACACCAGAAAGGATTTTAACCGATTACCCAATTTCTAGTGGAACAACTGCGTGTTTTTACCGGCATCGGGAGGCGGCTATTTTTCCAGGGTAAAGCAACTGTAACAGTCACAGATGCCACTGTCTGAAGCGGATCTGCGCTTTGTTCTTAGCACCATTAGCCGCAAAACAGAAACCCTTACCTTTTCATCTGATCGCCGCGAGAAATTTTTCCTGACAATCGTAGTTTCTTTAACGTGAAACGCCTTAACCAAAGGTTAAACAAGGCTGATCTTTAAAGAAAAGTGAAAACCTTTACAGATTCTTCATAACTTGGATGTGGTGAACACCGTGGCGATCCGGCATAACAGTAATATCCAGGTCTTTTACTTGAAATGAGCGAGACCGTTGATTTTTCAATTCTCCCCCTATGACTAGCGCCTCTGTAAAAGTTCCGTTTGTTGACCTCACACTGCAACACCAGCCAATTCAAGCTGAGATAGAACAGGCGATCCAAACTGTCCTGCGGCGGGGAGATTTCGTTCTCGGTGAGACGCTGGCAGAATTCGAGTCCGCTTTCGCAGCAGCCTGCGGTGTCCCCTATGGCATTGGCGTTGCCTGTGGAACCGATGCGACTGCCCTGGGATTGCAAGCCTGTGGCATCGATACCGGCGATGAAGTCATATTACCGGCCAACACGTTTATTGCCACCTTAATCGGCGTCCTACGTGCCGGCGCGACGCCAATCTTAGTCGATTGTGACCCGCAAACTGCTCTGATAGACCTGGCAGCCGCCGAAGCCGCCATCTCACCTAAAACACGCGCGATCTTACCCGTCCATCTTTACGGACAGATGGTTTCCCCACGGCAACTACGAGACTTCGCCGGCACCTACAACCTACTGATTTTTGAAGATGCTGCCCAAGCTCATTTAGCGGAACGAGAAGGCTACCGCGCCGGCTCAATCGGCACGGCAGCAGCATTTAGCTTCTACCCCAGTAAAAATTTGGGTGCCTTTGGAGATGGCGGCGCAGTTGTAACCAGTGATCCAGAGGTGGCCAAAAAAATGCGAACGCTTCGCAACTACGGCGCACCGCAGAAATACTTACACACTGAAGTCGGGACAAACAGCCGACTCGATACTTTACAGGCCGCTATACTTAAGGTCAAACTGCCCTATTTAGCCGGCTGGAACCGCGCCCGCAACGAAGCCGCCCAGCGGTATGACGCGTTACTTTCCCAGTATGACGGCATTACTCCTATTCAAAACCAAAGCGGTGCAGGCCATGTTTACCATCTCTACACGATCCGCACCCTCGCTTGTGTGAGTCGCGACGCGCTTCAGGAAGAACTTGCCAAAGTCGGCATCCAAACCGGCATCCATTACCCCATTCCCTGCCACTTACAGCCGGCTTACGAGTATTTGGGCTACAAAGCCGGCGATTTTCCCCACGCAGAAGCCTTGTGCCGGGAAATTCTCTCGTTGCCAATGTATCCCGGACTGGAGGAGACGCAAATTTCCCAAGTCGCTGCCGGCATCGAATCTTTCATCACTCGCCAAGCCGCAGCCCTTCGCTGATTTTAGAGGGTTCGAGAGTTCCTTGTCTTTTGTCCTTGGTTGTTGGCAACGGACACGACAAGCCACAATTCCCTGAGTTGACATTATGCACCTTGATCGTAAAATTCCCGATGCTGTTGAGCGATACCTGTTCACCAGCCTGAGCCTCAGCCTACTGGCCATTCTCTATGCACCCTTGCTGATGCACTGGTACTCTGGCTGGCTGAAAATTACTAAAATTAGCCTCGAACACGAATATTTCAGCCACGGGTTGATCGGTTTACCCTTTGCCGCCTACATCAGCTGGATCAACCGAGATCGATGGGTCAAACTGAGCGATCACACCCATCCGTTAGGTGGATTCTTACTAGGGTTGGGGGGTGTCCTCTATCTTAGCGGGCTTCCGGATCTGGTCAATTTGTCTTTTCCAACGGTTCTTGCCGGCGCTTGTCTGTGGATAAAAGGTAAGGAAGGCATCCGGCTGCAAGCCTTTCCACTGCTGCTAGTCTTTCTTGCCACTCCCACAGAAATTCCCTATTTAATTGCTCCTTATACCTTACCCCTGCAAAGCTTCATCGCCGGCACCGCAGGCTTTATCTTGACGCAATTTGGGCTGAATGTTACGGTGCAGAACATTAATCTGTTTGTTGGAGGACGCATTGTTGAAGTCGCTCCCCACTGTGCCGGTCTTAAAATGTTGTTCACCAGTCTTTATGTCAGTTTAATGCTGCTTTACTGGACTGACACCTATCGCTCCCGTGGAACGACCCTCGTGTTTTTGTGGCTAACTGTTGTGGTTAGCGTCACTGCCAATATTCTCCGCAATACCCTGCTTACCTTATTTTATGGAACTGGCCAAGAACAGGCATTTAATTGGCTGCACGAAGGATGGGGCGGCGATCTTTATTCTGCGGGTATGCTAGCACTATTAATGGTCTTGCTCAATGGAATTGAAAAATTTAAAGAGTATTTTTATATTGATTCCGATTGATCCTAAAAATTACCTCAAGCCTTGTGGGTTTTGTTAGGGTTTGGTTCTCCCCACTTAGCTGTTAGCAAATAGCTGACAGATCACAGTCAAGTGAAAATTAAAGTTCTAGCTATGCCCCTGTCTAAGCTACTGCATCGATATCCACTGTCTAAAATTATCTTGCTGGGATTTCTGCTAGGACTGATCGGCATAGGGGCAGTTCCGGGCTACCTTGCAGGAAATTGGCGCTGGGCAAGTCCCCCCCCAGTCCCCACCCTTGAACAGCTAAAAGCGTTGCGGAAAACAGGTTTAACCATTGCCGGTTGGCAGACGCTTCAGCAGGATAATGTCCTGATCGGCGGTCACAATTGGTTACTGCTTGAAGTTCAGCACGCTCCCCAGACTAAAGCATTGATTCTGTTATTACCTCAATCTGATCCAAGTGATCAGCCGCAAGTTGAGTGGACAGACGTCAGCGGTTTGCAGCGCTGGATCTCAGATTCCTACAGTCAGATGCAGTTTACTGTTGCAGTTCCTCACCCAGCCGGTAGCAGTGGGGAAGCTAAATTTGCAGCACAACAGGTTGCAACCGTCCAAGCGCGTTTTTTACGAGCCAGAAACGAGCGGCAGACTTATGCCGTCTTGCAATGGTACGCTTGGCCTAACGGTGGCCATCCGGCACCGAGTCAGTGGTTCTGGGCAGATCGCAGGGCGCAATTATCGAACCGGCGCGTTCCTTGGGTGGCGGTGAGCATTCAAATTACTATCGAACCGTTCGGCAACATTGATCGATCCCGACAGTTGGCTGAATCCTTGGGCAAAACGGTTCAAGCTGCCTTAATGGCCGGCCCTTTAGAGAATTTATAAAAAAATGGGCAAAATAAATCGTAAAATGCCTGAATCTAGCGCCTTGAATACCTTCACAATTTTGGGTTTTGTGAAGTAAATTTATGCTCCCTGTTGTCTAAAAGTTAAGCAAATCTAACACGAGCTAGGTACAAAATACACTCAAAATTTAAAATAAATTATTAAAAATTTAAAGTTAAAAATAACCTTTTAATTGTCTTCATCTGTGTATGTTTAAATCGCCCACTGTTTCCACTCAGCAGTTAACCGCTTTTTCCCTTGCCGGACTCTATGCCGGCACCACCACCCTATTATTTACCGGCCTTGTTTGGAGCGCCCCATCCCAAGCTTACCCCGCCAGTATCCAGGCTCAAATCGGGCCAACGATTCCGGCTTCCCCAACACCGATTCCCAGCTACCCCCAACCAGCGCCACCCCCCCTCGAAATTCCCAGGCAGCCGCCACTTCAACCGATTCAGAACGCGCCTTTACCAGGATCAACCTTTGATGCCGGTCGAGCAGAAGACTATACAAACTATCGCTTAGGGCCGGGGGATCAAATTCAAATTCAAGTGCAGCGCTTTCCCGACCTGAATTTTGGGGGCGCAATTAACCCGGAAGGGAACATCGTCATGCCCCTGATCGGAAGTATATTTTTAGACGGGTTAACCTTAGCAGAAGCGCAGGCAGAAATTCGCGGGCGGCTCAATCAGTATGTGGTCGATCCAGTGATTTCCCTGGCATTAGTGGTGCCGCGCCCGGTGGATATAACAGTCGTTGGTGAAGTTGCCCAACCGGGTTTTTATGTCATTCCACCCAATATTTTACCAAGAGTGTCTTCGGCAATTCTCCTAGCCGGGGGCACCACCTCCGCCGCAGATTTGCGCTTTGTGCGCGTGCGCCGCACCTTACCCAACGGTTCCGTCGTTGAGCAAAATATTGATTTGCTCACGCCTTTGCAAACCGGCAGCACACCCCCCAGTATTCGGATAGAAGACGGTGATGCAATCGTCGTGCCAAAACAGACAATTCCTCAAGCTCAGGGTTACGACACTGCGGCGCTCGCTAACTCAAATTTGGCGGCAAAAACACCCGTTGCCGTTAGCGTCACGGGAGAAGTAGGCAGACCGGGTTTGTATGCCCTACAGCCCGGATTTTCGCGCGTGTATGACGCGTTGCTGGCTGCCGGTGGGGCCACAGCAGCCTCAGATTTGGCACAGGTGCGGGTGCGCCGTGCCCTAGGAAATGGGTCTGTGATTGAGCAAAATCTTGACCTGCTCAGCGCTTTGCAAGGAGGCGTTCTGCCGACATTTCCTCTAGCAGAAGGCGATGCGATTATTGTGCCAAAACGGCCTATTAGCTCAGATAGCGATGAGGTCAGCGAGTTAGTCGCTAATTCGACGTTAGCATCCCAGGCACCCGTTCAAGTCACCATCACCGGCGAAATCGCAAAGCCCGGTTTTTACCCGCTACAGGGCGGCGCAACGCGGGTTTCAGACGCTTTACTCACTGCCGGTGGCATTACCCAAAATGCAGATTTGCGGGCGGTGCGGGTGCGTCGGGCACTCGCTGATGGGCGCTTCAGCGAGGAAACCCTCGACCTTTTTACCCCCCTGCAAACTTCAGCCGCTTTACCCGATTTACGCTTGGCAACCGGCGATGCAGTGATCGTCCCCAGACTGGAACCGGGCCAAGATCGGGCCTATGACCGGCAGCTCGTCAGCCGATCTACTCTGGCCAAACCCAACATCATCGTTCGAGTTTTAAGTTACGCTAGTGGTGCGGCGGGTACAGTGACGCTTCCCAGTGGTAGTACGTTTGTCGATGCCTTGAACAACGTTCCTCTAGACACCGCCAACCTGCGAAAAATTGCCCTGATTCGGTTTGATCCAGAACAAGGCAGAGCAGTCACCCTAGAAATTGACGGTAAACAGGCACTTCGAGGCGAGCCGGCTCAAAATCCTCTCCTGCAAGATAACGATGTAATTGTTATTGGTCGGAATTTTGTTTCTCGAATTACCTACGCCCTCAATACGTTTACTCAGCCTTTCCGCGATATTCTCGGTTTTCTCCTATTTTTTGATTCTTTACAAAATAGCGCTGGAAATATATTTGCCCCTCCAGGAAGCCGGAGATGAGTCCGGAGTAGAAAAGTGGGACAAGGGGAGACGGATAAAAAAATGGGAATGCAAGGGAGAACTTGGATAAGTTAAATACTCATTCGCGTCATAATTTAATTAAGGGTTGACTTTTGAATAAATCAGCGATTTAAAACCCAAAATTTAAGATCTAAAATCTTCCGGAGCCGGCTGCTATGACCCCCCCAATTGTTAAGCGTTATCTCATCGCCGTAGGCAAATACAAATGGTTTGGAGTGGCTGCTTTTGTGGCGGTGTGCGGCGCTTCAGGGGTCGTGGCGATCCAGCCCGATCCGGCTCCTATCTATCTCGCTGATGGAGTGCTCACGTCTAACCGGCCTCTGGTGACTTTTGCGAAAACAACGCCTCAAATTCAAGAGCAAGGCTCAACCATTACGGAGGGGTTTCTGTTATCTCCTGATGTGATCCAATCAGTGTCAGCTCAGATGAAGGAATCTCCCAATAATATTCAAAAAAACGCCAAAGTTTGGCTGCCTAAGGAAGGGGCACCGCCGTTTATTCAAATTCAGTACACCTCGCCCGATCAAGATAAAGCGAAAGCAACGGTGGCTGCGCTGATGAAGGCAATGGTTGACTATAGCAACAAGGTCAACTCAACCCGCGTGGATGTCACCGTTCAAGAAATTCAAAAACGTTTAGTGCCGGTAACAGAGGCGCTGAAGGCGGCTGAACAAGAACTCGAACAGTTTGATCGCATTGAAGGGGCGGCGCTATCGGTGGCCCGGATTGGGGCGTTGCCGAGTGCGATTGCGACTTCTCAAGAACAGCAACGGCAACTGCGACTGGCAATAGAGGGAACTGAGGCGCAAATTCGCAGCTTGTCGAGCCGGCTGGGATTGACGCCGGATCAGGCTTATGTTTCTCAAGCGCTGAGTGCTGATCCGATTCTGGCGAACCTACACGTGCAAATGCACGCCACTGAATCGGAAATGGAAATTTTGAAGCGAGATTTGCGCGACGATCACCCCAGAATGGTGGAGTTACGCCGCAAGCAACAAGCTTATGAGGAGTTATTGCGGCAGCGCTCGGCTGAGGTGATCGGCGGAAATGGGGCGGCAGCGCCTCTGATGAGCGGTTCGGAAATCCGGCAAAACAGTAGTTTAGATCCGGCGCGGCAGCAGGTGGCTGGGTCACTAATGGGTTTGCAAACCGAGCGAGAGCGGCTGCAACAGCAATTTGAGGCGTCCGTTCGCACAGAACAGGAACTCAGGAACGAATATGCGAGTATTCCGAATAAGCAGCTCGAACGGGATCGCCGGCAGCAGCAGGTGGCGATTCAAAAAGCGCTTTACGATCAGATGCAAACGCTGTTAGCCGATACGCGAACTGCAGGGGCGGAAACGGTTAGCAGTTTGAGTATTGCGCCGCAAGGGATCAAGGTGGCTCGCCACAATAAGCCGGGGATGGGGATCGTGATGACGCTGGCAGCCGGCGCTGTGGTGGGAATTTTCAGCGGTGGCGTGCTGATCTTTTTGCTGTCTATGCTAGATGGCAAGTTTTACACGATGGAAGAGGTGCGCGGATCTCTACAGGAACGGGAGGTGCCGCTTTTAGGAATTTTACCGGCTGTCATGGTTTTTGACCTAGACAGTCACGAGATGCCGGTGATGGTGGAGTCGGATTCTCCTTATCTGGAATTTTACGAGCGGTTGCGGACAAATCTGCGTCGCGTTACTGAGAAACCTGTGAAGGTGTTGTTGCTGACCAGTGTTGGCAGAAAGGAAGGTAAGACGTTTTGTGCTTATAATTTGGCAATTGCTTCAGCAAGGGCCGGCAAACGTACGCTGCTGATTGAGGCGGATTTGCGTTCCCCTTCTCAGGCGCAATGTTTGAAGGTGGCCACCGATCCTGAAAATTCGATTGAGCCTCTGCGCTACTATGGCCAGCCAAATAGCTGCATTCGCCTGGTTCCAGAAATTGAGAACCTGTATGTGGTGCCATCACCAGGGCCGGTTCGGCAACCGGGTGGGATTTTGGAATCGAGTGAGATGCAACGCCTACTCAAGGATGTTCGGGGCCGCTTCGATTTTGTAATTGTAGATACGCCGGCGCTGAGTGCGTGTAATGATGCCCTGTTGCTGGAACCTCACACCGATGGTATGGTGCTGGTGGCTCGGCCCCTGTTCACAGAATCGGGTTTAATGACTGAGTATGTTGATTTATTAACTGAATCGGAAGAAATTCAACTTTTGGGAGCCATTATTAACGGCGCGGATACGACAGTGGAAGTTTACAGCACTGCACCGTTCCCTGAGCCGGCTGATTATGTGCCGATGAGTGGGCCACAGTCTCCTCAAGATGGACGCAAACCACAACGCCCTCAAGCTGAAGTGCATAACGTTAGGAATTTTAAATAATAGATTTTAGATTTTAGATAACGCATCCAAAATCTAAAATCTCAAATCTAAAGTTGTTCAGCCCTTGACTCTTTTGAATCATTAAATAAGCCAAGCAACGGCCCTAAAATGGCTCCAAAAACAAAGCCGCCGGCGTGCGCCCAATAAGCGATGCCGCCACCTTGCATCCCGATATCTGCCGGCGCATTCAGACCAACGATGCCGTTAAATGCTTGCTGCACAAACCAAAAACCCAGAAAGAAGTAAGCAGGAATGCGAGCCAGGGTTGAAAAGAAACCGAGGGGAATTAAGGTGACAATCTCTGCCTTGGGATATTTGAGAATATACGCTCCCATCACGCCGGCAATTGCTCCACTTGCACCCAGAGAAGGGATATCAGAGCCACTGGCAAAAAACCATTGAGTTAGGGCGGCAAGTACACCGCAACCCAGGTAAAAAATCAGGTATTTGATATGACCTAAAGATTCCTCTACGTTGTTGCCAAAAATCCAGAGGAATAGCATATTGCCGGCGATGTGGAGAAAGCCACCGTGTAGAAATTGGGAGCTAATCAGGGTCAGCCATTCCGGAAAAGGGGAAGATCCCACGCCTGTTCCTTCCAAGACCATTGTTAAGTCTCTAGGAACCACAGCCCAAGTTCTGAAAAAGGACTCAAGCACCGGCGGAGGCAAAGTTATCTCATAAATAAATACCAAGATATTGGTGATAATCAACCCGTAAGTAACGTATGGGGTGATGCGGACTGGATTTACATCGCGTAAGGGAACCACAGTTGCTTTTCCTCACTATGATAAAGTTCCCAACAAGATACTCTATTTGGCCGGCTCTCTCCGTCTGCCAATCGGCAGATTATTGAATTCTAAATTTTAGATTTTAAATTTTAGATTCAAAAATTATCCCAATTTAACTAAAGTTTTGGATTCTTAAAAAGAATTCTTATTGCCTTTAGAAATTTAAGCTTAAGTAAAAATAACACTAGCAAAACCAATTATGAAACGAAACGAATTTCTATTTATTTCAGCGCCTCATTGAGAGCAATTAAAAGTCGTGATAGACCGTTCACTGTGGAAAATCATGCATCAACAGCTCCCACTGACAACCACTTGACTTGACCAATAGGCATCAGGGTAAGCGAGCGCCTAAAACCGGCAACTATACCTATGGCTGGTTTATAGAAAGCACAGTGGACACTGCTCAGTAAATTGCCGGGTTACCGGCACGTTCAATCCTGACATTGATGTTTCAGGATTGATAGCTGGCTTCCAAAATCTTTTTAATCAGTAGAGTAGTTAATCAATCAAAAGTGACCTGAATTACGCGCATCTAGCAACTCTGACTGCTCCAAAATCCATTGCTGCAAAATTGGATTGACCAACTCTGGCGCTTCATCTTGAGGACAGTGGCCCACTCCCTCCAAGGGAATGAACTTCTGTACAGTAGAAAACTGGGCCAACTGTCGCCCCAACGCCACCGGCTCCCACGGATCTGCGGTTCCCCATAACATCAGCGCCGGACAAAGTAGCTGAGGCAGCAAATCCTCTGGCAGCGGCCCATGAGAATAGGCGGTAAACGCCACAAATACGCCCACCGCACCCGGATCACGAGCCGGCACGAGGAGCATCTCAATAAGTTCGTCTGTCACGGCTTCTGGGCGCTTATAGGCTTGCAAAAGAATCTTCCGCACGGTTGCCGGTGTAGCGAGCCGGTTAAAAAATAGCTGGCTTATCCAGTTGATCCCTAGAATTTTCTGTGCAATGGGTGCACCCAAGCTGCGATACCAGGGAAGTTGGGCGCGTTTGCGATCATGCAGCAGCCGCAAGGAACAGTTTAGCAGCGCCACCCCCAAGGCAATATCGGGATGATCAACAGCCGCTTGCATTGCG
Source organism: Microcoleus sp. FACHB-672 (assembly GCF_014695725.1). NCBI lineage: Bacteria > Bacillati > Cyanobacteriota > Cyanophyceae > Oscillatoriales > Microcoleaceae > Microcoleus > Microcoleus sp. FACHB-672. Next base: position 122,238 of record NZ_JACJOU010000026.1, on the reverse strand, counting down.
GCAATACAACCGATGGAATTGCCGATTAAAAAAGCGGGAGTGCCGGCAACTTCTCGGCAGAAATCTGCAATTTGCTGTCCCCACGTTTCAAACGTGTAGGAAATTTCAGGGCCTGGGGTAGGTTTAGCTGAGCCACCAAAGCCAATTAAATCTAAGGCGTAGACGCGGCAATTGGCCGCTAACACCGACAGGTTTTTGCGCCAGTGGCCACAAGAAGCCCCAAAACCATGTATAAGGACAACCACTGGCCCTTCCTCGCCTTGGGTTTGGTAACAGATGGGAAAGCCTCGCCAAGTCCAGGTGTGAGTGTTTGCAGTCGTGCCGGCAGCAGGGGTTGATGGGGTTGCAGCAGAGAAAGTCATGGGAGAAAAATTATCTAAAAGCTAATGGCCAATCGTCAGCGGGCGTCTTCTTAAAATTTTGTAATAAATTCCAGAAGAATGCCATTAGCCGCAGCACCCCTTTGATTGCGATCAGGCAAGCGCACATCGTTATCAGGGGTCTCAGGAGAGTGTACCAACCGCAGCACAGTATGTAAGGATCGAAATGTTGCAACTCGCTTTTTATTACTTCTGCCATGCCGGTTCAAACTTCTGCTGCTTTGCAGCCATTTCTTGGGTCTGAGATCGAGGTTGCCTACGATGAGTCCCGCGTCGTCATTTTGCCCATTCCATACGAAGCAACAACCACCTATCGGCGAGGTTGCGAAAACGGGCCGGCTCACCTTCTCAATGCCTCGGATCAGCTTGAATGCTATGACGAGGAATTAGATCGGGAAATCTGCTATGAAGTAGGAATTTTCACTCATTCCGCAATCGCAGATACCCGCAATGGCCAGTCCGTTTCCTCAGAGGAAATGCTGGAAGTGACCAGCAAGACAATTTACCATCTGATTCAAGAAGGTAAATTTGTTATTGCCTTGGGTGGCGAACACAGTATCACCACCGGCGTTGTAGAAGCTTATCGGATGGCCTATCCAAATGAACCGTTTACTGTCGTTCAAATCGACGCTCACGGGGATTTACGCCATGAATACCACGGATCGATTCACAACCACGCCTGTGTAATGCGTCGGATCGTAGATATGGGTTTGCCAACTTTACAAATCGGCATTCGCAGCATTTGTAAAGAAGAAGCCGATCTGATCAAAGAAAAACAGCTGCCGGTGTTCCGAGCACGCGATATTGTCAGCCAACCCGATTGGATGGAACGCGCGATTGCCAGCATCCCCACAAAACGGGTATTTTTCACAATTGATCTTGATGGACTTGATCCCACTTTAATACCGGGCGTTGGCACCCCAGAACCGGGCGGGTTGAATTGGTACAGTTTGACAACCTTTTTACGCCGAGTGTGCAAATCCCACGAAGTGATTGGCTGTGACGTGATGGAATTAGCGCCGGTTGCCGATTCCGTGGTTTCAGAATTCACAGCGGCCAAACTGGTTTATAAACTTATTGGATACCAAGCGTTGGCTCAAGGCTGGTAGCTGGTCATTTGTCATCGGTCAATTGCGTAAAAACGACGATGGCCGATGACAGTGATATGAGTTATTGTGATTTACGCGCGATGGAAAGTGAGTTCTCATGGAAATGACAGATACTCCGATTGGCAGCTACGCTCCCGATTTTGAACTGCCGGGAATTGACGATACGGTACACCATTTAGCCCGATATCTCGAAAGTTTTCGGGCTGTAGGCGTCATATTCATGTGCAATCACTGCCCTTATGTGCGCCTCTATCTCGACCGGCTCAAACAAATTCAAGCGGATTTTCAAGCTCAAGGCTTTACTTTAATCGGGATTAACGCCAATGACGCGATCCAGTACCCCGAAGATAGCTTTGAGAATATGAAAACCTTCGCAGCCAGCAATCAAGTGAATTTTCCCTATATTCGGGATGTCACCCAAGATGTGGCTCACTGCTTTGGAGTACAGAAAACGCCTGAGGTATTTTTGTTAGACACAAACGGCCTCGTGCGTTACCGGGGACAAATTGATGATAATGCTAATGACCCAGAAGCAGTGGGAGTGCCTTATTTACGGAACGCACTGACACAATTGCTTCAGGGAGAGCCGGTGAGTGTTGCCTTCACCGAAGCAATCGGCTGCTCTGTCAAGTGGAGACAGTAATGAAGGGCATGGGTCAAGGCTTCGCCAACCTAAAGGTAGGGTCAAGGCTTCGCCAACCTAAAGGTAGGGGCATTGAGGATTAGAGAGATTTCTCATCTAGCCCCTATTTTTTCTTTGGGATTTTGAGTAGAAACGTTGCAAAATGCCCCTCTACTGGTATCTTAAGGTGGAGGAATTTGACGTTAATAACATAGTCGCAGCATGGGGATAGTTTATCGGCGGATTCTGCTGAAGCTGAGCGGTGAAGCCCTAATGGGCGACCTGGGCTATGGCATCGATCCAGTAGTGGTTCATGAAATCGCTCAACAGGTGGCCGATGTCGCGGCTAGTGGCGTCCAAATAGCCATTGTAGTCGGTGGCGGTAATATCTTTCGGGGAGTCAAAGGGGCTTCTGCGGGGATGGATCGGGCCACAGCAGACTACATCGGCATGATTGCTACAGTCATGAATGCCATGACCTTACAAGATGCCCTAGAAAAAGTTGGGGTGCCAACGCGGGTGCAAACAGCTATCGCGATGCAGGAAGTGGCAGAGCCATATATTCGGCGGCGTGCGATTCGCCACTTAGAAAAGGGACGGACTGTGATTTTTGGTGCCGGCTCTGGAAACCCTTTCTTTACCACGGACACAACAGCCGCTTTACGGGCTGCTGAAATTGATGCCAATGTAATTTTTAAAGCGACCAAGGTAGACGGGATTTATGATTCCGATCCCCATCTCAATCCAGGCGCTCGCCGGTTTAAAAGCTTGACCTATGGCCATGTTTTGGCCCATGACCTGCGGGTGATGGACAGTACAGCCATCGCGCTGTGTAAAGAAAACAGCATTCCTATCATGGTCTTTGATATTTCGGTCGGAGGCAACATCCACCGAGCAGTTATGGGTGAACCTGTCGGAACAATTGTGGGAGGTTTTTGTGAAGTTAGCTGACGTTGAAAGCCATATGCAAAAGGCCGTTGAGTCAACTCAACGCTCGTTTAATACAATTCGCACAGGTCGCGCGAATGCGTCGCTGCTTGATCGGGTGACGGTGGAGTATTACGGCACTCCAACCGCGCTCAAATCCTTAGCGAATATCAGCACACCGGATTCAACCACGATCACGATTCAGCCCTATGATCGCGGCAGCTTGAACACGATTGAGAAGGCAATTTCTCTGTCAGATGTCGGTTTGACACCCAATAACGATGGATCAGTGATTCGGTTGAACATTCCGCCGCTAACGAGTGATCGCCGCAAGGAATTGGTTAAGATTGCTGCGAAATATGCGGAAGAAGGAAAAGTTTCGATTCGCAATATCCGGCGCGATGGTGTCGATTCTACTCGCAAGCAGGAGAAGAATGGAGACATTACAGAAGATGAATCGCGGGATTTGCAAGATAAAATTCAAAAGCTGACGGATAAGTACATCGCAAGGGTTGAGGAATTGCTAGCAGAAAAAGAAAAAGATATCACGACGGTCTAAAATTAACGCTCAGCGCTCAAATGTGTAAAGTTGAGGAAGATTTTATCCGGTAACTTACACATGAGAGCTGGCAATTAGTAATTAACAATTAACAATTACCTAAAGATGTTTGATTGCATCATTGTCGGTGCAGGACCCGCCGGTGGAACTGCTGCTTATCACTTGGCAAAGCGAGGGCGCTCGGTTCTTGTGCTGGAAAAAGAATCTCTGCCACGATATAAACCCTGCAGCGGTGGGGTGTCTCCCGCGATTGCTGAGTGGTTTGATTTTGATTTTTCGCCAGCGATTTCTTTAAAAGTTAACCGAGTGCGCTCCACTTGGAAGATGGAAGATCCTGTGGAAGTGGATCTGCAAGTCAAAGAGCCAATTTGGATGGTGCGGCGGGATGTATTTGACCACTTCCTGATCCAGCAAGCACAAAGCCAGGGAGCCGAACTGCGAGACAATACGGAAGTCACCGGCATTGAGTTCAAAAATGACCGTTGGCAAGTAAATACGGCAAATGGGCCGGTTGAAGGTCGTTATTTGATTGCAGCGGATGGAGCCAAAGGGCCAATGGCCAAGTGGTTGCGCTTCAAGGAACCAAAAAAGCGGTTAGCCGGCGCATTGGAAATTGACTCCGCGCAAGCGGCAACCAATCCGCTAGTCAATTTTGAATTTGGCTTGCAGAAAAATGGGTTTATTTGGAACTTCTCGAAAGCAGATGGCTATTCGATTGGGATTAGCACTTTCCGAGGCGGTGACCCGAAAGATTTCAACAGCGTTTTAGCTGAGTATGCGGCTGGGTTGGGTTTGAATGCCGGCACAGGCAAGCAATACACTCATCCACTTTGTTTGTGGGATGGCAACCAAAAGCTGCACACCCAAAATGCCGTTTTAGCTGGCGAAGCAGCTTGTGTGGTTGATCCGTTTACGGCAGAAGGAATTCGCCCTTCAATGTTTAGTGGTTTAAAAGCCTCAGAAGCAATTGATCGGGCACTTTCTGGTGCCGGTGATGCTTTGGAAAAATACACCCAGACGATCCAGGAAGAATGGGGCAGTGATATGGTTTGGGCGCAGCGCTTATCGGGCGTCTTCTTCCAATTCCCCGGTGTTGCTTATAGAGTTGGTGTCAAGCGCCCCGCAGCCACTCAGACGCTAGGGAGAGTCTTGTGTGGAGACTTGCGTTACTCTGATGTAGCAGATCGTGCAATTAAACGCCTGAGTAAGAGTTTCTTAACGGGTGGCCGGTGATTAACATCTGAGTGCTGAGTGTTTCTAAGCGCCCAATGCCCAATGCCCAGTGCCTAGTATTTCTGAGCAATGAATAGATGAGGGTGATGATGTATTTCTCCCCTCATTTTTTCTTAAGTCCTATTCGATTGATAAGCCAGATACACAGCTTCTAGAAACACGTCAGCGCTGACTTTCTCTCGTAACTCTTCTAAGGCAATTACATTTTTAACCTGACTCGCTAGCTGCCGGCTTAATTCAGATTTAGCTTTGGGTTCCATCGCGCTACGCCGTTGCAAATACTCTCGAATAACGGCAAAGTCGTCTGGTAGCAACGCAGGTAAATTGGCCAAATATGGCAACTGTTCTGCTAGCTGTTGTGCCGGCTCAGATATGGGAAAGCGTGCCGGTGCAACTGCTCGATCTGCTTGAATCACCACCGTGCCGGCTGCCATATCTCCTAAGCGTTTCTCCCGGCGAGTCAGCATTATCAAAACTGCTCCGATAAACAAAGTATCATCAACAGGCCGCAGCAGCGCCCGCAACGTCGCTTGTTGCAATCCAACTGTGCGCCCATCATCTCGAATTACGCGAATCCCAGCAAAGCGTTTGCCCGGTGTTTGCCCTTGCCATAGGGTTTCAAAGAAAACAAAATACCCCACATAGATAAAGAATGTAATCAGAATCCAAATCGAGATCAGCCACAGTTGCAGATCGTTAATGTTGATCAGTGTGTCCAACAAATCAACTAACTGAGTTGCAAAAAAATACCAGACAATCAAAACTAGAAAGAGAATTAAACCCCAGATCAAATAATCGATTAGCAGCGCCAAGGATCGATTTCCAATGCCGGCTAGTGTGAATTCCAGTTCTACACTTTCTGGTGTCTGAAGTGTGACCCGATTAAAAAAACGCATGGCACCTAGTATAGATTATTAAACTTCCCGATCACGCAGTTTTAGACCCAACCCTTCTCTCCGACTGCGAAGATCATAATATAAAACAGCTTTGATAGCTTGCCAGAACGGCAATACCAAAGCACCCCCTAATAAACCCGTAATTAAAGAAATGAAATACACAATCCAATAGCGGGGAGAATTTGGCTCAATTCTGAGGAGAAAGATTGAGGGTAAAAAATTAGTAACCAGAACAAGAGGAACGGTTACTAAAAAACAAATTAGGACGATAGCTTGAATTCTAAAAGCAGAATTTTTACTTAGTTCCCAACTTCTGGCAATGCTTTGCCGGATGTTAACTCCTTCCTCAACGGCTAGTGGAACTTCAGCAATCAGCCATCGAGAGAAAAACCACGTCAGTCCAAACAAGATAATTAATACAAGTGGAATTAAGGATAAAAGGGAGCCGGCTTGACCGAATATTGAACCTAGCACAGCGCCCAGAATAACAGCAACAATACCTCCTAAAATTGCCAATCCAAAGTAAACTAGAAAAAGCAAACATCCAATCCGAACATTTAACCAAAAGAATAACCAGAAATGGGAATTTATTTTGTCTTTTGCTGTAGTGACACTTTCAGGTTTGTTTATTAATTCAGTAAAAGCTAAGCGCGAGATGAGCGCGGAAAGAGCGTAATATTTTGCAAAGCCATAAATCAGTAGAGCTAACGCAATTGTAACAAGAGCTAACGTAGCTAAAGGGTTAGCTTGAAAATAAGCAGGAAATGCACTGACAGGCGCCAGCAGTACCAAGGGAAGCATCACCCACAAAGACGCTTGGATAGCTAATCCCAAATAGGACTTAAGATGAGAGCGATAGATTCGCACTCCTGCACTCACTACATTACCGATACCCAGCGGTTGGATTGGACTTTGGGGACTAAGATTTTTAGACATAAGTAAAATCCTCTCGTTGATAATGACGTGCTTGCTTGACGCTATCTTAAGCTACCCTAGGCATAGTCACCGGCAAGGTTTTAAGAAACTTTATGAATATTCAGCGCTGGATCGCAAGACGGGAACCGAACTGGAAGCAGTTGGATGCACTTTTAATGCAAATTGAGAAAAAAGGTTTGAAATCTTTAAAAGCAGATGAAATCCGGCAAATGGCTAGTTTATATCGTTCTGTATCTGCGGATTTAGCGCGGGCGCGAACCCACCAAGTGGGAGAGAGTTTGGTGCGAGACTTGCAAATTTTGACTTCCCGCAGCTACAACCAAATTTATCAGGGTTCACGCCGGCAGGAATGGCAAGCAGTGGTGGAATTTTATCGCTGGGGTTTGCCGGCAGTTATCCAGCAGAATTGGGCCTATATTGCCATTGCCACGGCTATCTTTATGGCCGGCATTTTAATTGCTTGGTGGTTTGCGTGGCAAGATCCCTTGTTCCTGTCGCTGATGGTGCCGGAAGAGATAATTGAAAAGGTGCGAGATCGCCATGAGTTATGGATGGGTTCAATTGTTGGCATCGAACCTTTGGCATCCAGTGGAATTATGATTAACAACTTAAAAGTATCATTTACAGCGGTTGCGGGTGGAATCACTGCCGGCCTATTAACAGTTTTTATTCTCGCATCTAACGGACTCCACATCGGCGCACTCGCCACTCTGGTTGGTCAAAATAATTTAGCGTATCCTTTTTGGGCGTTTGTATTTCCTCACGGTTCTCTGGAATTGCCGGCAATATTTTTTGCAGGAGGTGCCGGTCTTTTGATAGCCAGAGCGATTGTTTTTCCCGGTAAATACCGCCGCGCCGATGCCCTAAGGTTTTACGGTTCTCAGGCAGCGCAATTAGTATTTGGTATTGTGCCAATGCTGATTATTGCCGGCACCATTGAAGGGTTTTTCTCACCTAATCCAATAATTCCAGACCCACTTAAATACATTGTCGGGATAGGTTTGTTTGCCCTATTGATCAACTATTGTAGCCGCAAGCCGGTAAGCTAGTCATTTACAAATTAGTTATCAAGGGGATATCCTCAGATTTATGCTTAATGTTCCCGCAATTAAAATTATTTATTACCGAAAATTTTTTGAAAGAGAAAGAATAAGTGATGCTAAATCACTCAGCCATTACTCTTTTAAAATTAAAGTTGATTTCGCGCCTTTAATTGCAAATAACGTTCGACTAATTGATCGCTAATCTGATGAGCCGGCGCATCTAAAACCAGCACGCCTTTCTGCTTTAAATTCGCAAAGGCAACTTGTCGTTGAGAGAGTAAATCTAAAGCAACCGCACGGGTATAAGTTGCCGACACATCCTCGGTGAAAGTATGGGCGAGAGAGTCAACTTGAGGATCGCGCAGAGTCACACAAAATGGCAAATAGCGCGGCGTTAGGCGTGCCAAACCGGCAAGAAGTTCGGCAGAAGCAGTCACATCAACAATATCTGTAATTAACACCACCAGTGCTCGCCGAGTTTGCTGCTTTACGAGATTTGTTACCGCACCTATATAATCGGGTTCTAATAACACCGGCTGAATCGGTGTGAGTCGCTCAATGAGCCGGCTGAGATGATGCTGACCCCGTTCTGGAGGAATCCAGGTGGTTACTTCGCGATCAAACACACCAACCCCCACCCGATCACCCCGATTTAACCCAGCCAAAGCCAGCGCCAACGTCGCATTTAACCCCCAATCAAACCGCTTCAATCCTTGCACCCGTGCTGTCATGAGGCGTCCCCGATCCAGTAAAATCATCAGAGTTTGCTCATGTTCTGGCTCTAAAACCCTGATTTGGAGAGGCATCCGGTTAGGTGCGCTAAACCGGCGCGCGGAGGCTTTCCAATCGATCATGCGGGGATCGTCGCCACTGCTGTATTCCCGCAATTCTGCAAACTCCGTCCCCATGCCAAATTTACGTGCTTGCGGCATATTGCCGGTGGATAGCAGTGTCAGGCGAATCGAAAGTGCCCGCAATGCCAACAAATCAGGATAAACAGCCACCTTTTGAGCTGCTGGAATTTTCCAATTATGCCAAGCCAAACCCCAAGCACCCAACTGCCGCACTTGAATGTCTCCCCACGGATACTCACCTCGCTGCGCCGGCTTAACGGTGTAAGTAAGTTCTTGAGTCGTGTTTGCCGGCAAGGAAGCCTGGAGTGCCGGCAGGGAAACTTCAAAATCAACGGGGTAGCCGTCACGAATTTGAATCGTTGCCGGCTGCTGAAGCGATTTCACGGACAGAACAACCGGATTACCTCGCCCAATCGAGAGGCGTCCAAGGGGAGTGCGTGTGATTTCTACACGGTAACTTTTTACCCGTAAGTTATCTAAAAGCATCAACAACAAGATGCCGGCATCATAGAGCAAAGTGCCGATAATGCTGACCTCATTGTTAAAAGTTATGGCGAGTGCCGGTGCAATGGCAATGCCTAGAAGTAACAGTAAATAAACTCTTTGAGAGGGAATCATTGTTTTAAATGCTGAACTTATCTAGGCACCGGCACCTGATTTAACAGCGTGCCCACAACCGCATCAATTTGCAACCCATCTAATTGCGCTTCAGGCTTCAAAATCAGCCGATGACGCAGCAAAGGTGCAGCGATTGCCTTAATATTATCTGGCGTTACAAAATCGCGATCATTTAGCCAAGCATGAGCTTTACTTGCCTGCAACCAAGCTACAGCAGAACGGGGGGATGCGCCCAACGCTAAATCAGGATGCTGTCGCGAACGCTGTACCAAATTCAATAGATAATCCATCACATTATCCGCAACTTTAATCACTCTCACTGCTTGACGCGCTTGCAAAACTTGTTCCACCGTTGCCAAAGGTTTTAAACGTCCTAAATCAAAACGTCTCGACGGCGAACCGGCTTGAGAATTGAGCAACATTTGCTTTTCTGCCGCCGCATCTGGATACCCGACAATCAGCTTAAATAAAAACCGATCTAACTGCGCTTCTGGTAGCGGATAAGTCCCTTCAAATTCGAGGGAATTTTGGGTTGCCATCACCCAAAATAAGTCAGGCAAAGGTAAACTTTCTCCATCCAAAGTGACCTGCTGCTCCTCCATAGCTTCTAAGAGTGCTGCTTGGGTTTTTGGCGGTGTCCGGTTAATTTCATCAGCCAATAATACCTGAGTGAAAACCGGCCCTTTTTTTAGGGTAAAATTACGGGTGTTGAGATCAAAAATATTTGTCCCTAAAATATCCGCCGGCAAAATATCTGGCGTTAGCTGAATTCGCCGGAAGTCTGCTTGCACCAATCTAGCAAGGACTTGAGCTAAAAGCGTTTTTCCCGTTCCTGGCACGCCTTCTAAAATCACATGACCTCCGGCAAGCATTGCCACTAGCAACTGCTGCACCAGTGTTGATTGACCGACAACGATCTGGTTGAGGGTTTGGCTTAAACGAGTAAATACAGTGTTTGAGTCGCTCATTAAATCTCTGTCAGTGATTAGTTATTAAATAAATTGGAAAGAGAAGGATCAGGAAATTGGGTAAGCGCTAACTTCTATTTCCTAGGGGCGGCTTATTTTAGCCTAAATTTCGACGAATTGTTTGCCATTTACTCAACCAGCTTAGCAACTCTTTCTCACGAATTCGCCGCTTTTGAGAATGCAGATGGAGAAGTTTTTCAAGTTCAATCGGCGGTTGTCCCGTTTGCTGCACCCAAGCATTGATCAGAGAATCGGGTTCAAGCAACGCCGCCCCTAATCCTAAAGCTTTTTGCAATTGAATCTGTTCTTCTTTGCCTACAATATCGAGGACAAATTCACTGCTATTTGCTTTTTCCAAAATGCCGGCAGTGGCTTTAATGTACGCCTCGCTATTGTCAACCACCGGCACCCCTAAAGATTGAGGCACTCCAAATCGTCGGTTTGCAGCCAAAATCGCAATTATCAGCACAATTACCGTTTGTAGGATAACAGGAAACAAAGGTGTGTTCGCCAAATAACTCAACAGGCTATGCTGCGCTTTTTTACCTTGATCTGCCGATAATTCTTGGTAGCCGTGAATATATTCATCTACCCAGATTTTATTATTATCTTGAGCCAGTAATTGTGCTAGAAATTGATAATTTCCTGGCTCATCTTGATAGGCATTGGCTGCTAAATGGGGGGTGACTGACCAAACTAGTCGGCCTTTGCCTATTTTTTGTTGCCAAACGACTGCCCCGAAGCCATCGCCTAGGAGAGGTTCAGCGATGTTTCCTTCTTGTTGTACCGGCAGATAGGGCTGATTTTTTTGATCTCTCAGTTGTCGGCGGCGTCGCGTTTCAATTTTAACTGGACCGGCAGCAGATTCTTGCCGTGTCGTAAAAGCGGCTTCTGTTATTCCACTGGGAACTCCCAAAATTACCAGCGTATTACCTTTTTTAAGCCATTCTTTTTCGTCTTTGCTAATTTTCACCTCACTCATCTGGCTGTTAACTTGCACCAGGGTGATAGGATTTTGAATTTGAGATCTCTCCAGCCGTTCTTGAGAAATCAATTCTGAACTTTGAGTGGGAAATACCAGTAAATCTTCTAAGGGTTTTTTCCATCGCTGAACCGGCGTTCCCCGTTTTTCCATAAAAGCGTACCAAGCGCCGTAGCCATCTGGAGAACGACTGTAAGTAGAACCCGCGCTCTGCTTGCTGGCACTCGGTGCTAAAAATAAGGTGAGCAGCGCAATTACGGCAATGGCGATCGCCCCCAGCATCCACAACCGGCGCTTTGAAAGTTTTCTCACGACTCCATCTCTCGATAAGCTTGCTGGCATCGGTTAAAGTCATCAAGTGTTGCATCGGCATCGCCAAAACACTGAGCCTCGTGAGTTGCGATCAGAACTTGATAGGGCTGGACTTGTCCCAACTGCTGCAATAATTGCCGGTATTCTCCATCGGTGCGGCTGGGTTCGCCCGGAACCACACCCGTGTCGTTTAAGCGCTGCAACATTGCCATATAAAGTGCTCGACAAGCTTGCCGGTAGTTCCCTTGCCGCTGAAATTCTTGCGCTTGTACCAGCCACAGATCCGCTGTTAATGGGCGATCCGCTCTGGCTGCCGGCTCTAAATCCCCATTTCTGCGTCGTAAGTGGAATCTATCGAGGAGTGCCGGCCATTGCCCTAACAGTTGCAAAACCAGCCAACTCACCAGCATGACCAGTATTATCCAGAATAACCCTTTAAATAACCAATATAACCAGCCCCACTCAAGTGCCGTAGAGGGCCAATTTACCTCCGGGAGATTGGAGAATAATTTAGAAAATTGCAACGCCAGCCACTCTCCCACCTGTTGTTGGAATTGCTGAATTTGCCAGCCAAGGTTGGTTTTTTCAAAAGTCCCAGCAGACATTATCAAAGCTCGCCCGTGTTCGCCCATTGCAATTGAATTTAAATCGGCAAACTCTCTGCCGCCATTTAAAGGCATCATAGAAGTTGGAGTTGTGCCAAACGAATTAGCAACATCCTATCCGGTTGATTCTTCTCAAGTCTGAATGAATTTACCATAAGCTCAAACTCGATCAACTTATGAATTTTACCAGTTTTTACCCTCAGCGGTCAAAATTAAAACCTTATGAACATCTTTTTCTAATTTCAGCGCTCACCCCGGCTTTCAATTTGACAGGCGCATCTAAAATCTAAAATCTAAACTCAGTTATGGTCATTTACTTTTACAAAGCTGACGATACTTACGGGTGCTTTTCCAATTTCTCCCCCCACGGAATTCGCTTAGCCGGCAAAGACTGGCCAACTGTAGAGCATTACTATCAATCGCAAAAATTTGTTGGCAGCGAAGATGAATTTATTATCCCCTTAATTCATAGCGCTGCGACACCAGAGGAAGCCGCTGCAATCGGGCGCGATAAAAATCGTAAACTTCGCCCCGACTGGGAATCTGCCAAATATCTGATTATGCGAGAAGCCGTCTTAACCAAATTTTTCACTCATGCCGATATCCAAACCTTGCTACTAGCCACCGGCGAGGCAGAAATTGTAGAAGATTCACCCACTGATTGCTACTGGGGCTGCGGTGCTGATAAAACCGGCCAAAATCATTTAGGGAAAATTTTGATGAGTGTCCGCCAGCAAATCCGGCAGCATTTGGCAGCCAGCTAAACTGAGATTATAATAATTTGTATATTGACCGACTCTAACTTTTTACAAGCCAGGAGGAAAAACTATAAAATAAAAGAAAAACGTAGGTTTTTCACGCTTGTTCCAAATTCCCCTTTCCCAGAGCCGGTTCAAAAATTTACAGCGCGATTTGCCCTTTAGTCGAAGTGGCCCATACTTTGAAACTCAATTGTAAAGCCCAGAAGATCCGGTTGCTTTAACTTTAACCCGAAAACTTAAATGTTGGCCTGATGAGTGAGCAGACTTCCAGCGAAGCATCTTTTAGAACCATTGAGGTGAGATCCACCTTTGATGATTCCCCCGACTTTTTCAGGTAAACTTCTAGGTTTGTTAACTTATTTGAATAAACAGTTAACTGAACTCACTTGCTTGTTTATTTTTAAACACCGTTTCCCGAATCCTACTGATGCCTGAGTTGGATAAAAAAATACAGACAATCTGGTAACTGCCAAATCAATTACGCTTCGCAGATAAAAAAATGAGTTTTACAGACAATACAGAATTACTCCAAGAGCGTCTAGATCGGGAAATTTTACTTTACCGGATCACCCAGCGAATCCGTCAGTCTTTGGATTTAGAAGAAGTTTTAACGGCAACCGTCGCCGAAGTTCGAGCATTTTTAAATACGGATCGGGTGAAAATCTATCGCTTTAATAGAGATGAGAGTGGAGAAGTTATTGCCGAATCAATTTATAACAATCGCCTGCCATCTCTATTAGGGCTGCATTTTCCAGCCGATGACATTCCCCCTCACGCTCGCGAGTTGTTTCGCACGGCGCGTGTGCGATCAATTGTGAATGTCGGGCAGCAGCAAATCGGTTTAAGCCCTTTGGATTGCGCCGAAACCGGCAAATTCTTGGAAACTGAAAATATCCGCTATCAATCGCTAGATCCTTGTCATGCCACCTATCTAACGGCAATGGGCGTGCAGTCGTCTGTTGTGGTGCCGATCGTGGATGGTGATAGGCTTTGGGGATTGCTCGTCTCCCATCACTCGGAAACCCTAGAGATTTCTGAGCAACAGCTACAGGTGCTTCAGCAAATCGCCGATCAAGTCTCAATCGCCATCACCCATTCCATTCTGCTTAGTCAAGCTCGTGAAAAGCAAGCACGAGAAGCAACAATTAACCAAATTTCCGCCCTCCTCCACGCTCAGCCCAGCATTCAACTAGAAGCCGCCTTAGAAGCCGCCGTTGCCGCCTTTCAAGGAGCCGGTGGCAGGATTTACATCACCCCAGAAAACGCCTCGCAAAGTAACACGGCTTTTGCTTGTACGACGAAACTGTTCACCTGCGGCGAGCAACCGGCGCTTTCAAAGCTGGGAAACAACGGGCTGCTTGAAGAACACCCCCTGTGGCAGCAATGGATGAGAGCCGGTTTTAAACCCACTCATTCACAAGCATCTGGGCAAAGTAATCCCAACATTTGGGCGCTTTCGGATCTCTATAAAGAACCACAGTTCCGTGTTTTGACGCCGGCATTTAAGCCCACGGCAATTCGGGGGCTGCTAGTCGTTCCCCTCTATTACCGGCAGCAGTTTTTAGGAATTCTAAGTATTTTTCGCAATGAAATTGATACAGAACGATTGTGGGCGGGATGCTTTGACACGAACCAAAAACAAGAGTTTCCTAGGCACTCTTTTGAAGTATGGCGAGAGTTGAAAAAAGGTCAGTGTCAAGAGTGGACTGCTGAAGAAATCGAACTCGCTCAAGCGTTAAATGTTCATTTTTCAATGGCAATTCAGCAGTATCTTTTATACCAAGAAGTGCGGACTTTAAATACTAATCTGGAGCGTCAAGTTTTAGAGCGGACAGCCCAACTTCAACAGTCATTAGACTATACCAAAGTTGTCCAACAAGTGACAGAGCAAATCCGCAGTACACTGGATTTAAAAACTATCCTTCAAACCATTGTGCGGGAGGTGCGAAATTTATTAAATGCAGATCGGGTGGTAATTTACCAACTTAAGACAAACGGCAGTGGGGAAGTGACGGTTGAAGAAGTTATAGGTAATTGGCGTTCGGTTTTAGGCATCCAAGCGGCGAGTGAGTGCATTCCCGATGATTGTGCCCGACTCTACCTGAACGGAAGGACGCGGGCGATTAATAATGTCGCGCAAGAAGAGATTAGCGCCTGTCACCGAGAGTTTTTAGACAGTCTTCAAATTCAAGCCAATTTAATTGTCCCGATCCAGATAGATTCAGAGTTGTGGGGATTACTGATTGCTCATCAGTGTCAGGAACCACGTAATTGGCAGCCGGCAGAAGTGGAATTGTTGCAACATTTAGCAATTCAAGCGGCTTTGGCGATTCAGCAAGCGGAACTCTACCAACAAAGTCTACAATCAGCTCTTTCTGCGAATGCTCACGCTCAACAGTTGGCTATGGCGCTTGACGAAGTGCAGCAGATGCAAACCCAACTCATTCAAAGCGAGAAAATGTCTTCTCTGGGCCAGTTAGTTGCCGGCGTGGCGCACGAAATTAACAATCCGGTTAATTTCATCACCGGCAACCTACTTCACACCACCCAATACACGCAAGATTTGCTGGAACTGCTAGAAAGTTACCAGCAACATTACCCCAACCCGAATGCAGAAATCCTCGATCTGATGGAACAGGTGGAACTCGATTTTATCCTTGAAGATCTACCTAAAATGTTGTCCTCAATGCAACTGGGTGCTGATCGTATCCGCCAGATTGTCTTGTCTTTACGCAATTTTTCCAGAATTGATCAATCAGAAATGAAGCCGGTGGATATTCATGAAGGCATTGACAGCACTCTGTTAATTCTGCACCATCGTGTGAAAGCTCGTTCAGATCGGCCACCCATTCAAATTATCAAGGAGTATGCGCCATTGCCGCAGGTAGAGTGCTATGCCGGCCAGTTAAATCAAGTATTTATGAACGTCCTCAGTAATGCGATTGACGCTTTAGATGAGTATGACAAGCTTCGCCCTCAAGAAGAGATGGAAGCGACTCCTAATCAAATTACGATTTCTACTTTTCTCAAGAGTGGGGACATGGGAGAAGGAATCGGGAAAACGCAAGGATCAGCCTCTAATTCTCAATTTGTGGCAATCTGCATTGCTGACAATGGGCCGGGAATGCCAGAATCGGTCAGAGATCGAATTTTTGACCCATTCTTTACTACGAAGGATGCCGGTAAAGGTACGGGCATTGGATTATCAATTAGCCGGCAAATTGTGGTGGAGAAACATGGCGGCGTATTCAGATGTACATCTCAATCGGGGCAAGGCACCCAGTTTTGGATAGAAATTCCAGTTCTGCACACGCAAATGCTTTCTCAACAACAAGTTGAGTCAGTTTTTTAGCAAGTTTGTTTTAAATGCAGTGGTTACTTGTATAACTGGTATTTTGAAATGCCTTGAAAGCCTTTCTAAAAATGCCAGTTTTTTCTAATTTTTGTTTATTATAAAATTCGCAATTTTGTTAACTAATTTACTGAAAATTGTCAACTCAATAAGAACATTTTAAAGCATATAATTGGGCAAAAAAATATTCCTGACAAGTCGTGCGCTTGCCTAACTCTGCAAATGTCTGGCAAAATAGCTTTGAATAAAAAAGCTGATCTCCTGCGCCCGCCCCTCACTGATCTTTGATTGCCAATTTTTAGTATTAATTAATACAAATAAACTTTATATTTATTTCGCTCTTTAGACAGATATAACCTTTGCTAAAAACAGATAAATTGCAGAAAAGTAAGTAAAGTTACAAGGGCAACTATCTTAAGAAATATGTTTAAAGGGATAGAAACTTTGAGTTAGAAGATCCTAGGGTATGAGATCACATCTGACTGTTTCTGCCAAGAATTTAATTGAACTGACTGTTCGTTAAACAGTTGTCGAGTTAGGGCTTAGGCATACCGCTTTGTTAAACAGGTTTGGTGGGATGCCTGACGCTTGAGCTTTTGCAACGCTTCAGCGGGTGGTTAATTGCTAATAAAACCCCCCATAACAAGCAAAAAATTATTGTTATTGGTAAAAAACTTACTAAGTTAAAGCTAGAAGCGGGACAGTTACCGCCGGCATTCGAGAAGTGTTTGGGGGAGGTGGCTTTATCCCGACAAAAAGAACAATAATTTATATAAAATAATTAGAATTGGGTACTTGTTGAAAATAAAAATAGAATTTAAAATAAAGCAATAGACGGGAGAAGAGTCATTCTCTTAACTGTAAAATTTCCTAAAATAATAACTTAACTGGAAAAATTTATAAGAGAGCTGACTGGAAGAAGGGTTAAATCGAGAGGTTGAAAGAGAGGCTAGATTAAAAAATCTCCCGAGTAAATTGTTGATTTTCTTTTGAATCTTTACCTAAAACTTATGGATTCTTATCGCTTGGAACAGTTGCGTAATTGTTGTCGTGACAATGCAGCATTTGAGCAACTGAAGCAATTCTTGACTGTGGATGCAGCCGTGCCGGCAACCTTTGAAAGCAAACCAGATGCACAATTCCTGCAGTTGGTTTGCAAAACCGATGATATCTTTGTTGAGTATGACCGAGAGTTGCGCTATGTCTGGATTAATCCAGCCGGTGCGGCGCGGCTGGGGATAAATCTGGTAGATGCGATTGGGAAAACCAATCGAGAAATTTTTGGGCGCGAAGCCGATGAAATGGAAGTGCCGGTGAGACACGCCTTAGAAAGTGGACAGCAAGTTCAAGTTAGTCACAAAATTCCCCTACTCATCGGCACTTCCATTTATCATTGTATTTACACGCCGGTGAGAGATAATGCGGGAACAATTACCGGCATCATTGGGGTAGCCTGCGAAGCCACAACTGCCATAGATTTAGAGAAGCCTTTACCACAAGCGAACACACGAGAGGGGGCGCACGTGGCATCACTCCAATTACAAATAGAACAGTACAAGATACTGTCAGAAGTAATCACCCGAATTCGGAAATCTTGGGATCTCGATAGCATCTTCAAGGCAAGCGCGGCTGAAGTGCGAAACCTGCTGAATGCGGATCGGGTAAAAATATTTCGTTTCTCTCCAAATGCGGGCCTGCATGATGGAGAATTTGTGTGTGAGGATGCCTTACCGGCTTTGAATTCAGCCTTAGCCATTGGGAGACACGACAGCAGTTTTGGGCGAGAGTATGCGGCGCAATACCGGCAGGGTGAAATTCAAGCAATCTCTAACATTTATAATGCCGGTTTCAGTGATACTCACATTCAGATTTTAACCAAATTGCACATCCGCGCCAGCTTAATTGTGCCGCTATTTATGGGGGAGGATTTGTGGGGATTGCTATGCGTTGATCAATGCAGTAGCCTGCGTCACTGGCAAGCCGGTGAAATTGAGTTTATCACCCAAATGGCAGAACACCTGGGGGTAGCGCTACAACACACTCAGTCTATCGGGCAAGTGCAAAAGGCGGCGAAACGAGAAAAAGCTTTAGCTACAACCATCGACAAAATTCGCCAGTCTCTCGATCCCAACACAATTTTTAAAATTACCACAGATGAAGTGCGGCAATTGCTGCAAGCTGATCGCGTAGCAGTCTATCAATTTAACTCAGATTGGTACGGTGAGTTTGTTGCCGAATCTGTCGCCGCCGGCTGGAATCAACTGGTTGGAACGCTGCCGATTATTGAAGATACCCACTTGCAAGAAACTCAAGGCGGGCGTTATCGCAATCATGAAACATTGGCAATTGACGATATTTATACAGCCGGACACAGAGACTGTCATATCGCCCTCTTAGAACAATTTCAAGCCAAAGCTTATGTGATTGTTCCGATCTTTGAAGGAGAAAAACTTTGGGGATTACTCGCAGCTTATCAAAACTCAGGAGCGCGTCACTGGGAAGCCGATGAAATCGAGTTGCTCGTCAAGATTGGCGCACAATTTGGAGTTGCCCTGCAACAAGCTCAATTACTAGCGCAAACCAGGCATCAAGCAGAAGAACTTACCCAGACGTTGCGGTATTTGCAGCAAACTCAACGGATGATGCAAACAGAAAAGTTGGCAAGTCTGGGGCAATTAGTTGCTGGGGTGGCGCACGAGATTAGTAACCCGATTAATTTTATTTCTGGCAACCTTAGTCATACCAGCGATTATTCGCACAATTTGCTGGAGTTGGTGCGACTTTATCAGCAGCATTATCCATTGCCGGCATCCGCAATTCAAGACTATTTAGCGGCAATTGAATTTGAGTTTATTCAAGAAGATTTGCCAAGCATCTTGTCTTCTATGGGGGTGGGGGCAAAACGTATTCAAGCACTGGTGTTGTCGTTGCAGAAATTTTCTCAAGTTGATCAAGCTCAGAAGAAGCCGGTGAATATTCATGAAGGCATCGACACCACCCTATTACTCTTACAACACCGGCTGAAGGCGAAGACTCAGCGGGCAGGAATTGAGGTGGTTAAAGAATATGGGGATTTGCCGGCGGTGAAGTGCTTTGCCGCCCAAATAAATCAGGTATTTATGAATATTCTCAGCAATGCCATCGACTCACTGGAAACAGTCTCTTCCCAGCGCACGATCTCAATTCGCACATCGCTAGGGGACGGGGGAAATGCTCAACAGACTGGCTCGGTTGTGATTCGTATTTGCGATAATGGCCCTGGGATACCAGACGCCTTGCGTCAGCGCATTTTTGATGCCTTTTTTACCACAAAACAAGCTAAGGGAGCAACGGGTATGGGGTTATTTATCAGCTATCAAATCGTTGTTGAGAACCACGGCGGCACCCTCAAATGTGTTTCTGTTGCCGGCGAAGGGACAGAATTTTGGATTGAAATTCCTATCGACGCTAAATAATCAAGGTTAAGCTCAAGGACCTAGCGGGTTGTGGTTGCGCCGGCATCGATCTCAAAGCATTAGTTCAGTAAATATACGGAACTAAAGGAGTTTAACGTTCTCTGCTGAAGCAACCTCTAAGACTTTGTCCATTGAGTCCCATTCAGGCAAATTTTTCTTAAATCTTTTATACTTATTCTTACAGGGGTCACTTCTGATTTCAGAAGTACACAATAGACTTATAAGTTTGATCAAATCAGGGAATGACAGATGCCGGTGGGGCATTCTAGCTACATTTGGTAAGGAAGCAAGAAAGTTTGCGAAGCCCAAGGAGTTGCTGGTAGTATCAGCATTTAAAATGACGGGAGATTGTCTGTTAACCTATAGCGTCAATTTCTTTGTTTATATGAATGGTGCCGGTTGGTAACAATTGGGGTGATGCCGGTGACAGGAACACAGTTTTACGGAAGTTATACAAGGAGCAGTTAAGAACATGAGTAGCCGCCAACTTAAAACCTCACAAAAAGTTGATTTAACGAATTGTGATACAGAACCCATTCAAATTCCTGGAGCTATTCAGCCTCACGGAGTTCTTTTTGTCTTGCAAGAACCTAATTTAGAAATTTTACAAGTTAGCAATAATACGTTACAAGTCTTTAACGTCCCCAGCCATAAATTAATTAATAAAAATTTAAGCTTTTTATTAGGTGAATCTCAAGTTGAAGATTTAAAAAAAATCTTATCTCAGCGGGAATTAAAGATAGTCAATCCATTTAGAGTATCAGCTATTCTTCCTTATAAAACTCAGCATTTTGATGGAATCGCTCATCGGATAGATGGTTGTGTCATTCTTGAATTAGAACCGATTTCCTATCAACCAGAAAATAGTTTTTTTAGTTTTTATAATTTGGTGAGATCATCATCATCTAAAATTCAAAGCGCGTCAAATCTGCATAACCTGTGCCAAATTATTGTTAGAGAAGTGCGACAAATTAGTGGGTTTGACCGAGTTATGGTCTATAAATTCGATGAAGAAGGGAATGGAGAAATTATTGCTGAAGAGAAACAAGAGAGTTTGCCACCTTTTTTAGGGTTGCACTACCCTGTCTCAGATATTCCCAAACAAGCCCGACTTCTCTATTGTTCCAATTGGTTAAGATTAATTGCAAATGTAAATTATCTTCCTGTGGAAATTACTCCCCAAATTAATCCAGTTACTGAAAAGCCGCTTGATTTAAGCTTTTCTGTTCTCCGAAGTGTTTCGCCAATTCATATAGAGTATTTGAACAACATGGGCGTTAGCGCCTCCATGTCCATATCCTTAATGAAAGGGCAGAAACTATGGGGACTGATTGCGTGTCACCATCAATCACCCAAGTACGTTTGTTATGAAGTGCGTAAAGCTTGTGAATTTCTCGGGCAAGTGATGTCTTTAGATTTATCAGCTAAAGAAGAAAATGAAGATTATGATTATAAAATAGCCTTAAAATCAATCACGGCTAAGCTAATTGAGAGAATGTCACTTGAAAGTAAGTTTGTTGAGGGATTGTGTAACGAAGAATCTCCAAACTTGCTGGACTTAGTGAGCGCTCAAGGCGCTGCTGTATGTTTAGGGGGTGAATGCCGGCTCATTGGTGAAACGCCGGCAGCAGAGGATCTCAATCGCTTGCTCACTTGGCTGACAAAAAACTTTACTGAAGAAATTATTTATACAGATTCGTTAGCAAAAATTTATCCAGAAGCAGAAGCGTTTAAAGACACAGCAAGTGGGTTACTGGCGATTTCTATTTCCCAGACTCAACATAATTACGTCATCTGGTTTAGATCGGAAGAAATTCAAACCGTAAATTGGGCCGGCAATCCCCATAAACCAGTTGAAGTAGCAAATGATGGAACCTTGCGCCTTTCGCCTAGGGGATCGTTTAAGCTGTGGCAAGAAACGGTAAAGTACAAATCTTTACCCTGGAAAAAGTGTGAAACCGAGGCGGCACTTGAACTCAGAAACGGCATGATTAAAATTGTGCTACGGAAAGCCGATGAACTGGCAAAATTAAATGAAGCTTTGCAAGAATCAGAATCAAGAGAGCGCGAAAAAGCAAATCAATTAGAAATTACTTTAGATGAATTGAAACGCACTCAAACTCAACTGGTTCAAACCGAAAAAATGTCTTCTCTCGGCCAACTGGTTGCCGGTATGGCGCACGAAATTAATAACCCGGTTAACTTCATCTACGGAAATCTGACTCATGCAGATAACTACACCCAAGACTTGGTTGAGCTTTTAAATCTTTACACAAAACACTATCCCCAAGCGGTGCCTGAAATTCAGGAGGAAACTGAGCGTAGGGATCTAAAGTTTGTAATTGAAGACCTACCCAAACTGTTAAAATCGATGAAAGTGGGAGCTGACCGCATCCGCTCGATTGTGCAGTCATTGCGAACATTTTCCCGCGTTGATGAAGCGGAAATGAAGCCAGTGAATATTCACGATGGGTTAGATAGTACGCTGCTAATTTTGAGCAATCGGCTCAAACCTAAACCAGAGCGGCCTAGCATTCAAATCATTAAAGAATATGGTGAACTGCCGCTAATAGAGTGCTATGCCGGCCAGTTAAACCAAGTATTTATGAATGTTTTAGCCAATGCAATTGACGCCTTAGAAGAGTACGATAAACATCGCTCACTGGCGCAGATTCGAGCAAATCCAAGTCAAATTACAATTAGCACTTCTCTAATAACTGCAGAGCCAAGAAAGGGGAGCGAGGAAAAGGAATTGTCCAAGCTCAATTCCCAATTCGTTGCGATCCGAATTGCCGACAATGGCCCTGGTATTCCGGAGGAATTACAGCAGCAAGTCTTCGACCCTTTCTTTACCACAAAAGCAGTTGGTAAAGGCGCGGGAATTGGCTTAGCAATTAGCTATCAAATTGTTGTGGAAAAGCACGGCGGGAATTTTAAATGCGTTTCCCAACCCAACGGGGGAACAGAATTTTGGATTGAAATTCCCCTCAAATAAAATAGGGGGCATGGAGAAGCTTGCGCCAACCTCAAGGGATGAGAATTGAAGACAACTGCTGACTCCTCCCTCATGCCTGATCTTTTATCGCTTCACTTTTTGTTTCCACTGGATGATCGCTTTTTGAGCTTTCGCATAAGTTGGGGTAGAAGCCGGCACTAAATTGGCCGCTTCAATCGCCGCACTGAAGCGACCGCGTGCTGCTCGATACTGGGCAATTTCCTTAAAAATAGCTTCACTCCACTGCGCGATTAATTTCTGAGCTTCCCCGTATTTCGGTTGGCCGGCAGGAATTTGACCGGCAGTCGCAATTGCCAGGGTGTAAGAATCAAGCTGTCCCCGACGAATCGAGCCGACTGCCTGATTCAGCAATTTCTGATTTGCCTGCTGCACTTTGAATAGCTGTTGCCATTGGCCGACCAGCTTTTGCGCTTGAGCGTTTAATTCTGGCCGATCTTTCGGCACCAGCTTAGCCGCTGCGATCGCTCCCTGAAAGTTTCCCTGTTTAGCGCGTCCAATGGCAATATCCAAAATCACCCCACCCCAACGCTCAATATTCTGCTGCGCTTCGGCGTAGAGCGGATCATTGGGGGGGATCTGGCCGGCAGTGGTGATCGCCGAACTAAAATGCGTGGCTTGAACCGGCTGAATGGTCAGTATGGCTTTGTCGAGAAGCGTTTGACTCGGCACCGGCTGAGCAGGTGGCGCTGCTGCCTGTGGCTTCTGAGCAGCGGGAGTGGTCTCTTTTGGTACGACTGTCGGCTGGCTTATTTCATCAGTGCCGGCAACCATTGCGCTCGTCTCCGGTGCTGATTTGTTCACAGTTGCCACCCGACTTACCGCCACACCCAACAGCAACACCAACGCCGCCGCGCCTCCCCACAGCACCCATTTTTGGGACGACACCGGCTCTTGAGATTTGGGAGTTGCCGAGGAATTGTCTGATAGTACAGGTGCAGCATCAGCCGGTTCAGCAGCCGGTTTCCCCATCTGCGAACCCGCACGAGCAGATTTTAAGGGAACATCCGACGGCAGAGCAAAATTACCCGGTTCGTGACGACTGCCATTAAACCCATTACCGTTTAGTGGTGAATACTCGACCGAAGGCGTCACAAAGCCATTGCCGAGGTATGGTTCACTGGAAGATGAAAACCCGCTTGCGGCTGCCTTACTGGCGGTCACAGCGTCATTTTGCGGCCAAATTACCTGGTGGATTTTTTCACGCGGGTGAACCACCATCAGCGGTTCTTGCACCGGCAGCCAGTGGTGTTCGCTTAACTCTGGCAAGCGGTGGTTGAGATAGCGTTCCAAACTGTCGAGATCGATGCAGCGGTTGTAGCGCAAACCTTCTAGAAGCGCTGCGGTAAACAAGCCGTGATGGAGTGCACTTACTTCGCGGGAAAACTGACCAGGCCGGCAAGAAAGCAGCGTTGGAATTTCCAAGCGTTTGGCCAATTCCACCGTCTCGGTGCCAATCGCATCATGGCTTCGCATACTAGAAGCGCGGTTCATATCTAGCAAAACCACGACCATCTCTGCCGGCGCTGCCTTCAGCGTGGCGAACAGCTCTCGCATGGGGATGCCGGTGGCGGGGATATCCGTGGGGTCGCCTTCTACTGGCATCAAGAAATCTTGACCTTCCCAGCTCATCCCATAGCCACTGAAAAAGCACCACAATAAATCACCTGGTTGCACTTGCTCCCGGCACTGCCGGTCCAGCCATGCCAGAATATTTTCTTTACTCGGATAGGTTGAGTGATCAGATGCCGGTGGTGAAGTGTCTGTGAGCAATACACACCGCTCTGCCGGCAAGCGAGCTTCATCCACCAAAAAATTTCCTAACGCCTGTGCATCCTGCTGGGCGTAGCTTAAAGGCTGGAAGAACTGATATTGGTTAATACCAATTGCGATGCAAGCCTGATTTTTCACCACAGCTGCTTGAAATCCGTACTAGATTGCGTGCACAAAACATAGCACAGATAGGGTATCAGTTACCGTCAAAAAACTTAAATTTTGCACAGTTAACCGGCAACTTTTAATTAGTTAGTCTAGAGATGTTGCCGGCAACGTCTCGACTGTAGCAAGGGGTCGGTATAACTGCTCACCCGCCTAGTGCCGGTAGCGAGTTACCTCAAAAAAATGCTGGCTGTGCGACGCTTCGCCCCTTCCCAAGTCTGTCTTGTACAAGACATTGTGGGAGAATAAACTAAAGTTGCAGCAGTCACTTTTCCGGCCACCAAATTTAACGCTCAACCCACTGGAACCGTTAGCGAACAAGGAGTCCATACATGGCCACCCCCACTGATAGGGAGTTTGCGCTCACACCCGCCTCATCCGCACCCCAGACATCTGGCCAAAAACACTCCCAGAAAGGCAAGTATCCTAAAAAACATAACCATTATGGGTTTCAGGATTTTTTTCAGATGCAGCCCAAATCTGGCATTATTACCGACTGGAATGACAGCCGAAATATTTTCACCAGTGAAGATTTTATTATCGGCTTGCAAGAGGGTTTAGAAGAAGAAGTGGGCAACGCTTCTGGCGTGATCATGTACACCATTGGTTGCGAATGGGGAGCCAAGGATGCCGTCGTTTTTCGAGAGTGGTTTGAAAAAGAATTTGAACGGGATATCCACAGCTCTAATTTAATGTTTTTGTTAGAAACTTGGTGGTGGCCTTTTACGGCTCAGGGATGGGGCCGGTGGGAGGTAGACATGAGTGATCGCAAACAGGGATTTATCTTTATCAATCTTTTTGATTCAGCGGTGGCTCGCACATTAGGAGATGTCGGTAAACCCGTTTGTTATCTTTATGCCGGCCTATTTGCCGGTTTCTTCAGCAGTCTGGTGAAAAAATCTCTGAACTGCATTGAAATTCAATGTTATTCAATGGGAGAAACCTACTGTAAGTTTTTGCTAGGGAATAAAGACCGAATTGATGCCGCATCTTTCTGGCTCAATGAAGGAGCCACCGCTCGCGATATTCAGAAGCGTTTGCTGGATGGAGAGCGATTGAAATGACCGCTAAAACTTCCGGGCAAGGAAAGGCAACAGGCAAAAAAAAACAAACCAAAAATTCTCCGGCTGAGGCTTCATTTTTTACCGTTCATTCTGATTGGTTGCAACAGTCGGTTCAAGATTTTTTTAGCAATTGTAATTGGCAAGGTCAACCCCTAGCGTTTCAAGACGCGCAGCAAGACGGCCAGCCCCTGCCTTTAACCGTGCCGGTGGCAGAATTTTTCCGGGCATTACCTTGGGAAGGAAAGCCGGCAGTCGGTTCGCTGCCAAAGCCATCTGCTAGCGTGCCGGTGAGCGCACCTTCCGAGCCGGCAGAAACCACATTAGCGGATCTTGTCGATTTGTTTTAATCAACATTTTTAACCTGAAGGGAGCCGGGAAAAAGTTTTGAAATTAAGCAAAGTTTTTCCTTCATCCTTCATCTTTTTTAAACCTTCCCCAATCCGTGTAAACCGATGCATCCCAAGATTGAAGTCTTACTCGATCAGGCAGAAAGTCGCTATTTAAAGTCAGAAGAACTTGACGCTTTTAAGCATTATGCGGTTTCCCTCGCTCAAAGCTTAAAAACTTATGAACTCCTGCGAGAGCAAGAAGTCGCAATTTTTCAACCTGTTGCCGATCAACTGATTAAAGAATTTCCAGATACCAACCAAGAAATCTTAGAGCGATCCTTAAAGAACTGGTTGCTAATCTTGCGTCACTGTGCGATGGCAATGCTTTTGAATGACCGAGACTTTTTACAACAAAATCTGCTTGACTGGCTGAAAGGTTTAGTGCAAACCCACCAGATGATAGCCGTTGAAACAAAGCTCTACCATCTGCTGCAAGTGCGTTTAAAGGGATTGCTATCACCCCAGGCGCTAGCCCTGTTGCAGCCGTATTTAACCCAAGCTCAGACCGCCCTTTTAGAGGGTACGCAGTCCTGAACTCGCCCTGAAAATTCAGAACTTACGATTTTGAATTTTGAAAAAATTGAAAATTTTAGCTAACAATTAATTATTAACATGATTGCGATCGCTGATTTACTTGAGTCCAAACGCCTCCCTGGAAATTACTTTGCCCCCGCTACCTATATTCGAGGCGATCTTGAGCTGGGTTTGTTAGAAAATCGTCGGGGTGATCGTTTCCTAGCTTTGCCAGATACTTTAATAAAGGCAATTTACCAAGGTCTTGACCAAGAAACCGGCCAAGCTGCACGCTTGGTACTGTTCAATTGTGGTCGCTGGTGGGGCAAAAACTTCTACGTCCGTTTTTGTGAAGAAGTGAGTGAATACTACGGCAAGCCTTTAGCTGAAATGGAAATGGTTGAATTTCTCCAATGTTTCCAGCAGTGTTGGAAAACCCTTGGTTGGGGAACCTTTGAATTTGACCAAACGTATTATCAGCAGGGATTTTTAGAAGTGAGAATTAGCAACTCTCCTTTTGCTGAAAGTGCGCCTAAAACCAATCGTCCCGTGTGTTTTTTAGAAGCCGGCATCTTAAGCGCCTTTTTTAGTCAGCTTACAGGTCGAGATATTTACTCCCTGCAAACCACCTGCGAGTCAATGGGTGCAGAAACCAACCAATTTATTATTGGCTTAACAGAACGTCTCAAGCCGGCAGAATCTTGGGTGGCAGAAGGGCAAAGCCATGAGAAGATCCTGGCTATTTTGTGCGACTGAAAAGGGCAATTTATTAAAAACAGAACTATTTTACTGAGATAAACTCACACTTGGTTAATCTCAGTAAAATCATCTTCACCTGGATCTACCTGCGGAATCTGCGGTTAAAAAATAATCTTGGCAAAGTATTAATAATCTCTGAACCTCATCTTCAGAGCTAAAAACATAAAATAAATACATTTAGTTTGGCAAGATTATTTTTTAAGTCGGTGCAATTCCCAAATCGGAGAAAAAATCGCCGCTTCTTCAGACGTTAAATACTGGTTAATAACATCAAGCATCACTTTATAAGTAATTTCTGCGCTGTGATCCGCCTCCAGCGCACGCAGAATCGTGTGGAACCAAAGGATAAAGCCGTTTCGCAGCCGCTCGACATCATTCGTTAACAAAGCAGCAGACGTATATCGCAAAACCCGCACTGTGTCGAGTCGCCATTTAGCCGTCGCATCCTCGGAACCGCTGCGAAATAAATTTGGGTCAATTGACAGAACTTTTGCTTGCACTTTCCGAAGAATTTCTGCTTCAGCCGCTTGAATTTTTTTGTAAGCATTTAAGCGTAAATTAAACGTCTTAAAATAATCTTTCAAAAACTGCAATTCAGCAGCCGTAGCATAACGACCATCCGTTGTCGCACTCAAGCGGGTCAGTTTGCTTAACATAAATCACTTCCTGCAACACCAGATTTTTAAACGATTTTAGATAAAAATTAAAATCTAAAATCCTAGTGATTGTAGCCGTTTTTAAGCATCTCGCGTGTGAACGAGGTATTCCCCAACTTGGAAGCGAGTTTCTTCAAGTTGGGTAATGATGGAACGAGTAATTAACTTGCCGGCTTCCACGACAACCTGGCCGGTAATCGGGTGGAGCAAATTTTGTTCGGCGCGGCGACCAATGAGGGCGTTAACATCTTGAATCGCGTTGAGGTACATCCCCGTGGGGACTTCCACAACCACCCCTTCATCCATGACTCGTGCCTGACAGGCGAGCCGAGAATTTGTCGTAGATGTGGTAATAATTTCTAGGGTTCGCTGTTCCCGCCGGTTCATGGGAGAGAGGCTGTTCATCCCCTGTTTGATGAAAACATGGCAGGTGGCGCACATCCCCCGCCCTCCACATTCTTTGAGTACGTTCAGTTCATGGGCCAACAGTGCTGAGAGGATGTTGGTATTGGTTTGAACTGCGGCTTCGTAGGCAAGGGGATCTAAGCGAATCGTCTTGACCATGTTGGTTTGTGTCGTGAGGGTTTGAGTCTTAAAATCTAGGATGGCACAGACTGGCAGGGAGTGCTGAGTGCTGAGAGGGAGAGTGGCAGAGAAAGTGAGGTAATTTTATTCCGTGAAGGAGTAAACAGTCGATGAGTTTAGGCTGCGGGGTTGAAATCACCGGCTATTACCAGCAGTAATAACGATAGGGTTCATCGCCTTGCTCGAAATCTGTTCGATAATCGGGGTGATAGAAGCGATTCGGGTTATTAGCCGGCTTGAAAATTTGCCTGTCCGCTTTAAAACTGGTTCCCATATTGGCAAGAATCTGCGAGATTGCCCGCGTTTGCCGCCACCGGCTATACCGAAAATAGGTATTTGTATCCGCATCCAACGCGTCGGGATTGATTTTACCTACGGGGGAAGTCTGACAGAACCGAAGATGTCTCTGATGATGTCGGTGGAGTCGTTACGCGCTGCAGCTAAGTGGACTAAGTTTGGGTTGGTGTCTGATAGGGTGAGTTCTCAAGAGCAGCCTTTGAAGTTGAAGGATTTATTTACTATAAAACGGCGGTTGGCGACGGGAGCGAATATTTTTTTTATGTTGACAACCGAGCAAATTTCTGCTTATCAATTGCCGATGGAGTTTTTACAGCCGGTTTTGCCCAGTCCCCGGCTGTTATCAGTAGATGAAATTGAAGCTGATAGCTTGAGGAACCCGATACTTGAGCGTCAACTTTTTCTGCTGTCGTGTGATTTACTGCCAGATGTGGTGAAAGCTAAGTATCCTGCGCTTTGGGAATATTTGCAGATAGGGGTATAGGGAGGGAATTTGCGCTCGCTACCTCTGCAAGCATCGCTCTCCCTAATATGCTCAGGAAAAGCGTCCTCCTTCCCCGTTTCTCTGTACTTATATGGATCGTCAGGATACTGGTAGAGGTAGACCTTTCCGATTTATCCTCAATCATTCAAGAGGGACAGCTTGAGTTCAGGATAAGCTGAAACCATGATTATATCGTTGGCTGAAACTCCTATCCCTTCTTACAACTAGCAGGGAAATTGTTTTAACTCGTACTCAGCTTAGTCACAGTATTCGTCCTTGCAAAATAGCATCCTTAATTTTCAAAAGAGGTCTTAAAACATCGGGTGCAAGAGCTAATTCAAGTACTCTTTCATAATCTTGCCGATCCAGACGATGGACGTGGGAACCTCGATTGCGAACCCTAAAAATTTCTTCCCAGGCATCTAGAACTCGCTCTGGTAGGGATTTGCCAATTGCTTTTTGAATCACTAAATCTAAGTTTTCCTTTGGTGAATCGATCATAGCTCTAACCAAATACAAAGCATCTCCGAGAGAAATAAAGCGATGACGACCGCTTGAACGATCAGACCAATCTAACTGATTGATATCAACAGTGATGACTCTACTTCTTCTACGCCCTGTTTCTACAGTTCCTCGTTGGGGCGGAAGTGCTGGATCATATAGAGTAAAATAAGTCGGCATAGCAATATCGCGCGCTGCTCTTGCAGCTTGAATCATAGACAAGTTGACTTCTAGCTCAAAAGCTTTCCATGCACCTTGAGCACTAGGTGTAAAGTCAATATCAAGCATTTGATTTGTTCTGCGTCTAGCTGGATTCTGTCCATATCCTCCTTGAGGTTGTCTTCTACCAAGAGGACCCAAACCACCAAGGGAGTTTTCTGCTAAATTTTCAAGAAAAGAGCCAACTAGAAGCGATGTTTCAATCATTGCGGCAGATTCATCATGTAAAAGTTCTGGAAGCTCGACTGAATTTTGCAAATCCTGAAGGACTCTTGCCGCAACAGATGCTGGAGCAATGAGTCTCCCCGCCACATCCTCAATTACAGCATCTACTGACCCTATTTCTGCAAAATCCGGCTCTTCAAATTGCTGAAAACGAGAGTTTCGTCTTAATAAATCGAGGCTATTTTCAACTACATCTAATTGTCTACCAAGTTCATAACGATAGTCTGTACCTTCTAGACCTCGCTCCGGAGCAAAAGTGTTCAAAATATTATAAAAAGTCCTTAACCTTTCACGGCTTGACTCATTTGGTGGGTGGTAATCTACTTGATCGCCACAGATTGCTTCAAGCGTAGTAACTATATGCCCAATATTGGGAACTCCATATATTTTAGGAAGTCTTGCAAGTTCATTTAATTGAATATCAAGATGTTTTGAGGAAGTAGGACAACTGACGTGTTCTACTTGCCAAAGATTTGTTGATACAACAATTGCAGGAAGGGAATGCCAAGGTAGTCCAAATAAACGTGCAATTTCCAGCATCAGGGGGCGCTCGTTAGTCGTAAACGATGACCTCCCAGCAGTTTGCTGATAAGTTTGCCACCATCGTGAATTATAGTGTTCTTGCAGCCATTCGTCTGGAGGATCTAACACAGCAAAGAAAGCAAGATTCTCACCTGTATTTCTATCAAGACCTGCAAATTCAGCTTTTAAATATTCAGTGAATGAGGTATCATTTGGTTTAAAAAGAATCGCAACTTGGATTGGAAAACGCGCAAAATATCTCTGTGAAGGCGAACCTGCATTAAATATATTACTTTTTATCGGAAATCCCATAATTTTCTAGAGAAACTAAAATTTGGTATTTACTATTTTACTTGTTAACCACAATTTTGGATAAAAATTGATTAACTTCAGGATAGAGTCACACTAATTTTCAATCCTTAAACCTACGCTTTTCTACCTGTTCTACCCATATAGTACAAAATCCTGATGTAGCTGGCCTACCCGCAACTTCCAAAGTCACCCCCAAAGGCTGAACATCTTTTTTACATTCCAATTAGTCAAACTATCCGAATTCCACTTCATCAAATTTCGAGCAAACTTGCCCTTAGCGCTCGTTGCCCACCGCAAAGCCTCCACCGGCACCTAAGTCAGATGAACTGCGTCCCCCGGCGCAAAGCCTCCTTGCAACCAAAGCAAACCCATCCATCCCATCAAAGCATCGGCACCCAATGTCGTTAACAACAGTAACCTCAGCCATTACCGGCTTAGCGTGATCAAATCACCGGCTATTACCAGCGGTAATAACGATAGGGGTCATCGCCTTGCTCGAAATCTGTTCGATAATCGGGGTGATAGAAGCGATTGAGGTTATTCACCGGCTTGAAAATTTGCCTGTCCACTTTAAAACTAACTCCCATATTGGCAAGGATCTGGGAGATTGCCCGCGTTTGCCGCCACCGGCTATAACGAAAATAGGTATTTGTATCTGCATCTAGCGCATCGGGGTTGATTTGCGAGAAAATCGCCACCCCTTTGCCGGCAACCACGCGACTTAATAAACCATCGGCTGCGACTTCACCGCCAGATTGTATTAACCAAGCGTCGTGGAAAGAACGCCAGCGCAAATCAGAAGCACTGATGCCGCGAACTTCTGGCCAATTGGGAACCTCAAGGGAACCGCCGAAGTTTTTCACCTCCTGCACACGCACGCCCAAAGTAGCAGTCGCTTTGGCTGCCGGCAAGAAAAACACTTTGCCACCGGCATTTAAATAAGTCTGCAAATCCTCATCTTTAACCTTCGCCTCTGAACCGATAATGGCTAAATCCGGGTTAGTTTCGAGTGAATCTGCTTGCCGGTAAATTGCACCCAGCGCATCCAGTTTAGCCGCATCCGCCTCGCTGCCAATTAAAATCACCTTATTTGCCTTGGGAGATAGCGGCGCAGTCTGGGCGTATTCGATAATTTGCTGAGCGAGTTTCGCTGCCGGCGCGTCTATCGCATAATGATCCTCAAGATCTAACCCATTCCAAATTAGCCGGCCTTTGCCATAATCAAGTTCCATTAGCGCTGTATAAGCCAGATCAAACTCCGACTCCAAAATCGGACGCCAAGAACTGTGATGAGGCTTTTCCACCGGCACAGAACTGACTGCGCCCCGATTTCCCCAGTGCCAACCATACCACGGCAACCCGCTGGGACTCAGCCTCATGCCACCTTGAGTGGTGTCTGGATACGCTTCAACGAGGGAACTTTCGCCCCGCCAGTCCCGCAGATCCAGCTCATCCAATCCTTTCACCACCGGATGCGTTTCATCAACCGGGAAGACGCGCCGGCTCAGATGGGGAGAAACGCGCAGTCCTGTACGCTGCAACCATTCCGGGTTTTGAGCAAAAATAATCGCTCTGCCACCCTTGCGGACAAAGGCTTCTAAGTTTCCAGGCCGCTTGTCCTCACTGGATAATGCTTCACGACCGATTACTAAAAGCTGGGGAGTGTCAGAACCGGCCCACGGCACAACGGTATAACCCATCTGTTGTAGCATTTTAGTGGTTTTGCCGGCAGGATCAAAGACCGCAATTTCTCCTTTGCCGGTGGCTAAAGACGAAGTAAAAACCCGGAAGGCAAATCGGTCTTGATGCTGCCGGCTGCCAATTTGAGCACTGAGGCGAATTTCTCCATCCACTTTTTCTGTCGCCAGGGTTTTTGGCAAATCGACTGCTATGGGAAAAGATAGCGTTTGTGCCGGCTCGATACTGCCCTGATTTTGGCCACTTCCCACTTTTTGCCCCTGAACCGTTACCTGCCACTCAAAGGAAAACGTTTGCTTTTCCCGAAGATCGTTAATCAATACCACTTGCTTTTGCAGAGTTTCCCCTACTTTAAAACTATGGTCTTTTGCCGTAAAAGCCGGCTCAGAACCGGCGATCCAAGCCAATGTTGGGCCATTGTTTTCTAATAGCGCAATGCCGGCTGGGTGGATCGTATTCGCTTCCATCTGGAAAGCGTGCCATAACGATTTTGGTACCTGCTGCAAGTAAGGGCCACGCCGTCCCGGTTTAAAAGGGCCAAGATCCATTTTTTGTTTGCCGGCATCTGAAACCTGCCAGCCGTGGCCATTGTTCCAGGGAATCATCCCACCTGTCATGCCAAAGGTGCGCCAACTGCGCCAGGTATTTGTAATGAATAACTGCTGCAACTTTTGGAATGCCGGTGCGAAATCAAGTTGCGGGTTAAAATGCCAACTTTTATACTCGCCATCCCCCACAAATAACTCACGGATTTTTGCTCGATAAGCGGGAGCTTCTAATTCGTAAGCTTCTTTACCCAAGTAAATCGCGCTGAACTCAGTCATTAGCGGTTCACTGACAATTGCATTACCAAAACCCTTGCGACCTCGCATCATGGTTGTGTGCAGGGGTGTGCCAAATTCCACAGCCATATAAGGCATATCTCCCTGCTGCGTCCACTGGGAAAGCCACTCTTCCCGTTCTTGCAGGGGAATCATATTTAAGTAGCAGTTTAAGGCATAAACATCGCCAACAGCGGCCCCTTGATGAACCAGGACGGGACGGGTGGGATCGTACTTTTTAATCGTGGCAACCACTGCTTCGCCGACTGGAAAGATTTCCTGAAAACGCTTGTCTTCTTCTTTTCCGAGGGTTCCTTCTACCTTTTTTTTGCCAATGCGACGCGGGTTTTGATCATCGTTATAGCCGAAAAAATTAGAATTACTTCCCCACAATAAAATTGAGGGATGGTTGCGATACCGGCGCAATTCTGTTGTCATTTGCTGTTCCCAGCGTTCCCGATTTTCTGGGTTTTTCCACTTACCAGACCAAGCAAGGTTTGTCATATCTAATGCCGGCCCGATTAGGGGAAACCCTTTTTGGTCAGCGAAACCTGCAAAAAGTTCGCGAAAGTGCGATTTGCCGCGTTCATTGTGGTTCCAAGGCCACAGTTCAGCGATATTAAAGCCGGCCCACAGGTAACTGTCGATGGTTCGGTTCGCAACTTCGGGGATGCCGTTGGCCCATTCTTCACTGTAAAGAATCGGTCGCAGGCGCAATTCTGTGCCGTTTAAGTAAAATTTCCGCCCTTCTATCCAAAATTCACGGAAGCCAAATTCTTGGTCGTATTCATCATCAATGCCACTGCCTCGCACTTGCAGCCGTAGGGTATAAAGGTTGGGCCGGCCAATGTCCCACAGTCGCGGATCGGGCCAGTCCCAGGCGATTTGTACGGTTTGGGTTGCTTTAGCTGCGACGTTTGTGGTGCCGGTGAATTCTCGCTCAATCTTGCCTTTTTCGTTGAGCATTTGGGCAATAATTTCAGTTTTGCCGGCCCCGTTAATATCGGTAAGTTCTATGTCTAATTTAATTTGATTTGTGCGCGTAGATGGTTGCACAAATACATCGCTGATGTGGGATTTTGCAGGCCGGCTGAGTAACCGCACTTCGCCTATTAATCCACGTGATTCCAGCTTGCTTTCGGTTGTATAAATTTCATTTGGCCCCATAATTACGGCTTTTTCTTTTTCATCAGCGGCAGCGGTTACTAATAGGCTCAAAACTGCACTACTGCCTGGTTTAACGGCTGTGGTGATATCTGCTGCGCCGTAGGGCCACTGAATTTGGCCGCACTGGATGCCGTTCACATACACTTCGGCATCGGTGCTGAGGCGTGTGAGGTCAAGCAGGATCGTTCGTCCTTGCCATTCGGCGGGGATGTTGATGGTGCTTTGATACCAGGCTTTTGAGAGTTGTTTGCCGTTAAAGTTTTGCCATGCGGTGCCGGTTCCCCGTGAAATAAGTCCGGGTACTGAGGCGTGGTTTTCGCCCTGCCAATCTCCCGGAACCCAGATGGAACCCCAGCCGTTTTGTGGTGGCAATTGCTGCGATCCACCGAGTGCGGGGATAAATTCCCAAATGCCGTTAAGGTAAATTTCGCTTCGTTTACTGTTGAGGATTTTAAGGGATTGGCCAGCTGTATTTTTAGCAATTTGCAAGACAGGGCAATTGGCCGAGTTGCCTTTGTGAATTTGGCTACCTATTGCTGCAAAAATAAATATTGTTAGTAAAAATATTCCGATTATTTTGGCTATTTTTTTTATCACGAATTTGGGCGCTTGGCTGGTTTTCTAGGAAAGTTGAGATTTTTGGATTTTTTTAACCACTGATCCACACAGATAAATACAGATGGGTTCAGGGTTGGTGTCAGATTTTTATGAAAGTTATAGTTTTTTGGGGTAAGCTGCGTTGGTTTTAGGATGAGAAGGATGGCGTTTGTCGTTTGGGTTTTGGAGCTATTGTTGTGTTGTTGAAAGATGTGTCTATGCTTAAGCGTACTGTTAGCATTACATAATAAACCCAAACGTTTGTTGGTTCAATAATTGTGGTTTCTGTGATATTGTTTAAGGTTAAATACATCAAAAATATCATGGGTATAGCTGAAAGCTCTAGCCTTTCTTTCATTAAATACTGAACTGCCATGACAAGATTAATCACGAAAGAAATCGCAAATAAAATTAATCCAAACAAGCCAAAATAAACTAATATTTCTAAATAACCATTATGGGAGTGGGGGGGAATAAAGCCGGTTGTAGTAAAGATTCCTTTGGCGGGATTGTTAATTCCCCGCTCAGGTTGCCAAAAACTGTAGTACCCAAACCCAAATAAGAGGCGCTTTTCAACAACACGTGCGAAGATTTGGGGCCAAAATTCTGTACGTCCGGTTAAGGTCATATCTTTTCCTAAACCCTCAACTACGATGGCTTCTAAGTTATCTGTAATTACAAGGGTTGAGGCAATACTAATAATGATAAATGTTGCAATACAAGCAAATGCCCATTGAAAACTTAAACGTTTTATAAAATTAAGCGATAATACCATCCCAATTAATAATATTACGGCAACAAGCGCTCCACCTGATTTGCCGGTTCTCATTAAATAAAATGAAACTAAAGTCATCAAAAGAGACAACCAGCGGCTTGCCTTACTCTGTACAGCCTGGGAGTAATTGACATACCAAAAGGCTGTGGATAAACACATAATGCCACCCAGTTTATTTTTGGATTTTGTTAAACCCGACCAATCAACCACACTACCGGGTCGTTGGTGGATGTAACTACCTATGCCTAGCATAATATGGCTCCAACGCATAAACCGGGCGAGGTCTTGCCAATCATATTGCACAGCCAAGTAAATCGCAATCGGCGTGATTAATATGTAGCCTAAAAAGTGGTCAAAGGCGATCTCAGGAGTTTCTGACCAAAACATTGAGAAAAATGGCAGGGTTGCGTAAATCCAAAAACATGGATTTTTTGATAAAAGTAAGGAAAAAATACTGATTGAATATTTAAAAAAATGACTAATTCTAGGAAATAAAATAAGGCAACAGAAGACCATAAAAGGAATCCAGAGGTAATGCATATTTGTTTTGTTCGTCTCGGCCAGCTTGGTTGGGTGCAAGTAATTTAACGGGGGTCTTCCCTCTAAAGCCGGCGACAGGAATAAAAATAAAATTGCAAATCCTCTTTGGTAATAGTAAGAAATTTTCTTGTAACTGGAAGAATGAAATAATAAAGCAATTAAGATAATTAAAAATCCAGCCAGAATTGCAGTCAGCAAGGGACTGCGGAAAATCATGATTTGAATGGCTTTCATATTTTTTGTTATTGATCGCTAATAAAACTTTGCCAAGGCTGCCCATTATTTTTTCCGTTTCGCTATTAGCAAAACCGGCTCGTTTGAGAATGACAGCCTTTCCTTTAGTAGCTAGAAAATGTTGAGCAATTCTTCTGTCTAACTTTCAAATTAGTTGTCTGTTGAACTTGAATCACCCAACGTTAACTAAAATCTGAAGAGTGAGCGCAACACTCCTAAAAAATTAAACAGCGGGTAAACTTTAACAATGGGATCAATTGCAGAACCGAGCCGGTCTGAAAATGCTGTCATCCGATTTCGCTCTATAACGATGATATCGTTATTGCGAAGCAAAGGATTTGTTTGATCATTAATTCCTTGCGTTAAATCAACACTCACTTCACGTTCGGCAACAGTGCCATCAGGATTCAGGCGAATGAGTTTAACGCTATCTCTACGCGCTCTCGGATTATCGTAACCGAATCCTCCAGATAACAAAGCTTGATTTAAAGTGGTATTGGCGGGAACTTGTAAAACTGAGCCGGCTCCCCCCACTCTCACTTCTCCCACGACATAAACTCTAATAGCAGTTGGAGAAAAATTAGCCGTGGCTAAGTCAGCGGCTTCTGCTGGATTAACTTCAGTTACCGTAGGAATAATAATCGTATCTCCGTCTTGCACAATTGTGTCTTGAGTCGTATCACCTGTCTGTAAGAGCTGCCAAAGATTGACATTAATGACTTGTTCTCCGCCGGCTTTTGTAGGCCGGCGCAACTGGACTTGGCGGATATCCGCTAACGGTTTAATTCCTCCTGCTAGCTGAATTGCACGAGTGACAGTAGGTAAACCTTGGTTTCTCAAATCTAACGTGGTGTTTCCGCCAATGACCACATAACTTCCGGGAGTGTAAACTTCACCCACCACCGTCACAGTGCGGGGTTGCTCGGACTGTTGTGAAAAACTAGCGGTTGCAATTTGACGGGCTTCTGCTAAGTTGGTGCTAGTTGATGAGGGGATAAAAATCGCGTCTCCATCCTGCAAAATCATATCTCGACTGTAATCGCCACCCTGCAACATTTCCCACAGATTAATATTAATAATTCGATCTGGCCCGGATCTTTGAGGCCG
Organism: Microcoleus sp. FACHB-672; assembly: GCF_014695725.1. Taxonomy (NCBI): domain Bacteria; kingdom Bacillati; phylum Cyanobacteriota; class Cyanophyceae; order Oscillatoriales; family Microcoleaceae; genus Microcoleus; species Microcoleus sp. FACHB-672. The sequence continues at coordinate 84,210 of NZ_JACJOU010000026.1, read as the reverse complement.
GCGCACTTGAACCTCTCGAATATTCGCCGCTTGTGTAATTCCTCCAGCCTTTTCTATTGCCTGAGTCACCGTTGGATACTGAACCCCAGGTCTGACACCTACGCCAGGAATTAGATTTAATGAGTAAATTCCTGGACGGGTGACTTCGCCAGTGACGCCAACATTAAGGGGACGAATGGCAGACAGAGTTACTGAAATCACCGGCTCGTTAAGAACGCTTTCGTATTTCGCTGTAATGGCTGCGGCTGCTTGTTCTAGGGTCATCCCCCTGACATCCACACTGCCGGCAAGCCGCAAAACAACGCTTCCATCTGACAAAATTTCGTACTCCCCGCTTAATTCGGGAACTTCCACGATCTCAATCAGAATGCGATCCCCGCCGCCTAATTTGTAAGCGGTTCCTGATGAAAAACCGGCAGCGTCTGCGTCTTCCGACACTTGAGCGATACTAGGAAATGGAGAGGCCATGAATGCCACCGCCACAAGGGTCAAACTGACCACCGGCAGGGTGATTTGTTTGAAAAAATTAACATAAACCATACGCTACTTAGTGCCTCAACGATTATTTATAGGCGCTGCGGCCATTTTCTTACCCATGTCAAAACTCTCAAGCAGCACCCGTGAATTCTCAAACTTTTGTTAATTGCCGACCCGTTGATTTTAAATACAGACTTGAGTACACCCAAACTCTGCTAAACATAGCTTCTAAATTTTAGCCATATTTATCAACCTCAGCACAGCACTCTTCAATAACCGTAAAAGTACCTAAATATTTTTAAGATTGCTTCTATAGTAGAGGTTGCCGGTCGTCAATCTTAGCGCAGATTTAGATCCTTACTCAAACAATTGATCGGTTGTTAAACAAGCCTCTTAAAATTGGCAAGTTCTTCCCTGCCTGAGCGAAAATGCAATAAAAGTCCGAGAGAAAACTTTCAAATGACCTCATCCCAGACTTTGGGTGAGCAGGCTGGAACTCGATTCCTTTTGCCCTCAGATGCCAGATCAAGTGAACCGGGTCAGAAAAAATGACGGACGAGGCAAAAATTTAGAAGGAGAATGGAGAACTTTAACATAGTAAAATAGAAGAACACGATTGATCTGCCGGCGCTCAACCTTTTCTCGACCGTGAGGAAGTGTCCCTTGTGCAGTGTGCAAAACTTCACAAACACGGGCATACTATTAAAAGTAGGCAGCACAATATTACTGGGTCTGCGATAAAATTTTCAGACTGTTAACTTGTCCGTCACGGGTCAAACGTTCTAGCTCCTACAATCCCCAAATCTCCCCCCAACACCGCTATCAGGGTGCTGCTGGTCTAACAAAGGCCAGTCTGTGAGTGATGCTAAGCTACTTTAACGGGTGTAGGTGATGTGCCGGTTTAGCAACAGAAGTGAGGGCATAAAATGACGTTCTTCTCTCTGCCGCACGGACTAAAGGTACAAAGCCTGTATTGATGATTTCGATGTAATAGCACGCTCCGTATAAGTTTAAATGTTAAATTTTGTATCACGATTTAGAATTTGAGGAAAAATAGAAAGACTTCCGTTTAGGATTTGTTCGGAGCGGTAACTTCTAGCAATAATCGCCAAACTAAAATGGATACTGAACACGAATTTAAGGCATTTTCAGCTAAAGCTAAGGGCAAGCCGCATCAATTTCCGCCTCAGTTTGACGCCGAGGCGTCTGAGGGAGGGGCCACCGAGAAGTTAGATTTATTTTGGGTGTTCGGCGTCGTTCGGCGAAGATTCTTTGTGATGGCTGGTGTTGCCATCGCCTTGAGTGCGGCTGCAGGGAGTTTAATATTATCGAGTTCGCGCCAAATTGTACTTCAGTATGAAGGCTCCTTTAAACTTTTAGTTGAAGCCCCGACTGCTGAAGATCGCTTAGCCAAGCAATTTTTGCTGGCTCAAAATGGCAACTCAGAAAGTTTAGATAAAAGAACAGAAGAAAGTAGTTTTTTGGATTATGAAACTCAAATTCGAGTTTTAAGAAGTCCAAAAATTATGATGCCGGTGATTGAAAAACTACAAAAACAGTATCCAAAATTAACTTATAGTTCACTTATAGAAAACTTGGTGATTAGCCGCAGCACTTTTTTAAAAGATGGCAAACAGCAAGGCACCAAAATTTTAGCTGTTGAATATACCGATCCAGATCCGAAAAAAGTTGTGTATGTATTAGAAAACCTTGCTAAAGAATATTTAGACTACAGTCTTCAGCAACGCCTAATCAGTATTAATCAAGGAATTCAATTTATTGAGAGCAAGTTGCCTTCCCAGCAGGAGCGAGTTGACCGGCTTCAAGCCCAAATGCAACAACTGCGAGCGAATACTAACTTACTCGACCCTGCCTTGGAGGGAAGATCCCTAACTGAGCAAGGGCAATCCATTCAGAATGATCGCGTAGATATCCGAACTCAACTAGACTCACAGCGAGCCAGCTACGAAAATTTGCAAAGACAGCTAGATGAAAGCGATGGTCTAGCAATTATTATGACTGAGCCTAAAGCCTACGAAACTTTACTCGGCCAGCTCCAGAAAGTCAACACTGAGCTAGCAATGAAGCGAGCCAGATATCGGGAGGATAGCGCCCCCGTTCGCGCTCTGCGCGATAAAGAGAAACAATTAATGTCGATGGTGAATCAAGAAGCCAAAAATGTCATCATGGCCAAAGTTGCCATGAGCATCCGCGACTTGGAAGCTCGTGATCAATCGCTGGCTGAATCTGAACAAAGGTTAGATCTAAGAATTACTGATTATGCGGCCAATACGCGTCAGTATGTTGCTTTACAAAGTGAGTTAGAAGTTGTCACCAAGAGTCTACAGCAACTTTTATCCAAACTAGAAGCCTTGCGAATCGATGCGGCTCAGAAACAAGAGCCTTGGGTATTAATCGATCCACCTAAAATCCCGAAAGATGGTAGGGGATGGCTAATACCGGCCACCATTAAAGAAACAAAGAAACAGTTAATTTTAGCGATCATTCTGTGCAGTTTATTAGGCATTGTCGTGGGCTTTTTGGTAGAGGTGCTGAACACAGTATTCCACACTCCGGAAGAAGCGAAAGCAGCAACGAAACTGCCATTACTAGGGGTTATTCCATTTGCAAAAAGCCTTCAGAAAAGCGCTGCGGTTCCCGCAACTTCCGGTTTAGGCAAGGGAGCCGGCGGACCGAGTTTGATGCTGGGAAACGCGGCTACTGCTCAACAGCAATACATGGCTTCTCCAGTTTTGGAAGCTTTCCGAACTTTATATACCAATATCCGGTTGCTGAGTCCTCATACGCCGATTCGCTCTTTTGCAATTGGATCGGCGGCATCAGGTGATGGAAAGTCTACAGTAGCGATCCATTTGGCACAAGCAGCAGCCGCAATCGGGCAGCGTGTCTTGCTGGTGGATGCGGATCTGCGCTCTCCAAAAATTCATACAAAATTAGGCTTGTCAAACGAGCGAGGTCTCAGCGATGCGATTGCAACAGATATTGGGCTGAATGATGTAATCCAGCGATCTCAAAACACCGGCAGCGATGAAGCATCCTGGTGGGAGGATAACCTATTTGTGCTGAGCGCCGGCTCGTTGGCACCCGACCCAATCAAACTGCTTTCATCGAAAAAAATGCTTTATTTAATGGAGCAATTTCAAGCGTTTTTCGACTTGGTTATTTATGATACGCCCCCCCTTATCGGCTTAGCAGACGGTAATATTTTAGCCGCTCATACTGATGGAATCGTGATGGTTGTGGGGCTTGACAAAACAGACCGCTCGATGCTGAGCAAATCATTAGATGGATTAAAAATTTCTGGGGCTTCAATCTTAGGAATTGTGGCGAATGGGGTTAAGGGATAAATGCCAAAAGCCTAATCTCTACACTTCCTTAAAGACTGTGATTTTCAACTGTATTCCAGTTGAATTCTGTGAAGTTGAATAACCTCAAAGAAAACAGCCTAGTCTGTGAGGGACGCATCAACCGGGCGGAGGAAAAGAGATATAATAATTCACCGCAGACGAGGGAAAGGGCATGGGGCATTAAACCGAAACCTGTGGCGTTTATTGATGTCTACCTACCGACCCAAAGCGGGGAAGGATAATGAAGGTGAAGGACTTGACTCTGCATCGAACGCCGGCCCACAAAATCGTACCGCAGCACTCTAAGTACGGCATTATCGGACTCATCGGTCAAGGCCAATTTGGGCGAGTTTTTTGCGGCATTGATCGCACAACCGGCCAGTTAGTTGCCCTCAAAGAACTCAGCCACCAACGCGCACCCACCCATAAATTTTTACAAGAACTCGGATCGCTGCTTACCCTGCAACATCCCAATATTGTTGCTTGCCAAGCCTTAGAACACACGGCAACAGGCCGGTATTTGGTAATGGACTATTGCGAGGGAGGAACACTCCGCAGCTTACTAGAACAAGACAGCGCCCTAAATTTAGGAGAAGGCTTGCGTCTGGCAATTGGCATTTTAGCTGGATTAGATTACAGCCATCAGCGAGGGATTATTCACTGCGATATTAAACCGGAAAATATTCTTTTAAATTTGGGGAATGCCGGCTGGTTGCCGCGACTGTCTGACTTTGGCATCGCCCAGCGAGTGCGCGAGGCAAAGAGTGCACCTCGCGGTGTGCCTTCCCCAGATGCCTCGATGGGTTCACCGGCATACATGGCACCCGAACGATTTTACGGCCTTTATTCACCGGCATCAGATGTCTATGCCGTGGGAATTTTACTATTTGAACTTTTAATTGGGCAGCGTCCATTTACCGGCTATCCAGGCAAGCTGATGTGGGCGCACATGAATCAGCGCTTAGAGTTGCCGACAACCATTCCCCAATCGTTGCAGGCAATTGTGAAACAGTCTTTGGAAAAACTGCCCGCCCGCCGGTTTACCACAGCGGCTGAAATGGCTAAAGCGTTGCGACAGGCGATGGAAGATCCTCTCGTTAAAAAATTTAAAGATCGCCGACTGCCTTTAGACGACGTGCATGAATCGGTCATTATCAAGCCATTACCCGGAGCGAATCGAGCGCTTTTACCGGCACCTTTAACCTGCTTAGCCTCATCAGAAACCTTTGTTTACGGGGCGCTGGCGACAGAGGTGCGAATCTGGCCGGCAAACCGCCAACCACTGATTAAAGTCAGCTTACCGGCTCCTGTAACCCAATTGCAGCCCCAATCCCAAGGCTGCTTAGTTCATACTCTCCAACAACTTTACTGGTTGGGTGCCGATGAGTGGCAGCCGCGATCTCTCTTAAATTTGGGGATGCCGGATCAGGAAAGCTTGGGTGACCATGCCGGTGCCTCATCTGCCTACAAAGCTGCGATTGATCTCGATAGCCGATGGTTGGCAGTCGCAATGGGAGGACAGTTGCGATTTTACTCCCTGGCAGCATTGCAAAGCGCCAAACCCGACGAACTGTCACAGTTGCCGGTGAGGATGCTGGCTTTGGGTGAGGAAACTTTGCCAGAAATCATGTTTCTCGACCGGCGGCATCTGCTAGCCGTTTGGCAAGACCTGAAAAAAAATCAAACGCTGTTTAGAGTTTACACGCGTCGCGGCACACAGTTGGGTTCGCTCTCGCTGCCGGTGGTTTGCAAAGAAAATTCTTACGGTCGCCTTTGGACGCTCACCGAAGAACCTTACACTCTGTTTGGGATTGAGCAAACACCAAAACCGACCGTGTTGCGAATTCGGCTGCACCCTTTGCACATGACGCGCATTCCCTTAGAAACTGTGCCGGTGTGCTGGGCGGCGGTTCAAGGCGGGTGCGTTATAGCAAATGCTCAAGGTGAAATTTTGTTTCTCGATCTCCAAGGGCGGCGCGTGGGAACATTGAAGGGAACGAAGGCACCCTTAGCAATTGCCGGTTGGGGCGCAAACGGGTTAGCGATTGCCACGCGTGTTAATGACCAAGGCTATTTATACTCCTTAGAGGTAGAAGGAGCAAGATTGGGCTAATATCACTGGGAGTTGGGTTTGTGGAACCTTTGTTTCCTGATTTTATTGCAGATGTTGCCGGTTAGAACCCCAATAGAGAAGATGATCTCAATTCAAAGCGTGTTGTTTAACTTATTCATATAAATCTTGATAAAACTTCATGCTTGTGGTGCGTTTTTTGTTACAAATTACATCAATGACTTGTCAGACTTTCCCGTTTAGCCCAAACTATGAATGGGAATTACTGAAATTTTAATAAAATGCGTACAATTAACTCCACGCTTGAAGAGTTAGCGAATGAAAGTGAAGGGCGCTATCTAACGAAGACAGAACTTCAGCCGGTGCAGCGCTATCTAAAAACTTTTTCGGTGCGGTTAAAAACCTATGACATTATACGAGAGCGGGCAGATAAATTGGTGAATCTGGCGCTAAGAAAATTTATGTCTCTTCAGCCAGAAGTGATGCGGAAACATGGGAGCCGGTGTCAGTATGATATGAGCGAAGTAATGCGCTATATCGCCCTCGCCGTGCTACGAGATGACGAGCGGTTTTTCAAAGAAAGTTTAATATTTTGGCAGGCAAATATTCTCACAGCTTATCGTCAAAACGGGGCTTGTGTAGTGGCTTATCGCTGCCTTCAAGAAACACTAAACGAATATTTGCCGGCACAGGCATATCAGTTGATAGAACCTTACATCTCTATCATTATGCAAACGCTAGATTTGCCGCCAAAACTGATGGCAAGTGCCCAAAGAGCGAGTGCGAGTTAAGCAGTTTTAAACAAGCGTGCCGATGAACGCTGTAATCAATTCAAATAGGCTGTTACAGGAAGCCGTTACCACTCGATAATGCCTTGGCTGAAAAACGAGGTCAGTTTCTCATCCAAATTTACCGTTAAACGTTGGAGAGAATTCCATATACTTTTGAACGCCGGCATCTTGCTAATTTGGAGCGAGATTTTATTAAAGGTAAAACGGGTATTCGACACTTCCTAAAAAGTTTGGCTGTCTCGCCGGTTTACCTAAAATCGTTATACGAACACAATGCGTCTGCATTCTTAATCGGAAAATGTGAACTAAAGTTATTAGTAGAAGACAATAAAAGCCGATTTTATCCTTACTGTCAGCTCAATAATTCTGCGGGAGTTTTTAACAACTTTCCTTGCAACTCACTGAAATAAGAAACTTCCCAATCATTCCCAAGTTCCTTTTGAAGTTGTTGCCACAGACGAATTCCCTCTTCTTCAAAAGCAACCCGATCTGCTTCACTTGCAAAGCCGGCTGAATGAGGATCGTCCCAATTCATAATTCCCTCATAAGTTTGTTGCCACTGCAGTAACCGTTTAACCGTCTCCTCATTCAGGGGAAACTCTGATGGATGAGGATTATCAACTAAATCCCTATCTTCATATTCCCACAGTGGCCAGCATCCAAAGTCAGGCATTAACTTAATCTGTTTAATCATGACTATCTCTCTTCGATAAAACGACGGATTAAGCGCTTGGGTTTTGCATTTGCACCGACAATATACCCATTACTAGCCACCTCGACAGAAATGTATTGAGTTTCGCTATTAAACACGACCTCACACACACTTCGGCTAGTTCCTTGAGTCCCAATAATTCTCCCTCTAGTCACACCAGCCATAATCGCATCTTGAATTTGGTCTTCAGGAATTCCTCTGTTGGCAAAATCTTCTGTGTGTTCTCGTCGAATGTGTTGCCAACCCGATCTATCATTACCCGTCTCCAAAAAGACGATACTACCATCCAGCTTTTTAGCAATTTGCAGGATCTCATCAGGATTGTGCCTAACACCGGCTGCTTGTAGTTCTGCAATTAGAGCATCTCTATCCACATGATACGCTTTGATATTTTAAGTTTTATTTCTGCAGCTTTATAATATATGGCACCGGCAGTGTTTACCGGCATCTGAGTTTGCCTTCACAAGGTCTTTCTGACTTTCCTAGTCTTTCATCCAATTGAGAACCGCTACATAGCGCTTTTGAGGCGATCAACCGATTCTGCTAGCCGGCATTGAATCTCTACCGGCCCAAAGCTGATCCAACCCGGGCCAACGTTTATCCTGATTGGGGCTTCTCTTTCCAGGCGCAAAGCATTGCGTCCCTAATGCCTCTAGCTTCTACCCTCTAAAAGGATTTACTTGTACTTTTATATACTATAGTTAAGAAAAAGATAAAAATTTAGCTCAATCGTTAGATCGGTCAGCTAAATGACCAATCTATAAACAGTCCTTAAAGTCGGCTCGTCGGTCAATCTTTAAGGACAAGAAGCGAGCCTAAGTGGCGATCACCCAAATAGGGGTTAATATCGTCAACTTTCACATTGTTAGTTTCTGAGTTGAAGAGGCAAATAAAAGCGTGGGTCAGCACAAAATCGAGGTGGCGCGAGGTCTTGCGCCGCTGCGGCGCTACGATCCGAAAGCGATTGACAACTATTATCGCTTCCGTCCCTGGCTAGTCATCTGGCGTGCTATTAAAATCATCTGGTTCTTTGCCGGCTTTGTCCTAGGTTTGCAGTGGGATCGATGGCAGACCCAAAGCGCAGAAAATAAGTCGCAAAGAGCAGAACAGCTGCGACATATACTGACTGATCTGGGTCCTACATTCATTAAAGTCGGTCAAGCCCTTTCTACCCGACCCGACCTTATTCACAAAGACTTTTTAGAAGAACTGATCAAGCTACAGGATCAGTTGCCGCCATTTCCCAATGAAATTGCTTTACGCATTCTTGAGACAGAACTTGATCGTTCAGTCGTAGAATGCTTTAGCCAATTGTCCGATAATCCAGTTGCTGCGGCTAGCTTGGGTCAAGTTTATCGCGGACGCCTCCACACCGGCGAAGAAGTCGCGGTGAAGGTACAGCGCCCGAATTTAAAACCAACACTGACCCTTGATCTTTATTTAATGCGTTGGGCTGCCGGCTGGCTTGGTCCTTGGCTGCCTCTCAACTTAGGGCATGAGCTCACCTTAATTGTTGACGAATTTGGCATCAAGCTTTTTGAAGAGATTGATTATCTTAACGAAGGGCGTAACGCCGAACAATTCGCAAGTAATTTTTACAATAACCCAAGTGTCAAAGTTCCAGCGATTTACTGGCGCTACAGCACCCAGCACGTCCTAACACTTGAGTGGATTGATGGCTTTAAACTGACGGACACTCAACGAATTCAAGAAGCTGGTCTTAACACTGATGCTTTAATTCGCACGGGTGTGGAAGCCGGCTTGCAACAGCTATTAGAACACGGATTTTTCCACGCTGACCCCCATCCAGGTAACTTGTTTGCCTTGGCAGATGGCCGAATGGCTTACATCGACTTCGGCATGATGGATCAGCTAGAGCAAAGCACCAAAGAAACCCTTGTGGATTCAATCGTGCATCTTATTGACCAAAACTACGCTTCATTAGCTGAAGATTTTGTCAAGTTAGGATTTTTAACGCCCGACACTGATATTATGCCAATCATGCCGGCTTTAGAATCAGTTTTGGGCGATATTATCGGCGAAAGTGTGGGGAATTTCAACTTCAAAACCATCACTGATCGCTTCTCGGAATTGATGTATGATTATCCCTTCCGAGTGCCGGCAAAATTTGCCCTAATTATTCGCTCCCTTGTGACACAAGAAGGGTTAGCACTTACCCTCAATCCCGATTTCAAAATTGTAGAAGTTGCCTATCCCTACGTGGCGCGGCGTCTGCTTACCGGCGAATCTCCTGAACTTCGTCGCCGGTTAATTGAAGTGCTGTTTAAAGATGGCAAACTCCAGTGGGAGCGGCTAGAAAACTTAATTGAAATTGCGCGAGGAGATAAAAGCTTTGATCTGCTCCCCACCGCTCAGTTGGGATTGCAGTATCTTCTCTCCGATGAAGGTAATTTTTTGCGCCGGCAACTGCTGCTTGCCCTCACAGAAGATAACCGACTCCACACCGAAGAAGTGCAACGGATTTGGAACCTTGTTAAAGAGGATTTGCAGCCCAATCGCCTCTTAAACGCCGCGCTGGGCGCTTTGGCGGAATTCTCTACAGAGGGTGCTGCTTCCAAGATCCCCGCATTTCAAAGCTGGCGATCCCAAAAGCCCCTATTCTAATTAAAGGCAGTTGGAGCGGGGAAGCGGGACAAATCCCAAATCCCCAAATCCCAGCCCAATTTCTAATTCCCCACTCAAGGAGTTGTTTGTGTATTACTATTCCGAACCCCCATATTTTTTACTCGTGGCAGGTTTGCTAGTCGGCATGGCTTGTGGCTCAGCATTTGACACAACCCTCAAACAATTGGTGCGCGAGTGGGCAAAGAACCGCTCCACCCGAACTTTAATGAATTTGCAAGGAACTCAACTTTTTGTTCCTTTTCTAGGAATTGCTGTCGGTGTATGCGTCTTTCTCGCTGCCGGCTTAGAAATTTTTGGCTTTCCCTTTCCCGTCTCCTATGTCATCTCTTTGCCCCTCACCGTCCTCAGTAGCTGGCTAATTTGGTATCAGCTTGGCAAACTTTTGGTTCAGCTTGATCGCGGTGGCTCACAAGCGTTGGACTTAGATTCTATTAACTAAAAAAGAAGTCAGTGCCTAATATTATTGGTTTTTGAACACTGCTCATTGACCGCGCTAATGTGATTCTGAGCCAACTTGCCAAGTAAAATTTCAAAAATACAAGATTTGGCTCAGAATAACCCACTTATTTAAACGGATAAGACCCTCTGCCTAAAATGTAGATAAATCTAATTTTTCTATAGAGGCCGTAAAAAATATCCACTTTTGCAAAAGTTATAGTATTTTAACTTTATTACTACACGTAAAATTTAAAATCTAAAATCAATATGACCCCAAAAGTTGTCGGCATGGTAACAAGCTATCCAGCGATGTTTACCAATAAGCCACTGGCAGCTAGCCAGAGTGATTGGTTATGGCATCAAACCCCCCATAACTTTGGCAAGTGGGGCAACATTCAAATGTTAGCAAATGCCCCAGAACCCGATTTTTTACTGCTCTATCAGTTTGAATTTCCGCGTTCGAGAAAGAAAACTTGGAAGGGACATTTAAAGTCTCAGGTAACGCGCTTGTGGCAGCCGGCTTCCAATCCAGAACAAGATATTATTGCTCAATTTCGAGGAGTTCCCAAAGAGCGCATCATTTCTTTACTCAGGGAACCACCTTTAGAAGAATATGCAGCAGTTTATCAAGAAAATTATGAAGCATCAAAAAAGTATTGCGGTTATGTTTCTTCCCCAGATGATTTAGCACCGGCACCCGATTATATGCCGGCAATTTGGTATATTGGCAACTCTTTTCGAGAACTTAGTGAAATGGGTTCCCCAGAAAAAATAAAACCTTGCTCTTGGGTAACATCAGGAGTTGATCGTAGTGCCAACCATCTGCGGCGTTTAGATTTCTTAAAAATGTTGCAAGAGCAAGGTTTAGATTTCGATCTTTATGGGCGTAATTTGCCAGATTGGGCAAAGAACTATGGGGCATTGAGCAATAAATGGCACGCGATGGCTCCCTATTACTACAATTTAGCCATTGAAAACTATGCTGACAACGATTGGTATGTCACCGAAAAACTTTGGGATGCGCTGCTAGCTTGGTGCTTGCCAATTTATTATGGAGGGCCGGCTGCTGATAAGCTACTACCACCGGGGAGTTTTATCCGCCTACCCAGCCTTGATCAAAAAGGATTGGAATTTATTAAAGAAATCACCTCCACCCCAGATTACTGGTATGCAGCGAGAGATGCCATTGCGGAAGCAAGACAAATTATTTTAAACGAATTAAATTTACTCAATTGGCTGTCAAACTTCGTTGGCAAAGTTTCATCATAATTAAATAACAGGTACAAATATTTGAGACGTTGACAAATATTCCGAATGTTGTATTTATCAAGCCAACATACATTTATCTGCGTTTATCTGCGATTAAAAAATCAAAAATCCGCCACTTGCCATAAATCTAAAACTTACGAACGAATCCGCATTCTCACATGATCTTCAATTAACTCAATAATTTTCAAAATGCACGTAGCAGAGTGGTAGGATTCCTTTAGTAACTCCTCTCGTTCTTCTTGAGAATCGATCATATCATCAACCAACAACTTCAGAAAACCAATCATCGGATTCAGGCGAGTCCGAACTTCATAAGAAGCTCGAATTAAAGCTTCATCGCGCGTTACTTGTTCTAGAAATTGCAGAGAATATAAACGCGTGTAATAACCACCTTTGCGAACCAGTTCATCATGAGAACCCACCTCAACAACCCGTCCTTGATCGATGACAGCAATTTGATCGGCTTTTTGCACGGTTGAAAGCCGGTGGGCGATCACCAAAGTTGTGCGATTCCGAGACAGTTCTTCAAGGGCTAACTGGACAAGGCGTTCAGTCACCGTATCTAAAGCACTTGTCGCTTCATCTAAGATTAATATTTCCGGGTTTTGCAGTAAAGCGCGGGCAATTGCTATTCGCTGACGCTGCCCTCCAGATAGGAGCACCCCGCGATCACCAATAATAGTATTGAAACCTTCTGGCAGATCCACAATAAACTCATAAGCATTTGCGCGATTTGCCGCTTCAATAATTTCTTCTTCCGTGGCATTAGGCTTAGCATAGGCAATATTATGGCGGACGGAGTCATTAAACAAAAATGTATCCTGACTAACAATACCCATTGCCGGTCTTAATGCCTTGAGATCGAACTGCCGCAAATCAACGCCATCTATCAAAATGCGGCCTTCTGTGGGATCGTAAAATCTGGGTAAAAGTTCTGCTAAAGTTGACTTACCGGCACCCGTTCCGCCAACTAAAGCTAAGGTTGTTCCCTGCGGAAGAAATAGATCGATATCCTTGAGAACCAAATCATGATGATCGGGATAAGCAAAAGAGAGTTGTTTGAAATGAATGCCTTCACGTAACTTTCTGTAGGGCAGCGTGCCATTCACCATAAAATGTTTATTATCGCGCCGCAGAAAGTCATCCACTACATCCACACTAGCGGAATTATTAGCCAGTTGGCTGCGAGAACTATTAAGTTGAGAAATCAGCGGTAGAAGTCGAAACAGCACTAATAAATATGTGAGGAGAACGGTTGAAATTGACCTCAACTCATCTGCAAAAAAAGTCCTACCTAAAAATACAATTAATAATAAAGCGATAATACTGGTTACTTCAGTTAGCGGTGCAATGGCTGCATAATTCGCTTCCGATTGAAAATCTGCTTTTTCTCGTTCCCGAATTAAATGCTTAATTTGTTCGTATTCTGTTTCTTCATTGCTCGTTGCTTTCACCAGCCGAATTCCACTGAGAGTTTCCAACACTCTCACAGAATAGGATTTAGATGCCTCTGACAGTAGCCGGCCAAAAAATCGGGAACGGGCAATGGCGTACTGATTTACTAAAATTACTAGAGATAGTAACACCGTGGAAGCGAGGGTGAGTTCCCAGGAAATTGCTAGCAGCAACAGAACGAAAACTAAAACAGTGATAGATGTAATTAAAATTTGGATGGTGGTGCTGATCGCATTAGCCGTTCGGTTGACTTCTGCCCCCAAGCGGTTGATCAGATCTCCCACTTTCATTTTGGAATAAAAATCGATATCTACATCTAGTAATAACTTTAAACCGGCTTCTCGTAAATCAGCCGTCAGACTCCGGGTTAGTGATGTCGAAACTAAAATACTGGCATAGGAAGCCGCGTTTTTTAAAGCAATGGCAAAGACAATTGTGCTAGCCATCACGATTAAACGATAGCTTTCAGGAACCCCGGCAAAGGGATACATCAAAGTTTGGATAATCGGCGGCGCTCCTTTTAAATCAATGGCTTGGTTTAAAAGGCTAAATACAATCGGCACAATTAAGGTTGTACTCACGCCATTAAAAAAAGCACCTGAGAAGCCAAGAATTATCGTTAAGATTATTTCCTTAGGATAGTTTCTGGTAAATTTTAGGATTAAATTATTGGCTACCATGAAGTGATTCCTAAGCCGCTCAGGTTCTAAATGATTGTTTTTATAGAAGTTAAAACTTTGTTTTAACCGACCTATCGGGTGAGTTTTCATGATGAATAACTGTGCCGTTTTTAGAGGACGCTTGCCTCAATATATCTGTATTTATTTATCCCATTATCCCATCCAAAACTACATAGACTTAATTACAAAGATGCCAAAACTTTGGATAAAATAGAGGCCATTGCCGGCACACTGTAGCGTTCTAGGCAGCGATTTCTAGCTTTCATGCCTTGAATATTTGCTGTTTTAAAATCCTGAAAGATATATTGAATTTTCTCAGCGAGTTCCTCTGGACAGCCCGGAGCCGCGAGATAGCCGGTTTCAGATAAGATTTCAGGAATATCACCCACACGTGTTGCCAAAACCGGCTTTGCCATTGCCATACCCTCCGTTAGTTTAATCGGAAATTGAGCGCGAGCTGTAACCGTATCCCGCTGGGGAACAACGACAACGTGTGCCGCTGCCACAATTTCGGGCATCTGATCCATCGGCGCAGGCGGCAGCTTGACAATCCAGCGCCCCCACCGTGAAATCAGCTTATCATCGTAGTCATCATAGGGATTGCCGCCAACAATCACCAGTCTTAAATCAGATTGATTCAGCCGATCAAGTGCCATCAAAACATCCTCAAGCCCCTTATGGGGGCGTGGTGCACCCGGAAACATCAGCACTCGATAATTCGCCAACCCATAGCGGACTCGGCTTGCTTCTGAATTAAATTTAGCAGGGTCAAACAGTGAAGTATCTTTCCCATTGGGTAGATAAATACCACCAAAGCGCTGTTGTAGGAAGTGTGTGTCTACCGTGATGGCATTGGCACGCTGTACCAATTTCTCCATCCACTGTAGATAAACTGGATGAGAGGCGTCTCTGAGAGCACCGTCTTGCTTCAGGATGTCTCTAGCTAGCTGTTTCAAGGAAGGACGATAGCGCCACTCATCTCCCCCACACCAGCTGAGTTCCCAATCGTCAATGTCGAGAACAACAGGCCGGCGAGTGCTAATCTTCTTGAGTAAAGCGATGCCAAAGCTCGTAGGTTTGGGTTTTACCGCATAAATAATATCTCCATCAATTTTTTTGAGAAGTTGCTTAGCTGAAGTGAACAGTTGCGGATAAATTGCGCCGGGAACCGAATCAACCGGCAACTCGGCAGGGGGAAGTGGATAAATACATTCTCCAAATAAAAAGCCTAGAATTGCCACTTCATAATTTAATTCTCGCAACACTTGACCCAGCAAATAAGCTCGGTCAAGGCCACCTTTAGATAAAGTAGGCGAGAGGATGGAAACCTTTAACTTTTTAGTCATGGTAAGCTAACGACCCTTTAACTTTCCAACATCTCCGCCTAACCAAACCTCCCTTCCCTACTTCCCTCTTCCCATGCCCCATGCCCAATCCCCCATGCCCTATGCCCCATGCCCAATTACATCTTCATAGACTTTGGCCATATCTGCTACAGCATCCTCCATCGTCCGCACCGGCTTTATCCCCTGGCGCAGTTTAGGCAAAAGACCGACATCCGTCGCCAACTGAGCGATCGCTTCACTCCACGCATTCACATCAGCCGCCGGCACCAGCCAACCATCCACACCGTGATGGACTAACTCATTGACACCCCCCACATCCGAACCAATTACGGGCGTCCCAACCGCATGAGCTTCCAGAACCACTAATGGCCCGGTTTCAAACCCTTGGGAGGGGACAGCCAGCAAATCGAAACCAGCAACCGCTGCCGGCACTTCCTCTCGTGAAAGCTTCTCGGCAACTTGAATGCGAGGATCTTTTTGCGCTATCGCCAACACCAAATCCCGATTCACCTTGTCCGCCTCCCCATGCACCATGCCATGAATCACCAGTTCGACAGGGATATGTGCCGGCAAACGCTCAATCGCCCCCGCGAGCACTTGTGCGCCCTTTGTGTCTTGCCAGCGTCCTAAAAAGCCTATCCTGAGCGGATCGTCTGGATGCCGGTTGCGCCGCGCTATCGTCCGGCTGCCGGCATCCCCAACGCCTTGCCGGCACAGCACTAATTTTTCTTCCGGCACCCCATTAATTAACAACGCATCATAAAGCCACTGGCACACCGCCACAATTCGATCAGCCAAATTCGCCATTTCTAAAAGTAGATGCCGGTGCCGGCGCACCCAAGGCGGAATCCCAACTGCTCTTGCTAACTGCCGCAGCCGAATTGAATCAGAATTCAATAATTCGCTTTCCGTCGCCGTTCCCACCCTGAGAGGAACATAACTCAACGCCCGCGCCAATGCCGGCGACACCCGTTCTGGAACCCCGATACAATGCCCACAGCGTGCCGGATCGATCCAGCCATCGCAAGCCGTTTGCCCGTGCAACATCATCGTACCGCGTAGACACACCGCCTCCGGCAGATGAACCGTCACGATAGCCGGCATCCCCAACTGACGCGCTAACCGAAGATGGTGTAACCCGCAACCAAAACGCCAAGAATGTTGGTGATAGATATCTGCTGGGTGCGCCTCTAGCCACCGCGAAAAATATTCAAACCCGCTTGGGAGCAACTGCTGACGCTGCTGGGCTTTCGTTGGTTGGGGATAGAGGGGATAGCGATAGACTTCTACCCCGTTGTGCCGGTAAACTGCTTCCTGTGTTCCGTGGCGAGAAGCCGCAACCGTGCCGGTGATGCCATAAGCACACAACCCCTGTACCAGTCCATCCACATAAACCTCACAGCCGCCAGAAGTATCGGGAAAATACCAGCTAAGGGTGTGAATTAATCGCATTTTGCTATCAATCAGTAAGATTTAATTTTCAGCTTCCTCACCCTGAAATCTTCTAAAACCGGCCTCATCAAAACTCAAAACTTAATTACCAATTTTCAGGCGTCCGATTTGGATTTGGTCAAAAATGCGATTGATCTGGCGTCGATCTTCCTCCGTCATCTGGTGATCGGCAAGAATTGCTGAGGTTAGTTGCAAATGCTCCTGCGGAGTAATTTGCTCGGCAGCAAGAATACGCTCGATTAGTTGATGAAGTGTTACGGTTGATTTACCCTGAGCTGTCTTTACCATAAGTAAATAGTCACGCTTAAAGCAGTGGATTGAGAGTTCGACAAAGCTGCCACTAACAATATTGTAAGGAACTCATCACATCTACTGTTTTTCTGCCGTCTGACTTTTTCACATCGCTCACCAATTATGCCGTTATGGAGACAGTTTTTTATGCAGGTTTACCGGCTTCCAGTATTAGAGAACAATTACATTTTTGTACTGCATGACCCCGCTCGAAATATTGCCGCTGTGGTAGATCCGGCTGAGGCGGAACCCGTGCTGCAACAACTGCAGGCATTGGGTGCGGAGTTGGTTACTATTTTTAATACCCATCACCACAGAGATCATGTGGGTGGCAACCGGCAACTCCTAGAACGCTTTCCCAATATCCCGGTTTATGCCGGCGCGGAGGATCAGGGGAGGATTCCCGGACAGCAGGTATTTTTGCGAGAAGGCGATCAGGTGGAATTTGCAGATCGCACTGGGGAAGTTTTCTTTGTACCCGGTCATACTTACGCCCATATTGCCTACTATTTTCCACCGGCTGCCGGTGAGGAGATAGGCGATTTATTCTGCGGGGATACTCTGTTTGCCGGCGGTTGCGGCAGACTGTTTGAAGGGACGCCGGCGCAAATGCTGTCCTCTCTCAGCAAGTTGCGAAATTTACCCGACAGTACCAAGATTTGGTGTGCCCATGAGTACACGCTGACAAATCTGGAATTTGCCCTAACGGTGGATGGCAACAATGACGACTTGCAAAATCGCTTTCAGGAGGTCAAGGAAGCCAGAAGCCGGTTAGAGGCGACGATCCCCTCTGTGCTGGGTGTTGAGAAGCGCACCAATCCATTTTTACGCTGGGATGAGCCGGCTCTGCAAGCTGCGGTGAAAAGCTCCCATCCTGAAGAAACTTTTGGGCGTTTGCGAGGTATGCGGGATCGGTTTTAAGCGAATCACCCTTTAACCGTCCCATTTCAGCGCCCCTAGCCCCTAAATTCCCGATTAATCTTAGATCAAGCTGTTGCAATCGATCAGCAGATTTCGCTACCATAGGATGTTCTGGCTTATAATTAAGCGCCTCATCCCTGACAAAATCCGCGCAGTTGACAACAGGTAAACACTATGAGCAAACGTGTTCAATTAGTTTTGACACAAGATGTGAAAAAGCTAGGGAAAAATGGCGATCTGGTTGAAGTCGCCCCTGGTTACGCCCGCAACTTTTTGATTCCTCAAAAAATGGCCGTTCGCACGACCCCAGGCATTCTCAAGCAAGTCGAAAGACGCAGAGAGCAAGAGCGGCAGCGGCTTCTGGAAGAGAAGCAACAAGCCGAAGTTCGCAAGAGCGCAGTGGAATCGGTGGGCCGCTTTACGATTCAAAAGCAAGCCGGTGAAGGCGATACCATCTTCGGCAGCGTCACCGCGCAAGAAGTGGCAGATGTGATTACAGCAACGACCAATCAAGAAGTTGATCGGCGCGGAATTACCCTTCCCGACATTCGCAAAATTGGCTCCTACAAAGCAGAAGTCAAATTGCATCCTGATGTAACGGCAGTCGTTGAAATTCAAGTGCTGCCTCTTTAATAAATAATTTTGGATTTTGGATTTTGAATTTTTAAGGAATTCAAAATTCAAAATTCAGAATTGACACGTTGATAGCTAAACGCATACTAGGGCGGGTGCTAGCTGTTATGATTAATGAAGTGAATTCTCAAAGCTTTAACGATAGCTACGCTTCACGCCTCCCTCCTCAAAATATTGAGGCTGAAGAAAGTATTCTCGGCGGCATTCTCCTCGATCCAGATGCCATTAATCGAGTTGCTGAACTTCTCCGGCCAGACATTTTTTCACTCTTAGCACACCAAGAAATTTATAAAGCAGCACTCACACTCCACAGTAAGGGAAAGCCGACGGATTTGCTCGCAGTTCATGCTTGGCTTTCTGATCACAATTTGCTAGAGAAAATCGGTGGACAAAGCAAGCTAGCGCAGTTAGTAGAGCGCACGGTGTCAGCCGTGAATATTGACGCTTTAGCAGGATTGGTGGTAGATAAATATGTGCGCCGGCAGTTAATAAAAACCGGCAATGAAGTTGCTCAGTTAGGATTTGATACGGCAACCGATCTGGCAATTGTTCTTGATCGCGCAGAGCAAAAAGTTTTCAATATCACCCAATCTCGCCCCCAGCAAGGTCTAATTCCAGTCTCTGACACCCTAATTCATACCTTCCAAGATATTGAAACACGCAATCAGGGAATTGCACTGCCTGGTTTACCTTGTGGGTTTTACGATTTAGATGCAATGACCGGCGGTTTCCAGCGTTCCGATTTGGTGATCGTTGCCGGTCGTCCTTCAATGGGAAAAACCGCAGTCTCAGTGTCAATTGCTCGCAATATTGCGGCTTATCATAAGTTGCCGGTTGCCATTTTTAGCTTAGAAATGTCGAAAGAACAGCTTGTGCAACGGCTGCTAGCAAGTGAAGCGCAAATTGAAAGCAACCGGCTGCGGGCTGGGCGGATTAGTCAAAATGAGTGGGAACCGCTCAGTCACGCCATCGGCACGCTCTCTGAATTGCCTATTTTTATTGATGATACTGCTAACGTAACGGTGACTGAAATGCGTTCACAAGCGCGTCGTCTCCAAGCTGAAAGTGGCGGCGCACTGGGATTAATTTTGATAGATTACTTGCAGTTAATGGAAGGAAGTACCCCAGATAACCGAGTACAAGAACTGTCAAAAATTACCCGTTCTCTTAAAGGGTTAGCTCGCGAATTAAATGTACCCATTATTGCTTTATCACAGCTAAGTCGGGGCGTTGAAGCTCGCACAAACAAGCGCCCGATGATGTCAGATTTACGCGAATCTGGCTGCTTAGCCGGTGATAGTTTAGTGACATTAGCCGATAGTGGCGTCTCGGTGCCGATTCGTGAATTAGTCGGAAAATCTGGTTTTGCAGTCTTGGCACTGAATGAAGCCACGATGAAGTTAGAAAAGGCGGTTGTTAGCAATGCCTTTGCAACAGGTGTTAAGCCGGTTTTTCAGTTAAAAACTCGCTTGGGGCGTACAATTAGAGCCACCGGCAATCATAAATTTCTGATGATTCACGGCTGGAAGCGGCTGGATGAGTTAAAAGCTGGTGATCGCCTTGCAATTCCCCGATCCTTACCCAGTTCCTCTGTTTCGTCTATGAGTAATGCTGAAATTGCATTGCTTGGTCATCTCATCGGCGACGGATGTACTCTGCCTCGGCACGCTATTCAGTACACAACAAGAGAGGAAGATTTAGCAAATACGGTTGTATCTCTTGCCATTGAAACCTTTACCAATAGAGTAAGACCTCGCATTAATAAAGAGCGTAACTGGTATCAAGTTTATCTCCCAACATCTGATACTTTAACGCACAACGTCCGTACTCCTGTTGCTAAATGGCTAGACTCTATGGGAGTCTTTGGGCTGAGATCCTATAAAAAATTTGTCCCAAGCAAAATCTTTGCGCAACCTCAAGAGGCTATAGCCCTTTTCTTGCGTCATCTCTGGAGTACCGACGGTTGCATCAATCTCAGCAAAGGAAAACAACACTACCCTAATGTTTACTATGCTTCGAGTAGCAAGCAATTAGCTGGAGATGTACAGTCACTATTGCTGAGAGTTGGTATAAATGCTCGATTATCTCTAATCCCACAACCGTGTAAAGGACGAGATCAATATCACGTTTGGGTATCTGGCAAACACGATTTAGAAAAATTCATTGAGCTGATTGGTGCAGTAGGAAGCTATAAAAAACAAAGTCTGATGGATATAGCTAGCCACATTTCAGTACGTGCTGCCAACACCAACAGAGATATCATACCCCATGATATTTGGAGAATGTATGCAACGCCAGCGATGCAACAAATAAGTTTAACTGTTCGTCAAATGCAGGCTGAGCTAGGTATGGCTCACTGTGGAACCACTCTTTATAAACAAAACGTGAGTCGGGAGAGGGCAGCAAGATTAGCTCAAGTCGTCAAATCTGATCAGATTGATTGTTTAGCGAATAGCGATATTTATTGGGATGAAATTGTCTCAATCGAGGCTGATGGCGAAACTGAAGTTTACGATTTGACTGTTCCGGATTTTCACAATTTTATCGCCAATAATCTAGTAGTTCACAATAGCATTGAACAAGATGCGGATATTGTGATCATGCTTTACCGGGATGAATACTATAACCCGGATACACCCGATAGGGGAATTGCAGAAATCATTATTACGAAACATCGAAACGGACCCACCGGCACGGTTAAATTACTGTTCGATCCGCAGTTCACTCGCTTTCGTAATCTAGCCTCTCCCAACCGGCCTTGATTTAAACCGACAGGGAAAGGCGAAATTTTAGCTTCTTAAGCGTGAATATGTAGCAATTCTACATCAAATTTCAACGTGGCATTGGGAGGAATCGCGCCGGGGAAACCCGCTTTACCGTAACCCAATTCTGGGGGGATAATTAACTGGCGGCGTCCGCCAACTTTCATGCCGACAATGCCTTCATCCCAGCCTTTAATCAGTTTGCCAACACCAATGGGAATAACGAAACCGCCGCGACCACAGGAACTGTCAAAAACCTTGCCCTTATCTTTGCCATTCTCTAAGGTGCCGGTGTAATCAATTGTAACGGTTTGACCGGGTTGCGCAGTCGGGCCGGTTCCCTCCTGCACATCAACATACTACAGTCCGGAAGGGGTCGTAATCATCTTGTTACTTGTCTCCGTCTCGTTGTTTTCAGTATTATAAGGCAGGATGGGAGTTGTCTTTTGAGCGAGGGGAATTGCAGAAATTATTATTACAAAACACCGCAACGGACCCACCGGCACGGTTAAATTACTGTTCGATCCGCAGTTCACTCGCTTTCGTAATCTAGCCTCTCCCAACCGGCCTTAATTTCAACCGGCAGGGAAAGGCCAAATTTAAGCTTTTTAACCGCCAATTTTTAGCAATTCCACATCAAATTTCAACGTGGCATTGGGAGGAATCACGCCGCCGGCACCCCGTGCACCGTAACCCAATTCTGCAGGGATAATTAACTCGCGGCGTCCGCCAACTTTCATCGTGCCAACGCCTTCATCCCAGCCTTTAATCACTTGGCCAACACCAATCTTAAATTGGAAAGGCTGGCCGCGATCACGGGAACTGTCAAACTTGGTGCCATCCTCCAAGGTGCCGGTGTAATGAACCACCACGGTTTGACCGCGTTGGGGACTTGCGCCGGTTCCCTCCTGCACATCAACATACTGCAGTCCGGAAGGGGTCGTAATCATCTTATTTGTCTCCGTCTCGTTGTTTTCAGTATTGCTATCGGGCTTAGTGGGGGTTGGCTTTTGAGCGAGTGGGTTGTTAATTTGAGCAGCCACAACCGTTTGAGCTTGGGTTAATGGCAGTTCTGCTGCAATGGCTTCTGGCCGGCTGCCGGTAATTTGAGCCACAACCAGCACGGCACAACAAGCCAGCATCACCCCCAAGCTAATAAGAATTGCTCGCAAAATTATTCCTCCTGAGTGCGGTGAGTGAAATTTACCAGTCGGGGAAAGGTGGAAGTACGATCCTCAGTTTAATGCCAGAGCTAACCCTGAGTCTCTATACCCTGAGATTAAGCTGTTTTAACCGGCCCTCCAAACGGCTACCTTGAGCAAGAGACTGCCGGCACCTACTTGATAGCCATTTCATATTTCATCAAAAATGTCAATAGTTTCGAGGGATGGCGTCGAAATCATCACCGGCTCTTGAAACAACGGCACTGTAAACGTAACCGTTGAGCCAAGTCCCTCGCCCATACTGTAAAAATTCACCACACCCCCCATCGCTTCCACAAGCCGTTGAGAAATGGCCAATCCCAAGCCGGTGCCCCCATACTGGCGAGTGCGAGAACTATCGACTTGAGAGAACGATTGAAATAATCTGTCTTGTTTATCCAGAGAAACTCCGATGCCGGTGTCTGCTACGCGCACGAGTACCATACCCGGGAGTTCTTGGTTGTGAATGATTACCTTCTGCACAATCACTTCGGCGCTAACCGTAACTCCACCCTCATGGGTAAATTTGATCGCATTACCGACCAGGTTCAGCAGTACCTGCAACAGCCGTTGGTAGTTACCAAAAACGAGAATTTCATCGCAGGTTGCCGGTCTTTGAACTTGGAAGTATAGATTTTTTTGCTGTACCTGTGCCCCACTCAAGTCCTCAACCGCACTCAGCAGCTCATCTAGCTTCACCGGGCCAAGATCGAGCTGCATTTTACCGGCTTCTATTTTGGCAATATCCAAAACATCGTTAATCACATTGAGCAGGTGTATCGCCGAGTTATGGGCTTCCTTAAGAAACTCTTGCTGTTCTTCAGGATCATCTGCCATCCCATCCATGATTAGCCTCAGAAACCCAATCATGCCATTTAGGGGCGTTCGCAATTCATGGGAAGTATTTGCTAGAAACTCGCTTTTTAGGCGGGACGCTTCCTCGGCTTGTTTGCGCGCTTCTTCCAATTCTTGATAAAGTGTTGCATGGGCGATGGCCGTGCCAACTTGATCCGCCAACTCCTGCACGAACTCCATTTCTGCCGCACTCCACGGACGAGTTCGATCACACTGATGCAGGCAGATTACGCCATTAGGCCGGTCTTGGTAGAAAGTCGCCGCTACAATCATCGACTGTTGCCCAAAGGCATTCACCGGCATCTTTTCAATTGCCACGGGTTCCAGGGTTGTCAGCGCTTGTTGCAGGTAAGCATCATCCACCACAGACAGTTCCAGACCCAGCATCTCACAATAAGGTTCTTGGCAGAATTCAGCCACCACCGGCACCGCAGGAGTCGAACTTTTATACAGGCAGATAATACAGCGACTCACATTCAGCGCCTGTCCCAAACCGTTTACTGTCTGCTGGCAAATCGTCGTTAAATCCAAAGTGCGGCGAATATTGTGAGCGATTTTGCTCAGCAACTTTTGGTATAATTCCGAGCTTGGTGGCAGCGTGCGGCGAATAATCCCGACAATTTTGCTGAGCAACTTCTGGTGTAGATCCAGACTCGACGCCAAAACCGTAGAATCCTCTTGCGCCGGCGCATTTTTCTCCAAATTCTTGCTACGCTCATTGGGCAACAGCCGGCCCATCACCAAAACTGTTTTTACCTCAGAATCAACCGCCATAATCGGGCTAACGACCAGATCGAAGAGAAAATATTGCTCCCTAAAGCGAAACGGATAGCTAAAACGTTCTGGGATTAAACTCTCCACAACCCGCCCCACCCGTTCTAGATAAGGCGTCAGCGCTACTGGCCCAAATGTGTCGCGCATCAATTGCCCTGTAACTTGTGCCGGTAAAAGACCGTAACGCCCAGCACTGTGCCAGTAAAAAGAAAGATAGACGCCTGCTGCGTCTTGAGTGAATGCCAACTCTGCGCCCAGCCCTTGCAACCAGGCAGAATTCTCTTCTGCCCCAGATGCCAGGGCTGGAGAGTCTGCAAGCGGGGACTGAAAATCAGCGGGAGAGGTCATCATCGTCACAATGGGAAACTGCCAGAGTTAAACCCGAAGCGTTGGCCCAAAAAATTAGGCTAATTGAGGCACCATGCAGAGACAGAGGGTGCCGCTCAAATATGCAAACAGCAATCTCACACACGTTTTTAAGAAGGAAAAAGAGAAAGCAGGGGCAACAAAACAATCAAAGATTTCTACTAAAATCTGCCTGAACCCTAACACTTCACACCGATTCTTACTACTTTTAAGACTGCTTTTAATATGGCCTTTATAACTTCCTATTGTAAAGGCTTACCACCCTTGACTTGTGCAAAACCCTTGGCGCAAGAACCAAACAGTCATTAGGGTTAACGTTTAAAGACACATATCCTGCCGGTCTGTTTTGACAAAGATTGAGATGCGTTGCTCACCTCTTTCGTTGGGGGTTAAATCACAGAAGCGACTGCGCCTTTACCGGCCATGATGATAAGTTTCGCAGGGTATTGAATCAAGACCCTGCCTACCTGATCTGCCGGCACAACTGGCAAAAGCGCCTTAACTTCCAGTGCCACCCCAGCCGGTTATCGCTCACTCAATCATTCCACTCCCCTCTAGGCGGCACTGGCGGGTTTCTCGGGAGGTTGCGAGTTAGTTCGTCATCCCGATGGCTTTCACCTCTTAGCCACTGCCGCAAGGCGGTTTCAACGACCTTGCTTGGATCGTTCGTCAGGTGCTTAATTTCATCAAGGAGGGCAGGATCGATCTGGATAGAAACTTCTACCTTATCGGCTGAGCGACGGGTATCAACAGCAGGCTCATTCATCATCAAAAAATCCTATTAAAAAGTTAAGAACGGGCTTTGCAGCCGATATGCAGACGGCAGATGGAATAACGCGCTGTTTAGGAAAACACTCGCTCCTGTCAGTCAGGCAGCAACAACCGACAACCGGTTGCACCGGCATTCCCTAATCCTTATTGTACGACGCTGATTTATCAGAGCAAAGCAATAAAACTAGAATCACCCGCTCTTGCTGGTAAAGCATTAAAATGCGTTAAGCAGCCCAGTCTTTGGGTGCAGATTCTCGACCCCCTATTTTTTGTTTTTTCTCGCAGGCAGCTAAAGCTAAGCGTATGACTGACGTTCCGGTCTCTCGTATTCGGAATTTTTCTATTATTGCCCACATTGACCACGGCAAATCAACCCTCGCAGACCGGCTTCTGCAAACCACCGGCACAGTCGATGTCCGGCAGATGAAGGAACAGTTCCTCGACAACATGGAACTCGAACGGGAACGCGGCATCACTATCAAGCTGCAAGCGGCCCGGATGAATTACACAGCCAAGGATGGCCAGCAGTACGTCCTGAATTTAATTGACACTCCCGGCCATGTAGACTTTTCCTATGAGGTGTCAAGAAGTCTGGCCGCTTGCGAAGGAGCGCTTTTAGTGGTAGATGCGTCCCAAGGTGTTGAGGCGCAAACTTTGGCGAACGTCTATCTTGCCCTAGACCATAACCTAGAAATTATCCCGGTTCTCAATAAAATTGACTTACCAGGCGCTGAACCAGAACGAGTTAAGGGAGAAATCGAAGAAATTATTGGCTTAGATTGCTCTGGTGCGATTCATACTTCTGCGAAAGAAGGCATTGGGATTGATGAAATTCTAGAGTCCATTGTCCATTTGGTGCCGGCACCCAAAGATACCGTCTCTCAACCTTTGCGGGCGCTGATTTTTGATAGCTACTACGATGCTTATCGCGGCGTAATTGTCTATTTCCGTGTCATGGATGGCACGGTGAAAAAAGGGGATCGCGTCCGTCTGATGGCATCGGGTAAAGAGTACGAAATTGACGAATTGGGTGTGCTTTCCCCCACACAAGTCCAAGTCAATGAACTTCATGCCGGTGAGGTGGGGTATCTGGGTGCTGCGATCAAGGCCGTAGAAGATGCCCGTGTCGGTGATACGATTACCTTGGCGAAAGTGCCGGCATCTGAACCACTTCCCGGTTACACCGAAGCCAAACCGATGGTGTTTTGTGGATTATTTCCCATTGATGCCGACCAATTTCCCGACTTGCGCGAAGCTCTAGAAAAGCTGAAATTAAATGATGCTTCCCTACACTACGAACCGGAAACATCGAGTGCAATGGGATTTGGTTTCCGCTGTGGCTTCTTAGGCTTGCTGCACATGGAAATTGTGCAAGAGCGCTTAGAGCGGGAATACAATCTGAATTTGATTGTCACCGCGCCTTCTGTGGTGTTTCGGGTGACAACCAACAGTGGCGAAATCATTGATATCGATAATCCCAGCCACTTGCCAGATCCCAACCACCGGGAAAAAATCGAAGAACCTTTTGTCAAGGTGGAGATGATTACCCCGGAAACCTACGTCGGTGCCCTGATGGAACTGTCTCAAAACCGGCGCGGCGTTTTTAAAGATATGAAATATCTGACCCAAGGGCGAACCACATTAATTTATGAATTGCCTTTGGCAGAAGTGGTAACGGACTTTTTTGATCAAATGAAGTCCCGTTCGCGTGGTTATGCCAGCATGGAATATCACCTAATTGGCTACCGCGAAAATCCCCTCGTCAAGCTCGATATCCTGATTAACAACGATCCCGTGGATGCCTTGGCGATGATTGTCCACCGTGACAAAGCTTATAACGTCGGGCGGGCAATGGTCGAAAAACTTAAAGAACTGATTCCTCGCCATCAGTTTAAAGTTCCGATTCAAGCCACCATCGGCAGTCGGGTGATCGCTAGCGAACAAATCCCCGCCATTCGCAAAGACGTGTTAGCAAAATGTTACGGCGGTGACATCAGCCGGAAGAAAAAACTGCTACAGAAGCAAGCAAAAGGTAAAAAGCGGATGAAGTCAGTGGGAACCGTGGATGTACCCCAAGAAGCTTTCATGGCAGTGCTTAAGCTGGATCAGGGCTAACGCTAAAGTGTTTGGCGCGCCCCTAGAGAGTTAAAGATTTGATAAATTCTGCGTGCTGAAGTCCCGCTTCAGCCGCAGTTTTTGTTAACTTGCTAGTTGATTTGGTTTTGAGGACGCCTTTTGTAGCAAAGCCTTATTCACTTGCAGCGAGTTACCCTGCCTTGATTCAAGACTGGAATGCCAAAAACTCTAGGAACACAGAAGATAGAACGCGCAGCAACAGGGGAATAATTCCTTTAGGCGCGATTTCAGACCTAATCGAGTTTAAATTTTGTAGTTCAGGGTTTTAGGGTGTCAAGGCGCGATCAATCACGCTGATAATTACGGCTGAAAACTAAGCATACTCAAATTTTCAGCTTGTTTAAGGAGCAGACAAGATTCAGAGTGTTCAACCGGATTTTATATCAACAGAGCGGGAGTAGGAAACGATGAGAATTTTGGTTACAGGTGGCGCTGGGTTTATTGGTTCCCATCTCATCGACCGATTGATGGCCGATGGCCACGAAGTGATCTGTTTGGATAACTTCTATACAGGGCACAAGCGCAACATCTTGAAATGGTTCAATCATCCCTACTTTGAACTCATCCGGCATGACATCACCGAACCGATTCGGTTAGAGGCAGATCAGATTTACCATTTGGCTTGCCCTGCGTCGCCGGTGCATTACCAGTACAATCCCGTCAAGACTATCAAAACGAATGTCTTGGGAACCATGAATATGCTGGGACTGGCAAAGCGTGTCAAAGCACGAATTCTGCTAGCTTCCACCTCGGAAGTGTATGGAGATCCAGAAGTTCACCCGCAAACAGAAGACTATCGCGGCAACGTTAACCCCATCGGCATTCGCAGCTGTTATGACGAAGGCAAGCGGGTTGCCGAAACCCTAGCATTTGACTATCATCGGCAAAATGGCGTTGACATTCGAGTGGCTCGCATCTTTAATACCTACGGAACTCGGATGTTAGAAAATGACGGTCGAGTTGTGAGCAACTTTATCGTGCAGTCCTTAAAAGGAATTCCCCTAACCGTTTATGGCGATGGCTCGCAAACTCGCAGTTTCTGCTACGTTTCTGATTTAGTGGAAGGGCTGATTCGGTTGATGAATGGCGAACACATCGGGCCGATCAATCTGGGTAACCCGGATGAATACACTATCTTAGAATTGGCTCAGAAAATCCAGCACATGGTCAATCCAGAGGCAGAAATTATATTTAAACCCTTGCCCGAAGACGACCCCAAGCAGCGGCAGCCGAATATTACCCTAGCTAAAACTTGGCTGTCGTGGCAGCCCACAGTGCCTCTAGCAGAAGGTTTAAAGATGACGGTGCAGGACTTCCGCGACCGTGTCACTTCAAACTAGCAACCTTTGCATTAAATAACACTGTGGCGAACAGGCACAAGAAGTAAAGAGAGAAGGCAGAACAAAAAAGCGCTCAAACAAATTTCACACCGGCGCAATTTCTGCCGCTTGTCTGGGCACAATTAACTGGGTTCACGCTGCCCACCTCTTACTTTTCTTTCCCCAAACCCCAAACCTTTATTTTTGAGGATCTACGATTATGCGTGTTTGTGTCATTGGTACTGGATATGTTGGCTTAGTAACCGGCGCTTGCTTGGCCCATATTGGGCATCATGTCGTGTGCGTAGACAACAACGAACAAAAAGTTATTCTGCTAAAGTCTGGGCAGTCGCCAATCTTTGAACCGGGACTGACAGAGATTATGCAGGCAGCCTATCAGACTGGGAATCTGGAATTTACCTCAGATTTGGCAGCCGGGGTGGCTCACGGTGAGATCTTGTTTGTGGCGGTGGGGACGCCGGCACTGGCAACGGGCGAAAGCGATACCCGCTATGTCGAAGCCGTTGCCCGTGGCATTGGTGCCCACCTAGATGGCGGATATAAGGTAATCGTGAATAAATCAACCGTGCCCATCGGTTCAGGTGACTGGGTGCGAATGATTGTGCTTGATGGCCTCGCCGAACGTCAGAAGACGCTGGTGGGAGTCGGTGGCGGCACAACAAATGAAGAGGTTGCCGTTGAGAGCGGTGTTAAGTTTGACGTTGTCAGTAATCCAGAGTTTTTGCGCGAAGGCTCAGCAGTTTACGACACCTTTAACCCAGATCGGATCGTTTTGGGAAGCAACAGCCCCAAAGCCATCTCAATGATGCAGGAACTTTACACGCCGATCATTGAGCGTAAGTTTGCTGAAGATCAGTCGTTGCAGCCGGTGCCGGTGGTTGTCACCGATATTAGTTCTGCTGAGATGATCAAGTACGCTGCAAATGCGTTCTTGGCAACCAAAATCAGCTTTATCAATGAAATTGCTAATATTTGTGACCGCGTCGGTGCAGATGTGGTGCAGATTGCGAAAGGAATCGGTCTGGACTCCCGAATTGGCAGCAAATTTTTGAATGCCGGCATTGGTTGGGGCGGTTCCTGCTTTCCTAAAGATGTTTCCGCGTTAATTCACACTGCTGATGACTACAACTATGAGGCTCAACTTCTCAAAGCTGCAGTCAGCGTCAACCAGCGTCAGCGGTTACTCGCCATTGAA
Organism: Microcoleus sp. FACHB-672; assembly: GCF_014695725.1. Classification (NCBI taxonomy): domain Bacteria; kingdom Bacillati; phylum Cyanobacteriota; class Cyanophyceae; order Oscillatoriales; family Microcoleaceae; genus Microcoleus; species Microcoleus sp. FACHB-672. Next base: position 54,259 of record NZ_JACJOU010000026.1, on the reverse strand, counting down.
AAACTTCAGCACGAACTTAAAATCCTCAAGGGTAAAACCGTAGGTTTGTTAGGTCTGACCTTCAAACCCGATACGGATGATATGCGCGATGCGCCGGCACTCAACGTGATTGAGCAATTAAACCGGCTGGGGGCAAAAGTGAAAGCTTATGACCCGATTGTGTCTCAAACCGGCATTCGTCATGGTCTATCTGGCGTGCTTGTAGAAACTGATCCAGAACGGCTGGCCGATGGCTGCGATGCCCTGCTGGTGGTGACGGAATGGCAGCAGTTCCGCACGCTTGACTATGAAAAAATGGCTAAGCTGATGAACAACCGCGTGATCATTGATGGCCGCAATTTCCTTGATCGGGAGGCGGTGGAAAAAGCCGGCTTCCGTTACGTTGGCATTGGCCGGTAATTAGAGGTTAGGGACTAGGGGTTAGGGGCTAGGAAGTCGTTTCCTGGCCCTTCCTCTCCGATCAGTTGCTCAAGATAAAATTGGCAAGCCAGCCCATCAATGCGCCCCCTAAGACTAGCCAGATGGTGGTGAGGCGAAAGCGAATGGCAGCAACGGCAGCAATGATTGCAATGAAGAGTGCCGACCAATCAATGTTGAGTTGAGTGCCGGTTGAGACGATCAGGATGCCTCTGGCGAGTTGCACAGTCACTGCCGCCATCAGGGCGATAGCACTAACATTCACCGCATCTAAAAATGCTGAAGCCCAAGGACTGGAACGTAGACGCGGGAGCAAGGGGTTTAATGCAGCAACAAACAGAAACGAAGGCAGGAAAATGCCCAGTGTGGCCACCACGGCTCCAGGCCAGCCGGCAATCACATAACCAATAAATGTAGCGGTTGATGACACCGGCCCTGGTGTGAATTGGCCAATAGCAATGGCATCCAGTAGCTGCTGTTGAGTTAGCCAGCCTTGCCCGACTAATCCCTCTTCTAGAAAGGCTATCAGCACATAGCCGCTGCCAAATAAAACTGAGCCGACTTTTAGGAAAAATAATCCAAGTTGCCACAAAGTCGGGGCAGTAGGCGAGGCAAGCGGGGAAGCGGTAGAAATTTGGGAGAGTAAAGGATGGAAGGAAACGCCAATCAGCCATCCGTTAAATCCCGTGCCGGTTCCGTCGTTGTGTCCTTGGGATAAACGCAGCCAAAGCATTCCCAGTAAGCCTCCGAGTAACAGGGCAATCACCTCATTTAGCCCTAAAAATAAGGCAACCGTAACTGCAACCGCGATCAGCAGGAGTTTGCGGTTTTTAACAGCGGTTTTTCCCAGTTTCCAGATAGCGCCCAAGATGATGGCGAGGACTGCCGGCTTGATGCCATAGAGCAAAGGCGAGACTTGCGGCAGTTGGCCAAACACGACATAAGCCCAGGCAAATGCGCCGGTGATCACAACTGCCGGCCCGATAAAACAGATGCCGGCGACAATTAACCCCAACCAGCCGGCGTAGATGTATCCCACATGAATCGCCATTTCTGTAGAGTTCGGGCCGGGAATCAAGTTTGTTGCACCGACAAGATCGAGAAATTGCTCTCGCGTCAGCCACTTGTGCCGGTGGACAACCTCATCCTCCATCATGGCGATGTGAGCCGCAGGGCCACCAAATCCGATTGCGCCGAGCTTGAAGAACACTTTGGCTAATTGAGTCAGCCGGTGTGGGGCTGAAGAATCCATTAGTTGCCTCGGTCACGGGATAGGGTTTTATTCTGGAGGCATTATTTTTATCAAGAATTTGGTGAACTCGTATAAGAACTTGTACAAGTTCCAGCACAGGGACGTTTACACGTTAGGCAAACTAATAGTGCTAACCGGCAATTTACGACTAAGAAAAATCGATTTCTAGGGCGTACCGAAGCGTGGCTTGCCGGCAGAACCTGGGGAATCAGAATAATACGGCCCTGCATGAGGCAAACTCAAGTAAGACATTCCCACCGGCGGCGCACTTGCTGTTGTCTCCACATTTGGTCGCCTTATATTTGGGCTGTCGCTCTCAAGTCCAATTGCACCGTCCAGCTTTGCATTTGCCAAGTTTGCACCATTCAAATTGGCACCACTAAGATTTGCGCCGCTGAGGTTGGCATTCAACAGGTTGGCGCTACTCAAGTTAGCACCGCTGAGGTTAGCATCACTCAGATCAACTTCCACTAACCGCGCATCACTGAGGTTGGCATTTAGCAAGTTCGCTGCAACTAAATTCGCTTTCCCCATATTTGTCCCTCCCAAGTTTGCCCCACTTAGGTTGGCTCTCGTCATCTGGGTGCCGATTAAATTCGCCCCTCCCATATCTGATCCGCTTAAGTTGGCATCACTGAGATCGCAGTTAACCAGATTTGCCACTCTTAAGTCAGCACCGCTGAGGTTGGCACTGTTGAGATGAGACTCAAACAGATTAATTCCCTTGGCGTCTAAACCGCTTAAATCAGCACTCACGAGATCGGCAGCCACCAAGTTAGCAAAACTTAAATCGGCACCACTCAAATTGGCCTTGCTGAGCTTGGCATTATTGAGATTGGCAAACATCAACTTGGCACCGCTGAGGTCGGCACCACTGAGATTGAACCGGCTCAGGTTGGCATCCCTGAGATCGCCTCCCTGACATTGTTTCGTTTCTAGCAACCGTTTGACGTGTGCGGGATTCCCAGCCATGTTCTTTGCCTTGATGACAGCACCCTAATTTCTTCAATTCAGAAACCTGGGATCGACAGTTGTGAAAGCGCTCTTGCTACCTGTGATGTTCAATCCCAGCAACCGCAGCAATCAAATTACTTCGCTGAATCGAAATAACTCAACGAATATTATCCCAAAAAATAACAGATCCCTGCCCAAACGCCTAGTATTTGCCGGCACACCTCTACACTCAACGGCTAGGCGTTTAAACCCTAGGCTTACAGGGGTGGTGCATTCAGTCTTTTGAGTGAAAAGTGATCTGTGTCAATCCCTCTCAAGAAAGATTAGCTAGAATCACGTCAATTATGCTGCTTTAAAAGACGCGCCGGCTCTTGATCGCTGGTTAACCGGCATTGTCTGAAGCTTAGCAACCCCCACCGGCAGCTTTTTTTGCTCTGATCAAGCCGCTTATCCGTATTTCACCTCGCGAAAACTGTAGCGGCTATTCAAGCTTCCTCGCTTGGGCACCTCATGTGCCACCCTGGCAACTCCATTAAGTCTTAAAAATCAGGCGTTTATGAGTCAATTCACTCCTCAAAAAAAACCCACCGCCAACTTCGATGGGTGCTACTGCCTCAATCCCAACTGTCAACATCCGCAAAACTTTTCCTCTGACGAAATTTGTAACAGTTGCGGCGCTCAATTACTGCTGCAAGGGCAATATCGGGCAATTGAACCTATCGGTGCTGGGGGATTTGGGCGCACTTTTCTGGCTGTGGATGAATTGCAGCCGGCACAAAAGCGATGCGCGATCAAGCAGTTTTTTCCTCAGCAAACCGGCAATACTCAGAAAGCTTCAGAACTCTTTCGTGAAGAAGCACAGCGACTCAAACAACTGGGTAACTATCCGCAAATTCCGCAAATGTTGGGGTATTTTGAGCGAAACGGGCATCAGTATCTTGTGCAGGAGTGGATTGCCGGTTGCAATTTGGCGCAAGAATTAGCAGAGGAAGGATCTTTTAACGAAACTAAAATTCGTCAACTGTTAAATGATTTGCTGCCGGTGTTGGGGTTTGTTCACAATCACCAAATTATTCACCGAGATATAAAGCCAGAAAATATTATTCGCCGACAGGCAGATAGCAAGCTGGTTTTAGTTGATTTTGGGGCGGCAAAATTGGCTACGGAGACGGCTTTGGCGAAAACCGGCACGATGATCGGTTCTGCTGCCTACACAGCGCCAGAACAAACCAAAGGCAAGGCAATTTTTGCTAGTGATATCTACAGCTTGGGTGTCACTTGCATCCACTTAATGACTCAAGTTGCACCCTTTGATTTGTTTGATAGTGGAGAAGATCGTTGGGTTTGGCGAGATTATTTGAGGAAGCCGGTGAGTCCTCAGTTAGGGAAAGTTCTTGACAAAATGCTGCAAAGTGCAACGAAGCGGCGCTACGAATCAACGACTGAAATTCTCACCGATTTAAATGCTACCCCCTCAGCGCTGTCAAAGACAAAGAATAAGGTGCTGCTAGGGGGTACGGTTATCGTCGTGGGATGGACTGCCGGCATGAATCTATTGAATACATTATTCCCGCCGCAGCCAACTTATTACAATAGCCCAGTATCGCAAGAATATAACGTGCCGGTGAAGCCAATAGCACCTCCACAGTCGGCAGGCTTATTTACTGCGGATAATCAGCAAAAAACATTTCCCTTGCAACACACAGAAGTGAAAGCCAAAATTTCTGGCAATGTGTCGCGCGTTGAAGTGACGCAGACATTTGCTAATCCCTACAAAGAACCTTTAGAAGCGATTTATACCTTTCCCCTGCCAGATGAGGCGGCGGTGGATGATATGGAAATTCGGGTGGGAAATCGCGTGATTCGTGGCTTAATTAAAAAGCGCGAAGAAGCCAAGCAAATTTATCGGCAAGCGAAACAGCAGGGAAAAACTGCAGGCTTGCTTGAACAAGAACGGGATAATATTTTTACCCAATCTTTGGCGAATATTAAACCCGGTGAAAAAATTGATGTTACGATTCGCTACACCGAAAGTTTAAAGTTTGAGGGAGGCGACTATGAATTTGTCTTCCCAATGGTAGTAGGGCCGCGTTATATTCCTGGAAACAGTGTAGCAGATGCCGCGAAACTGAATCCACCGATTTCTGCAACTCGTTCTGGGCAAGATATTAATGTCACAGTGGATATTGATGCCGGCGTTCCAATTACTGAAGTACGTTCACCTTCCCATCAAATGGCGATTCAACGTGCCGGTTCAACGATGGAGGTGAAACTTGCTGGGGAAAAGACGATTCCCAATAAAGATTTGATTCTGCGTTACAAAGTTGCCGGTGCTTCCACTCAGGCGACGGTATTAACTCAATCGGATGAAAAAGGCGGTCATTTTGCAACTTATTTAATTCCAGCCGTGAAGTACGATCCGAATCAGATTGTGCCTAAAGATGTTGTGTTCTTGATGGATACATCTGGATCTCAAGCGGGTGCGGCTATTCAGCAATCTCAGGAATTGATGCGGCAGTTTATTAATGGTCTCAATCCTGAAGACACGTTTACGATTATAGATTTTGCCAGTACCACAACGCAACTGTCCTCTAACCCTTTACCAAATACGCCGTCAAACCGTCAGAAAGCAATTGCTTATGTTAATGGTTTGAGTGCAAATGGTGGCAGTGAGTTAATGAATGGAATGAATAAGGTTCTAGATTTTCCACCGGCACCTAAAGGACGCTTGCGAAGCGTGGTTTTGTTGACAGACGGATTGATTGGCAATGACTTTCAAGTAATTGCAGAAGTTCAGAAGCGACTAAAAGCTGGAAACCGGCTGTACAGTTTTGGTGTAGGTTCTTCAACGAATCGGTTTTTAATTAACCGGCTGGCAGAGTTGGGACGAGGAACGGCTGAAATTGTGCCTCCCCATGAATCTGGCAAGGCTGTCGCACAGAAGTTTTTCCGAGAAATTAACAATCCGGTTTTAACAAATATTGAAATAACTTGGGTCGGTTCTGGGAAGCCGGCAGAAATTTATCCCCTCAAGGCAGCAGATTTATTTGCAAGTCAACCTTTAGTCTTATTTGGGCGTAAACAAGACCGCAAAAATGGGCAAATTCGCATCACCGGCACTATCGCAGGAGGTCAGCGTTATGAGAAGATTCTCAATGTGAATTTCGATCAAGTGAGTGGCAATTCTGCAATTTCACAACTGTGGGGAAGGGCACGAATTAAAGATTTAATGAATCAAATGTATGGCGCTGAAAATCTTGCCGGTGTTAAGGCAGTTACGGATACTGCACTTGCCTATCGGTTGCTATCTCAATACACAGCATTTGTCGCGGTGTCTGAAGAGGTGCGAGTTGATTCCAAGAATCCTAAACGGCAAGAGGTTGTGCCGGTTGTAATTCCGAAAAGGATGAACAAACAATTAAGTTCGGGTTCATTGCCGGCAAATGCGGATGTGCCGGAACCCAGCCAAGTTTTGGGTATGGCGGCGGGATTTCTTTTGTTAGGAATTGGTTATTCTCGGAAGCGTCGTCGGAGTAAATTTCCTGTTGATTAACTAACTAATTGAAAAGTTCGCTAAGTTCCTTGCTTTTGAAGCCGGTATTAAATGCCCTAATGCCGGCTTCAAAAAATCTTAAACTTACCCACCGCTTCCTTATACAGGGAAATAGCTAAGTCTCGGATAACTTCTTCATTCTCAAAACTATCGCCAAACTTTTTCTTCGCTGTCTCTATGCAGAATTTCATCAACTCTGCTGATTGTTCAATATGGGTTGTCATTGCCTGTTGCTGTTCGGTTGTCCACGGTTGTGCATCAAGTTCAGGACGCTTTCTTTTTTGAATTTCTTCAGAAAACCCTGAAGCAATAATCCCTGCCGGCAGCGCAAACAATCCAATTCCAATAAAAGCAAGTGCTGCACCAAATAATTTTCCCACCGGCGTCACCGGGTAAATATCTCCATACCCCACCGTTGTTAATGTCACCACTGCCCACCACATCGCCGCTGAAATGCTGGGAAATGCTTCTGGTTGCGCTTCATTTTCTACCAGAAACATGATACTAGATGCAAATATTAACAAAATAATTACCGCCACAACCGTCATAATTAATTCGTCTTTTTTGCCGTTGATAACTTTTAAAATAGTTTGTAGAGAGGCTGAATATCTAATTAATTTTAATAATCGCAACAATCGCAAAATTTCTGTTGATTCGATTAATTGCACATGGGGAAACATCACGCGCAAGAAAAAAGGAATAATCGCCATTAAGTCGATTACTACTAAAGGACTCACGGCATATTGCAATCTTCCCCAAAAACGATGTGAGTATCTAGCATCTGCTGTGCATGACCAAAGCTGCAAAATATACAAAATTGTAAAATAGATAACGGCAATTAATTCAATATTTGATAAAAATACCTCATACTTGGAGTAAATTTCTTGAGAAGTCGCCAAAACAAAATCAGTCACATCTAAAATTACTAGCACAGTTACGCTAATATCATCGAACCGGCTCAGCCAGTCCTCAGAATCGGATGATTCTAAAATTTTATAAACTCTACTCTTAATTTCTTGACTCATGTTTTAAATTCTGCTATTAAATAAAAGCAAAAGTTAATCAGTTAAACACCAAAAATCAGCAATTATAAATCCCGGTTAAATCTAAAATAATCCTAACTCAGTATTAATACTTAATAAAACTCCTTAAATTCAAAATTTCAAATGGGTGTGTCGAAAATCTGAAATCGAAATTCCTGAGGAGGAACGATGTCCCGCATCAACCGCCGTCAGTTTTTGCAATTCACCGGCTCTTTTCTCACAAGTTTAGGCTTAAGCCAGCTAGATATACAGCAGCAAGGCGACAAAATGGGTCAATTGCTGGCTCAAAGCACCCCGCGAAAACTTGCCTTGCTAGTGGGAATTAATCAATATGCTGAAGATGCCGGGTTTTCACATTTACAAGGCTGCGTCACAGATGTAGAATTACAGCGTCAACTGTTGACCTACCGATTTGGTTTTAAGCCGAAGGATATCCTGACGCTAACAGACGCGCAAGCCACACGAACCAGCATTTTAGAGGCGTTTGAAGAACATTTAATTAAACAAGCCAAACCGGGAGATGTGGTGGTATTTCACTACTCCGGACACGGTTCTCAAGTTGTCGATCCAGATAAAGATTATCCCGATGGGTTGAATAGTACCTTTGTGCCGGCAGATAGTAAACTGCCGCCCGATTATCCCGTGAAAGGCGGTGCCGTGCAAGACATTATGGGGCACACGCTATTTTTATTAATGTCGGCATTGCAAACAGAAAATGTGACGGCAGTGCTCGATAGCTGCTACTCTGGCGGGGGGACACGGGGGAATTTCCGGGTGAGATCCCGTAATGGCGGCAGACAACTCGAAGCCAGTCCGGCTGAGTTTGAATATCAGCAACAATGGCTTTCACGACTGAATCTTTCTCCAGAAGAATTTATCAAACAGCGTCGCGCCGGCGTAGCAAAAGGGGCAGTAATTGCCTCTACAAAACGCAATCAATTAGCCGCTGATGCGCCGTTTAGCGACTTTTTCGCCGGCGCATTTACTTATTTAATGACGCAATATCTTTGGCAGCAAACCGGCACAGAAGTGTTGGCTAGTGCGGTTCCGAATATTGCCCGCAGTACCACACAGCTTTCCTTCAGCCGGCAAGAACCGATTTTTGAAGTTAAACCGGCAAGCGGTAACGATAACAAACCCCTGTATTTTATCAACCGACAAACGCAGCCGGCGGAAGCAGTTGTCACCAACGTTAGCGGCGATCAAGCCACATTATGGCTGGGAGGACTCGATCCTCAAAGCCTTGCCGCATTTGGAAAAGGGGCAGTTCTCACTGTGATGGACGCCCGTGGTGGCGAACAAGGATTGGTACAGCTAGAATCTCGAAATGGATTAATTGGGCGAGGAAAATTGCTGCAAAACGCCCAAGCGGGATCACTCTTGCAGGAACGTGCACGGGGAATTCCCGCCGATGTCAGTCTCCGTATCGGTTTGGATTTGTCTATCGGTAACGATGCCGGCAGCGCCAAACAAGCCATCGACGCGATCAGACGGATTGAAGTCGTGCCGGTGCAACAAAAAGAGGTGGACTACATTTTAGGACGAATGACCGGCACCTATCGCCAAGAGTTACAGTCCAGGCAAATTCCCAATCTTCCAGCCATTGACAGTATTGGCTTATTTTCCCCCAGTTTAGAAGTGATTCCTGGTTCCTTTGGGGCTGCCGGTGAGTCGGTGAGTGCTGCGGTGAGCCGGTTGCAAGCTAAACTCAAATCACTCCTCGCTGCCCGAATTGTCAAACTCACCCTTAATAGTAATTCCTCGCGGCTGAATTTAGTTGTCTCCATGACACCAGAAAATCAAAGCCAAGTTTTAGCGCAGTCATTCACGGCGCGGGGTGGGGGACAAACCAGAGTTCAGCCAAAAGTTACGTCAACTGTTACGCAATTACCACTACAAACCCCGATTCAATTTCAGATCGAGAATAAAGAATCGCGCGATCTTTATCTCAGTGTATTGGTGATTGATTCTAGCGGTGAAATCTCAGTTGTTTTCCCCAATCAGTGGACAGCATCTGATGACGTAACGCGGGTGAGTGCCGGCCAAACTCTGGCAATTCCCGATGCAAATAAAGATGGATTTAAACTGATTACCCAGGAACCCAAGGGGATGACTGAAGTGTTGATTGTTGCCAGTAGTTTTCCTCTACGAAAAGCACTTCAAGCATTGCGCCAATTATCCTCCCAAACAGGAGTAGATCGCGGCCCTGTAGCTTTAAATCAGCCGACAGAAGTAATGGGCGATTTATTGGATGACTTAGGAGAAACCACTCGCGGTCTGCCGGCGGCAATTAATCCTGCCGTTCGTGGCATCGATACAACCCAAATGGCAGCACTCTCAATCACTTTTGAAGTCGTTTAAACCATAAATTTCTCTACGAAAAAACAAATTAATCTGTATATGCCTAACGGCCAACAGATGAGTTATGGTGTGTCTAAAATAAATTGAGAGTTTAAGGTTTTTACGCGATTTTTCATGACTACTTTGCTTTTAACCCTTAAAGATTAACTTTTGTATGCAACCCCAAAAAATAGTTTGTAGTGCCATCATCACTCTTCTATCTACTCTTACGCTCACTCCTGAATCGCTGAGCGCTCAATTAACCCAAAATTCCCATTTAAAACTTCAAAATGGTATAATTTTAGCACAAATTCCTAATAACCGTGAAGCAGAAGCATCACAACTTCTGGAGCAAGGTACTCAGCAGTTAAAAGCTAATCAAGTTGAAGCGGCGATTGAATCTTGGCAGCAAGCCCTAACTATCTATCGGCAACTTAAAAACCGACAAGGAGAGGGATGGGCTGTAGGTAACCTCGGAGCTGCTTACTACAGTATTAATAACTACAATAAAGCAATTGAATATTATCAGCAAAGTTTAGCCATTGCCCAAGAAATCAATGACCCAAAGGGGCAACTATACGCTCTTGGAAATTTAGGAATTGCTTACAAGGATTTGGGCAATTATGAAAAGGCGATGGAGTATCACGAGCAAGATTTAGCGCTGGCCCGAAAGCTTGGAGATAAATCGGGTGAGGGATCGGCACTTAATGATTTGGGAAATGTATACAAAGCTTTGGGAGACTATGTCAAAGCCCTTGAGGCGTACGAGCAAAGTTTAGCATTTGCACGAGAAGTCAAAGATCGCCAGGGCGAAGCGAATGCGTTGGGCAGTCTTGCAGTTGTTTACAAGAATTTTGGCAATTATACCAAAGCAATTGAAAATAACGAGCAGACGCTCATAATTATGCGAGAAATTGGCAATCAGAGAGGAGAAGCTATCATTTTATCAAACTTAGGCGATGATTACTATGCACTAAGCAATTATCCCAAGGCGATTGAAATGTATGAGCAAAGTTTAGCGATCTTTCAATTTATTAAACATCGGCTGGGAGAAGCGAACGCTTTGGGAAATTTAGGACGCACCTACAAAGCACAAAGCAACTATCCCAAGGCAATAGAATTTTACCGGCAGACTTTAGATATCTCGCGAGAAATTGGCTATCGCAGTGGTGAGGCAACGACACTCAACTTGTTGGGAACGGTTTACCACGATCAAGGTGATGTGACTCAAGCGATTAATTTATATCAGCAGAGTTTGATCATTGCGCGAGAAATCCGCAATCCTTCTAGTGAGGGCACTGTTCTGGGAAATTTGGCAATTGCTTACCAGGAGTTGGGCGAGTATGCCAAGGCAATTGAACAATACGAGCAGACTTTATCAATTATGCAATCCCTAAGCGCTCGCCAGGAAGAGGCAACAGTGCTGGGCAATCTCGGAACAGTCTATTTTGAAGTGGGAGACTATGCCAAAGCAATTGAAAAGTACAACCAACACTTAGCGATTGCTAAGGAAATTGGCGATCGCAATGGGCAGGGAACCGCGCTGGGAAATTTGGGAATTGTTTACCGCAAGATAGGCGAGTATGCTAAAGCGATTGATTACCACGAGGAACAATTGGCGATTGCTAAAGAAATTGGCAATCGCAGCGCAGAGGGGACGGCTTTGGGACAGATCGGTCTTGTTTACGATGACCAGAGTGAGTACGCCCAAGCTATTAATTACTATAAGCAACATTTGGCGGTGGCGCGAGAAGTTGGTAACCGGCTGGGGGAAGCAAAGGCGCTAGGAAATATGGGATTGGCTTATCATTTCTTAAATGATTATCAGAAAGCTATAGAATATGATCGGCAGAGTTTGGAGATTGTCAGGGAGATTAAAAATCCGATTTCAGAAGGGTCTATTCTAAATAATTTAGGGCTGTCCCTCTTTCGATCAGGAAATTTACCTGAAGCCGAAAAAACGCTGCTTGCCGGCATTCAAGTTTTAGAATCTCTCAGAGCCGGTTTAAAAGATAATGATGCGTTTAAAGTGTCAATCTTTGAAACCCAAAGAAATACTTACACGACTTTAGAACAAGTTTTAATCGCTCAAAACAAACCCGAAGAAGCGTTAGAAATGGCAGAGCGGGGGCGAGCTAGAGCATTTGTAGAATTACTGGCAGGCCGGCTATCTCCTGAAACTGCTGATCAAATTGCGCCGCCGAATATCGAGCAAATTAAACAAATAGCTAAGCAGCAAAATGCGACGCTTGTGGAATATTCAATTATTAATGATGATTTCAACGTTAAAAATAAACAAAGTTATCAAGAATCAGAATTATTTATTTGGGTGATTAAGCCAACAGGTGAGGTGGCATTTCGTCGAAGCGATCTCAAACCGCTATGGCAACAACAAAATACGTCTCTTTCCCAACTTGTTACTAACAGCCGAGAGTCTATAGGTGTTCGGGGTCGCGGCTTGGGAACCATTGCGAGAGTGAGTGAAACTGAGCAAGCAAATCGGCTGCAACAACTCCATCAGTTACTTATTTCACCGATTGCGGATCTTTTGCCGGCAGATCCAGAAGCCCGTGTAACATTTATCCCACAAAAACAACTATTTCTGGTTCCTTTCTCCGCGCTACAAGATCAAGCCGGCAAATACCTCATTGAAAAACACACAATAGTCGTAGCGCCGGCAATTCAAGTGCTGGATTTAACCCACCGACAACGGCAACAAATTTCAGGGACAAATACGCTGGTTGTCGGCAATCCCACGATGCCAAGTATTTCGTTAAAACCAGGAGATCGGCCCCAGCAGTTATCGAGTTTACCAGGGGCAGAACGGGAAGCCTTGGCAATTGCTCAAATGCTCAACACTCAAGCAATCACCGGCGCTGCTGCCACGAAGGAGGCGATTACGAAGCAAATGCCTGCGGCACGGCTGATTCATTTAGCAACCCACGGCTTACTGGATGATTTTCAAGGATCGGGCGTACCGGGGGCAATCGCACTCGCCCCTTCCAAGGGGGATACGGGTTTGCTCAGTGCCGGTGAAATTCTCCAATTGAAACTTAATGCTGATTTAGTCGTCCTCAGTGCTTGTGATACGGCTGGGGGACGGATCACCGGCGATGGGGTTATTGGATTATCTCGGGCTTTGATTGCTGCCGGTGTGCCTAGCACGATTGTCTCTCTGTGGGCGGTTCCAGACGCCCCAACCGCATCCTTAATGACTGAATTTTACCGGAATCTGCTGCAAAAGCAGGACAAAGCCCAAGCCCTCCGCAGCGCCATGCTTACCACAATGCAACAATACCCCAATCCCAAAGACTGGGCTGCTTTTACCCTGATCGGTGAGGCATTATAAGGCCGATTTCACCTTCAATTTCTTCTTCCTTAACCGAGTTTGGTGCCACTAGCCTAGGTGGCAAATTGCCAAATTTAACACAGCCAGACTAGAAATTGCCACACCCAGTATGGATTTTTATGTAAAATTGTTGACATTATCGAAAAGAGGACGTGAAATAGAAAACCGCAAGAGACTGGCGAGAGCGCTGCCCAACACCATAGCAGAAGGAGAGTTAATCAACGATGAGAGAAGTTCTTAGCATTTTCACCCCTGTGATTGCCACTATCGCAACGGCTTACATTATGGCAGTGTTATGTCTTGTACTCCCGGAAGTGTTTGGGGTTTTAGAGGGCATTCCACAGTGGATGTGGACAGCGCTTTTGCTGTCGTTAACAATATCAGTCTATAAATATCGCTGCTATTGAGGGATACTACAGTTGCCTAAAAAGCTGTTGAGTTCGCTTCTTAGCTGGTTCTAATGTTTTCAAGGGGCTATCCATACATTTGCCCCTAGTTTTTTGTGTGAATCTTGGTTGATTAAGCTTAAAGTTACTTTTTACTTTGTATGATTAATGTCATACATTTTATCTTGATATCTGTATATGCCTGCCGGCACTGTGCACTATCATCTGCGTTTATCTACGTCGGCAGGTGGAACTTTAATGAGCAGCAAAGCACATTCCAGTTTCACCTGCGGTTAAAAAAATTATCAAGTCTATTTAACGTCGATCTAACACTTGGCGCTCAAACGTACTAAGAAAAAAATAAGAGTGCCGGCTGCAATCGTACTCGATTCAAAAAGAAACCATAATCGTTTACTTGCAGCCTCAAAAATATTTCCCTAAAAATTCAACGCAGCCCTAGGGAAAACAACCAACTCTTTTACAAATTCCTTAAACTTTCCAGCAAATTTAAGCGCTGACAATTTAATAGAAATCGGCACATTTAATCGACAACTCTGAGCAACCCTCTGCGTAAGGCGTCGAACACACGATCAATCTGCTGTTGCTCTTGTGCTGTGAGTGTGTCCTTGGATAGCAGCGTCTTCATAAATAATTGTTGATCGGCGCGTGTAATCCGGTAAGACGTAAAAATTTTCTTGATGACTTGTTCGAGACTAGATTCGGGTAAATGCGCTTGAGTTTGCATAGGACTACCGCAATACTAAGGTTATCCTTACGTTTATTAAATATTCCTCATCGCTGATTGCCGATTAGGTAGTCGGTAGTGCAGCACAGAGGCGAAAGAAAGAGGAGTACGCTTGCTGGGGCCAAGGAGAAATTGCTTAACCCTTCACATTTCAAACTTAACTCTTCACTCTTCCTTATTGTGCTCATCTCTACGCAAGGCTTCGCATCCGTGTAGTTACTGGATTGCATCAATTTTGGTATTTAATTTTGTTGTAATGGTGGCGATGACTTCAGCTTCTGCCGGCGAAGTAATTTGATCGAGTTTAACGATTTTGGCGCACTGCCCTAGCAGCGCCACCGCAAAATCACGATTAAGCCGCTCAAGCAGTGCCTCTAAAGGTTGAGGGGATTGCAAATTGGTAGAAATGACCGCTAGGGAAGCGGGACTGAGGTTTAGCGGTTGCAATTCCGGCACAATGTCTTCGGGAGATTTCCCCGGATTGCCGGCTAAAATCAGGTGGGCCAAAATGCCATCCATAATCGCTTGTTGCGCTAGCGCCACCTCTTGATATTTCTCGCTCTCCGCCTGAGTTTCCGAGATGGTTTCTTTAGAAGTCAGTGGGTTTTGCTTGGCTTCGTAGAACCGGCACGCCGCATATCCCAGTGAATACAACATCACCGCATTCGCACTCGCACCAATTGCCGCACCGGCTGCCGGTAATGTCCGCAACAACCCCAAGCCGGCTTTAATCGCCCGTGATCCGCCTAGCGCCAGCCCGAAAATTGCCAAAACTTCCCCCTTACGTGCCGGATCTTGTAACTCCATCCCATAAGCTGCAGCGATTTGATACACCATTTCCGCTTGTAATAGCGTCGTTGTCATTAAATCAACCCCCAAGGTTGCCGCCGCCACCCCAGGCACCAAACTCGTCACCAATCCAATGCCGCCGGCATAAAACGACTTCTCCAGCATCAAATGATGGGCAATCTGACTCGGTGATTGATTCGGATGTTTTTGCTTGAGCTGTTGCACTGCCTCCTGCGCTTTCACCACATCCACGCGATCCACAATTCTCACCAACCAATCCACCTGCAACACCTGAGTGGCATATCGCAACAGTGGGTTATCTCCCACAAAAGCAACCGCAACCCCGGCACCTTGCGCCGCTTGAGAGAACATCTGTTGTGTTTGTTTGGCAGCGGCTTCTCCCGCATTTGCAACCGCCTTACCCGCTTGAGATGCCTTATTTCCAATGGCTTCTCCTACGTTTGCAGCCGTTTGCACCACCGCCTTACCCGCCTGGGATGCTTTATTGCCGATTGCGCCTCCAACGCCGGTTACTTTCTCCGTGACAGACTCCCAAACCGAGTTTTTTTCATCTGAAGATGAATCTGCCGGCACCTCAGTAATTTTGCGAGACTCGTCTGCCGGCTTGTTACGATTGGGAATCTCATCATCTGCCGGTGAGTTTGCCGGTTGATTTGGCTCAAATGCTGGATGCTGGTTATCGCTCATATCAATTTTGGATGAGTGTGTTTTACATTTGGTCTCATGGCTACAAGCATTAGTTGGGAAGGATCTCAGCTTTGTGTTTTCTAAATTACATTAATTGATCGGATTTTATATTATTAGCTATCCCCTGATTTGATAGATGGAAATCCCTCGCTGACAACACTCACAATTTAAGAGTGAGTCATCTATCTTAGGAAACATTTTTTAGCTGAAATTTCAGCCGGTGATGGCTCTTTAGTTCCCCTTTCATCTTAAAATCTTTAAATATTGTAAAATCCCCCGGCTCCTAATCGGTTCTGCATTTAACCACGATCCTTGAGTAATTTATGGCTATTGGCTACCTCGCCCTTGTTTTACACGCCCATCTTCCCTTTGTCCGACACCCTGAAAGTGATTATGTATTAGAAGAAGAATGGCTATATGAAGCCATCACAGAAACCTACATCCCTTTACTGCGAGTATTTGAAGGATTAAAGCAAGACGGCATTGACTTCAAAATAACCATGAGCATGACACCGCCATTGGTGTCGATGCTGCGTGATCCACTGCTACAAGAACGCTACGACAAACACTTGGCCCAACTTGAAGAACTGGCCGAGAAGGAAGTCGAACATAACAAACATAATGGCCATATCCGCTACCTTGCCGAGCACTACGCCACAGAGTTTCACGAAACTCGCGAGTATTGGGAGCATCATAAAGGCGATCTTGTTAGCGCCTTCAAGCAGTTCTCAGACACTAACAATCTAGAAATCATCACCTGCGGGGCAACCCACGGCTACCTGCCGCTGATGAAAATGTATCCCCAGGCAGTTTGGTCGCAAATTCAAGTTGCCTGCGAACACTACGAAGAAAACTTTGGCCGGCCTCCTAGAGGAATTTGGCTGCCGGAATGCGCCTACTATGAGGGGCTAGAACGGATGCTTGCCGATGCCGGCTTGCGTTACTTCCTCACTGATGGCCACGGCATCCTATATGCACGTCCTCGCCCACGCTTTGGCACCTACGCCCCCATCTATACTGAGTGTGGCGTCGCTGCCTTCGGTCGCGATCATGAATCCTCACAACAAGTTTGGTCATCTGAAGTCGGCTATCCCGGTGCCGCAGAATATCGGGAATTTTACAAAGACTTGGGTTGGGAAGCGGAATACGATTACATCAAACCCTACATCATGCCCAACGGCCAGCGGAAGAACGTTGGCATCAAATACCACAAGATCACAGGCCGAGGGCTAGGTCTAGGAGATAAAGCGCTTTACGATCCTTACTGGGCAAGGGAAAAGACTGCTGAACACGCCGGCAACTTCATGTTCAACCGCGAACGCCAAGTGCAACACCTGCACGGCATCATGCAGCGTCCCCCCATCATCGTTTCCCCCTACGACGCTGAATTATTCGGTCACTGGTGGTACGAAGGCCCTTCGTTTATCAATTACCTGTTCCGCAAGAGTTGGTATGACCAAGGGACATACAGCATGACCCACTTGGCCGATTACCTGCGCGAGAACCCCGCTCAGCAAGTCGCCCGTCCTTCCCAATCGAGTTGGGGTTATAAGGGTTTCCATGAATACTGGCTCAATGACACCAATGCCTGGGTTTATCCCCATTTGCACAAAGCCGCAGAACGGATGATTGAGCTGGGCAAGCTTGAGCCGGCAGATGAGCTGGAGTGGCGAGCACTTAACCAAGCAGCGCGGGAAGTCTTGCTAGCACAATCTTCTGACTGGGCCTTTATTATGCGAACCGGCACGATGGTGCCCTATGCCGTGCGCCGGACGCGTTCACACCTGATGCGCTTCAATAAGCTCTACGACGAAATCAAGATGGGCAAGATTGATAGCGGCTGGCTAGAAAAAGTCGAAGAAATCGACAATATCTTCCCCAAAATCAACTACCGCGTTTACCGGCCTTTGTAAGAAGGGCATGGGGCATGGGGCATGGGGAATTGGGAAAATTTAAGTGTTCTTCCACTCTCCCCCGCTCAAAACTAGGACTCAGGACTCAAAAGCTCAGGACTCAAAAGCTCAGGCTTCCTCAATACCAGCGAGGGAGCCTCTTTCATGTTTGCCTACCCTTTCCTGAGAAAATATTAAGTTTTGTTGCAAAAACACATTCTGTAAAAATTTATACAGAATTTGCTGATATCTTAAATAGAGAAGGCAAACAAGCCCATCTTTTTATCAGGAAATCAGGAGGAACCGAGAATGTCCACTCAAGATCAAGCGCGTGCGTTGATGATGCGTCACCACCACCAGATCAAGAACCGGCAGCAGTCGATGCTCTCCCGTGCAGCGGCAGAAGTTGGACTCGAAGCCGATGACTACTGGAGCAACATTCAAGGCAAACCTCACTCCAGCTTCTCTGTTTCCTACGACCGCTCTCATTCGACGATGAGCTAATTTTTATCTCTTTATTGCATTACATTGACTACACCGGAGGAATTTAAAATGTCTACTCAAGATCAAGCTCGCGCCCTGATGATGCGTCACCAGCACCAAATCAAAAACCGGCAGCAGTCGATGCTTTCGCGCTCAGCAGCAGAAGTTGGACTCGATGCAACTCAAGTCAACAATCTGCCTGCTGTTGAGTAAGCTGTAATTGCTGTAATGCAGTTGTAGGATCGTTGCTTGGATTTTGCCTCCTAGGTTTGCATCTTGATCGGGCAGCCGGCTGATGCATCTAGCTAAAAAAACAATTAAATCACCCAGATCAATTGAATAACAAAACCAATCGAGGGCGTCTTCTCCAGCAGGAAGCGCCCTTAAATTTTTTTGTCTTCAAGAATTCACGATCTAGCTGATCACAGTCCATATCAAGTGTGAGGCTGCTTTTGGATTAAGCTAAATTTGGATATCTAAGATGTCCTAAAGACAAATTTTGAATGGGCGATGCAAGAACTTCTCTCCTCCATGCCTCAGCCAGACTGCTTATCAATGAATTTAACCGGCATCCCTAGAAAAACCGGCTCAGCTGGCACCGAGCAAATTGACTTATCGGTAACCCTCAACTTCGATGAATCGTGGCAGTCGGTGTTGGAGGGGCGCTTCAAATTTGGCCTGCTCCGGGGCCGGCTAAGACTGAAGCTCGAAAACTGCAAAATGCTGCAAGAGTCGCAGCCGGAAGCCGGCAGTGACCTGGTAACGCTGATAGACGAGCCGGCAGAGGAAAAGCCCAATCCCTGCCAGTGTCAGGTGATCACCGGCGGCGGTGAGACAGAACCCAGCTGGATATTTGCGATTCCATCTAGCCAAGCTGTGCTCCAAGGTTCTCTCAAGAATTTCCATTTGGGAACGTTGCAAGTCACCAGTTTGCCTTGCCAAGTGCAAGCGATCTTTGATGTGTTGCCGGCAGATACACAAATTACTGAAATTGAGGGATTGTGGCCCCCTGAAATCAGCCCAAACAAACTTTCTATTTTAGAAAAAAAATTGACAGGGGCAATTGTTGAGTTTAACCTCAAGCCTTCTCTCATTCGGGTGGCGGCGCTGCAATATACTTCGCTGCAAGAACAGTCATCTTGGAGTAGTAACGGCAGTGAAGATTCTGCCATCGCGCCGGCTGAACTTGCAGAAGTTATTGACAAGATTGTTGCAACTCAAACCAATGATTTTTTAGAGTTGGCAAAACTGGCGGAACTCAATCCCGCTGAAGATTTTGCCGGTGCAAATTTGCTAGGCGTAACCTTAGTGGGTGTGGATTTGAGTGGGGCAAATCTTGTTGGGGCAAACCTGCGGGGCGCGCTGCTCAATGATGCGGATCTGTGCAGTGCAAATTTAAGCGGGGCAAATCTTGCCGGTGCCGATCTCAGCGGTGCTTTGTTGAGTGATGCAAACATCATGAATGCGGATTTGCATCTGTGTGGGTTAGCTTTAGCAAATTTGAGCGGGGCGAATCTTGCCGGCGCAAATTTGAGGGAGGCAAGTTTGAGCAATGCAAATTTGAGTGGGGCGAATCTTAGCGGGGCAAATCTGACGGATGCTGATTTAAATCATGCGGGATTGGTGTTAACAAATTTTGCCGATGTTGAGCTTGCCGGTGCCAATGTAGAAGGGGCAAGATTTCGCAATGATTCTGGAATTTCCAGACAAATGCAGGAAACATTGCAAGAACGTGGTGCGATTTTTGAGGATTTATAAATTGGGATACTGCTGATTTTATTAGGGTGTTTGTGAGATATGAATGAAGCCGATGTATTGCTGAAACAAGGGATTTCACAATATCAAACAGGAGAGTTTGAAGCTGCATTACAGTCTTGGCAACAAGCACTGGCAGCCTATCAAAACATTCCTGATCGCCGTAAGGAAGGGGCGGCGATGGGAAATTTGGGGGCGGCTTACCAGGCTGTCGGAAATTTGACAGAAGCGATCGCTTGTTATCACCGGCATCTGGAGATCGCCCTGGAAATTCAAGACAGGCGCGGAGAGGCGAATGCGCTGTTGAACCTAGGAAATGCTTTTTATGCGTTTGGAGAGTTCGCCGCTGGTATGGAATACCAACAGCGGCGGCTGGAAATGGCGCGGGAAATGCAAAACCGGCTTGATGAGGGGCAAACGCTGGGAAATCTAAGATTAACTTACCAGGCTTTGGGAGAGGATGAGCCGGCGAGGGAGTGTCATCAAGCGCAGCTAGAAATTGCACGGGAGTTGTTTTTAGCAGGGACAGAAACGGATTTCGTGGCGCTGGCGGAAAGTTTGGGGTTGAATGCGGCTGAGGATCTTGCCGGCGCTGATTTGAGCGGTTTTAATTTGCACTATGCCGATTTGTGTGGGGCTAACTTAATGGGTGCGAATTTAACAGGTGCGAAGTTAACATTAGCTGATCTTGCCGGCGCGAATTTAAGCGGGGCGAATTTATCGGATGCTCAATTGGTAAATGCAAATCTTGCCAGTGCGGATCTGAGTTTGGCTAATTTAATTGGGGCTGATCTTCGTACAAATCTTAGTAGCGCCAATCTTACCGGCGCACAGATGAATGAGGCAAATTTAAGCAGTGCTTATTTAAGCCGTGCAAATCTTGCCGGTGCTCATTTGCTTGGTGCTAATTTAAAGGATGCGGATCTGACGGGGGTGAATCTTGCCGGCGCTGATTTGAGTGGTGCTGATTTAACGCGGGTGAATTTCACAAATGCAAGGCTGGAAAAAACTCGCTTTGCCGGCAATTCAGGAGTTTCTGAGGAAATGAAGCGAGAATTAAGCCAACGTGGCGCAATTTTTGAAGAGTAATTTTGTGTTCGGGCTGCAATGGCCTTGGGATGCCGGTGTTAAACTATGGGTTAAAGATTCTCTTCTCAATCTTTCACGGATTGTCTAGCTATGACTATTGCCTTGTTTCCCAGGTTTATCGCTGAATCTAGCTGAAGTTTTTCTTGTGAGCCTTTAATAAAACTAACTTAAATTAATACTATGATCGGCACCACCCTCACTCCACCCGAACAAAGAATTGAACTATCAGATATCAGTTGGAAAACTTATGAAACTCTGCTAACTGAATTGAGTAGCCGGCGTTTGCGCCTCACCTATAATCGTGGCACACTTGAAATTATGGTTCCGTCCCCTGAACATGAACGTTACAAAAAAATAGTAGGTCGATTTGTTGAAACATTAGCTGAAGAATTAGAAGTTAAAATTGAACCTCTTGGTTCTACGACTTTTAAATATCCTGAAATTAGTGGTGCCGAACCCGCTGAATGTTTCTACATCCAGAACATCAGCGCAGTTAAAGGCAAAAAGAGAATTGACTTAAATCAAGATCCGCCACCAGATTTAGTGATTGAAGTTGATATTACGAGTAGTTCTCAAAATCGCTTTCAAGTCTATGCAGATATGGGAGTCTTAGAAATTTGGCGATATGATGGTAATGCTTTCAGTATTAATATCTTACAAAATCAGGAGTATATTACTAGCCGGCAGAGTTTAGCCTTTCCTAATGTGCCGGTTGGGGAAATCTCCAGATTTTTAGAGGAAGCAGAAACAACAGACTATTTAGAATTGATCCAGGCATTTCGCAAGTGGGTGAAGAGTCAAATTCAGGAATGAGTAGGAGTGTTAAGTCAATTTTTAGGATTTTTAGCTTTATCCTAATGTAGCCGTCTCTTTGGGAGATTGTGAGTTCTGAGAAGATTGGGCCTTGTTTGGCAAATTGCTTAGGTTATACTTGGATCATATTTTTTAGATTTTATAAGTTTGTTGTCTAATCATGAAGGGAAAAATAACTTTATTTTCTTCAACCCAATTAAAGTTATTTTTCTGAATTAATCAAGTCAATTGGCTCCAATCAAATCCTCAACTTCTTCGGCTTTATTCGGCAAAGCTGCTGTCAAAATTTCAGTGCCTTTTTGTGTGACTAACACATCATCTTCTATCCGAATTCCGCGCACATCGGCGAATTTTTCTAACTTATCCCAATTCACAAGATTCTGATGTTTTGAGCGTAAAGTTGGATCATTTAAAATCGCCGGCACTTGATAAAATCCTGGCTCAATCGTAACTAACATTCCCGCACTCAACAGGCGATTTAAGCGGAGATAGCCTAAGCCAAAGCGATGACTTCTGACTCGATCTTCTTCGTAACCGGCCAAATCTCCCAAATCTTCCATATCGTGGACATCTAAACCGAGTAAATGTCCGATTCCGTGGGGGAAAAATAAGGCGTGAACATCCATTTCTACTAAATATTCAGCGGAACCGCGCAAAATCCCTAAATCGACTAATCCTTGGGCGATAATTTGGCAAGCAAGGAGATGTATATGCCGGTAATCTACGCCAGGGCGGATCTTTTCAATACAGGCATCATGGGCGGCTAAAACTATGTCGTAAATATCGCGCTGGGTAGGGGAAAATTTGCCGGAAACCGGCCAGGTGCGAGTGACATCGGCTGCCCAGCCTAAAGTTGTTTCTGCGCCGACATCTGCTAACATTAAATCGCCCGGTTGTAGGGGGTGGTGATATTGATCATTGTGCAAAACTTCTCCGCAGACAGTGACAATGCTGGAATAAGAACAGCCCATATTCTGTGATATAATATGGCTCTCCATTGCAGAACGAACACCGGCTTCTATTTTGGCCGTCTGTGTTGCTCTCATTCCGGCTTTGTGCGCTTCCACTGTGACAACACCGGCTTGTCGCAATTCGGCTAAGGCAGCATCATCATGAGTGAGGCGCAGAGAGATGATTGCTTTGGTTAATTCTAAATCAATTCCTTCGGGAGAATTGGCAGGAAAAATAGGCCGATTTAATACTTGAGACTGTTGCTGTTGGGTTGCCATATTTTGCACAGCAATGGTGCCGGCATCATTAGCGCGGGATGGCAATTCTGTCATGGGAAATGCGGCATCTGCACCAATAACGGCAGCAATTTCATCACGTTTGGGCATTTCTCCATGCCATAGCGCACTATCAGTCGGCGCATCATCCATAAACAGTTCTAATTTACCGGCTTCTAAGCGAATTGCGGCATTTTCTATTGGCAAGCCGGCAAAATAAAGAAAGTGACTGCTGGCGCGAAAAGGATAAGTATTGGCGGGAAAATTGCGGGAACAACTGCGTCCTGACCAAAGAATAACCGGAAAATCAATTAATTTGGCTAACTGCTGCCGGCGGCGACGTAGTGCCGGTGCCATAGAGAAATCTTTAGGAATGTGCATAATAATGTCAATGACAGATTGGGTATTTTAGATTGTAGATTTTAGATAGGTCATTTAGTCAAAAATTTTATGAAAACTTCTAAGCAAACTCATCAAAGTGCGAGCCAAGGGCGGAATTGGCCCATTGATCAATTGCCGGGATTGAGCGCTCAAAATCAATCTCAACTTGAAGAATGCGGCATTACCACCACAGCACAACTGATTAAAAAAGCCGGCACTCCTGCAAGCCGGTTAGCGCTGGCAAATCAATTGCAAATTCACATTCAATATGTTAATAAATGGGTGGCGCTGGCAAATCTCGCTCGCATTCCTAGCGTTGGCTGCCGGTATTGCGGACTTTTGCTGCACGCCGGCATCGCTTCTGTGACGCAATTAGCGCAAACGCCGACTCACAGATTACATCAACAAATTCTGCGCCTGCAAGTGGCAACCCTGCAACGCCGCGATCTTTGTCCCTCTGTTGAAGAAGTGGCGCAGTGGATTCAACAGGCGAAATTACTGTGAGAATTGAGGGAAAGGGAAAAGGAACCCGGCATCTTGCCGGCGCTACAAATTTACAAAAAGATTGGGGGAGTGGGAGCATCTTGCTCCCTCAAATAACAGTTTGGAGGGATACCGGCACGCTGCCGGCACCCTTAGATTAAGCATTATTCATCTTTATTATTTTTATCCTTGTAAGTAACGATATCAACAATTGTCATTCCTACACCTACTGCAGTGCCTAAATCGGGATTAATGTAGCCGGCACCCACACCGATTGCACATTTAATTATCAGAATGGCACTAAAGATTTGGTGCGGGGAAAATTTGGGTTTGCGTTGTTGCGGGTTCATGGAATTCAACCTCTTTCTCGTTGTTGAATTTCACGATATTTTTGGGGTAGTGAGGCAAAGCAACTGCTCACTTGCCACTCTGAAAAGCTGTGTATAATCAGAGAAATCAGCAGTTTGGGGTAGATGAATGGTTTAGGGTATCCCCAAACTTTGTAGTGTTGCAAGTCCCCAATCCCCAATCTTTAATCCCCAATTATTCTATGGCGCGGCGTTCCTACGGTGAAGAAGTCAAAGCACGGGTGAAGCGTCTGTTTGAAGCCTTACTGGCTTACGCCAATAATGAATATGAGGATAAAATATCCATTCAGCATACCTGGCAGTGCGAGACGCAGGTTGTGATCCGGGGAAAGCGCAGATGTCTGGAAGAATTGACGCTAAAGGATAGTTACGAAGGCAAATTAACTGCCGCCCAAGTTCGGGAAGCAATCAACCGTTTAGAAGATTTCTTGGGAATTTTGGAAGATAACCGCAGCGCCACCCAAGGATCAGAAGAGTGGCATTTTACGCTGAAACTGTGGCACAAAGATAAAGCAGAGAATCTCAGGCAGTTTGATATTGAGTGGGAAGCCAAACGTCCTGAAAAATCCAAGAAAGCGGCTGCAAAATCGTCACCGCTTCCCACAAATCCGCCAACTGTTAATCTTTCTGCTGCCACTCCTCTCAACAATTTGGGGCAAAAAGGTATTGTTAACCCAGAGGAATTTATTGGGCGGGAAGAAGAATTAGACAAGATCCGCGAGTTGTTGCAGCAGGAAAGTCGAGTCGCGATCTCTGCAATTTCTGGCATGGGGGGAGTAGGGAAAACTGAACTCGCCCTGCAATATGCTCGCCGCCATCTTGATGATTATCCGGGTGGGGTTTATTGGTTCTCGGCAAAAGCCGGGGATGTGAGGGCGCAGTGGGTGGAATTTGCTATCGCTTATTTTCCTAATTTTGCGATACCCGATCAACTCGATACTTTGATTCGTAAAGTTGAGTATTGCTTCCAGCAATGTCTGCCGGGAAATGTGCTGGTGATTTTTGATGATGTTTCTAATTACAACGCAGTAAAAGATTGTGTTGATGTCATGCCACCCCGCTTTAAAGTGTTGCTCACCACGCGGGCGCAGTTGGGGGCAAAGGTGCAAACTTTGACGCTGGATGTACTTAGCCCAGATCAGGCGATGGCGTTATTAACCTTGCTGGTGGGAGATGAACGCATTCAACAGCAATTGGGGGAAGCAGAAAACTTGTGTGCGTGGCTGGGATATTTGCCCTTGGGGTTGGAATTGGTGGGGCGATATCTGCGGCGCAAGCCGGATTTATCTCTGGCGGAAATGCTGCGGCGTTTAGAAGAGAAGCGCTTGCAACAACCTGCCCTACAAAAGCCTAAATCGGAAGCCGATATGACAGCTTCTCTCGGCGTACAGGCTGCCATTGATTTAAGTTGGCAAGAATTGGATGAAGCGGCGAAGCAGTTGGCGTGTTTGTTGGGGGTGTTTGCCCCAGCTGCGATTCCCTGGTGGTTGGTAGAAAACTGTTTGCCAGATGCGGAGGCAGATGAGTTAGAAGAAACGCGAGATGAGAGTTTGGTGAATTTGCATTTATTGGAACGCACAAATGCGGGAATGTATCGGCTACATCCTTTGATTCGGGAATATTGCCTGTTTAAGCTAGAAGAATTCGATCAAGTTGAGTCGTGTCAGGGAATTTCTCAACGATTAAAACAAGCCTTTGTAACCGCATTGGCGGGTGTGGCAGAACGAATTCCTGAGCGAATTACCCGCGATGAGGTAGCCTTTTTCAGTCCTGCCATTCCCCATCTGGAAGCCGCTGCTTCCCACCTGTTTGACTATCTAGAGGATGAGGATTTAAGATGGCCGTTTATTGGTTTAGGCCAGTTTTATGAAGGTCAGGCATTGTATGAGCCGGCAGAATTTTGGAAAAAGCAGTGTGTAACAGTGATACAACATCGCTTGGGTTCCGAACATCCAGATGTAGCTATCGGCCTCAATAACTTAGCCGAACTTTACCGTGTACAAGGACGCTACAGCGAAGCCGAACCTTTATACCAGCAAGTCTTAGAAATCGACCGCCAAAGCTTGCCAGAAAACCATCCATCTTTAGCCATAGGTCTCAACAACTTAGCCATCCTTTACGAGTCACAACGACGCTACGCCGAAGCGGAACCTTTATACAAGCAAGCGCTGAAAATCGTTCGCCGCAGCTTGCCAGAAAACCATCCATCTTTAGCCACCCACCTCAACAACTTAGCCGAACTTTATCGCGAACAAGGACGCTATAGCGAAGCCGAACCTTTATACAAGCAAGCACTGGAAATCGTCCATCGCAGCTTGCCAGAAAACCATCCACAATTAGCCTCCCACCTCAACAACTTAGCCATCCTTTACCGCGAACAAGGACGCTACAGCGAAGCGGAACCTTTATACCAGCAAGTCTTGGAAATCGACCGCCAAAGCTTGCCAGAAAACCATCCATCTTTAGCCATAGGTCTCAACAACTTGGCCGACCTTTACCAGTCACAACGATGCTACGCCAAAGCCGAAACTTTATACAAAGAAGCCCTAGAGATTTTTGAGAGCCGATTACGATTAGAGCATCCGTATACTGTTACTGTCAGAGAAAATATTGAATTTTTAAAAAGCTTACAGGAGTAGGGTTCGTAAGTCACGCACCCCACTTGATACAAATTAAATTGAGATAAAATCACCGGCACTGATTGCAGTTGAGGCGATTCCTTGAATGGTTACTAATGACACATCCCCAACTTTCACCAAGGTATCATTCCCACTTGCAGAAAGAGTGAGTTGAGCAAACGTTAAACCGGCAGCTAAAGCAATTCTATCCTCACCTTGAATAAAATCAGCTATTATATCGCCACTCATATCTTGACCAAACTCAATAGCCGTCTCAAGATCGGCAATTGTAGCTGAGAAAACAAAATTATCATTTCCCGAACCGCCGGCTATCCAATCCTTCCCTAAATCACCCGATAACCAATCATTGCCGGTACTTCCATAGAGAGTATCATTATGTTTCCCTCCATAGAGAGAATCATTTCCATCTCCGCCATTCAGCGTATCAATTCCCTCATTAGCAACCAATAAATCATTCCCTGCGCCGCCACAAAGATCATCTTGTTCAGTGAGTGGGGATAAGTTGAGCAGATTGTTGTCATTCTTGCCAACTAAAGTATCATCTCCTTCATCCCCACACAACGTATCATTTCCGGTGTCACCGAATATGAGATCATTGCCGGCTTCTCCCATCAGCAGATCACTATTTGGAGCGCCAGGTATGTTACTAGCTTCGCCACGCAGGGTATCATTGCCTTCGCCGCCAAAAAGGCTATCATCCCCCTCGTAGCCATCGAGAAAATCATCCCCACTGCCGCCAAATAACCAATCTCGTCCTTCCGGATCATTGAATTCCGATGCCTCACCTCGGCCACGCAAGATATCATTTCCCATGTCACCGAACAGAGTATCATTGTCAAGATCACCCACGATCAAATCGTCATCTTTTCCCCCATGAATCCAGTCATTACCATTGCCACCGTCAACAATATCATTGCCTTCATTGCCATTGAGATAATCGTTACCATCTTGACCATAGATTAAATCCTGTTCAAGAATATCTCCGACAGAATCACTATTCCCTTTACCTCCAAAAATAAAATCGTTTCCTAAATTTCCATAGAGGGTATCATAACCGTCTTCACCCCATAACCAGTCGTTATCTTTACCTCCCCAGATCAGATCCTCACCGTTGCCGCCAAAAATGGTATCTTGACCTTCATTACCAAACAAAGAATCATTGCCAGCGTTCCCTTCAATCGAGTCACGATCAAGTTCATTTCCCACAGGAACATTACTTCCCAAACCGCCTTGTAGGCTATCGTTTCCGTCTCCACCAATTAAGTGATCGTTACCCGCTTCACCCAAAACAAAATCATTGCCACTGTCGCCGACAATGCTATCATTACTCGCGCTTCCCTGGAGTGTGTCACTCCCCACATCGCCACTTTGCGGTGCGGTAAAAATCGTCTCAGATGTATTACCGAGCGGTAGAGTAATCGGGTTAGGAATAGTGACTATGGGACAATTGCACTCTTGATCAATAGGTTGTGTAGCCATAGGTATTGGTGTAGATGCTAGAATTGGTATTATTGGTCTAGGCGTTGGAACCGGCGTTGGTGTAGGCGTTGGAATCGGGGTTGGTGTTGGAACCGGCGTTGGTGTTGGCGTTGGAATCGGTGTTGGTGTTGGAATCGGCGTATCGTCATTAGCAATCGTACCAGTCCCTAAATTCGTCGTGAATATGCCGTTGGTAGCATTAGAAAGATTGACAAAAAAGCTTTCTTCTGATTCATCTTCTGTATTACCCAAAATCGGCACAATAATCGTTTTTATTGTTTCTCCGGCAGCAAAGGTTAACGTTCCCGATGTGGTGGTATAGTCGCTGCCGGCAATTGCACTATCATCCGTCGTCGTATAGTTAAGGGTAATAACTTGACTAGAAGCGCTATTTAAAACCACGTTAAAAATAGCATTCGTTGTGCCGGCATCTCCTTCTGTCACCGTGACATTATTAATCGAAATTGCCGGAGTCGGATCGTCATCGGTAATATTACCAATGCCTTGATTATCTGCAATCGTGGCAATGGTAGCATTTGATAAATTTACAAAAAAGCGACGATCTAATTGATCACTCGTATTGCCATTAACAGGAACCGTAATTGTTTGGGTTGTTTCTCCAGCCGTAAAGGTTAACGTTCCGGTTGTTGCCGTATAATCTTCACCCGTAATTGCCGTATCATTCGCCGTCGCATAATCAACCATTACTGTTTGATTAATCGCGCTATTTAAGGTAACCGTAAACGTGGCATTCGTGGTGCCGGCATTTCCCTCAGCTACGGTGACATCATTAATAGTCAGGCTGGGAATAATCACAGCAACGCCACCGGAAAATTCCGAGGTATTATTATTCGGATCGGTTGCAGTTGCCGTGATAAACTGGCCGGCAGGAATGGCAGTGGTAAAACTTTGAGTAAAACTGGCATTGCCGGCAGCATCGGTTGTGACATTAACAAAGCCAAGAAATCGTTCCCCTTCGCCAAAGGTAGTAGTATCTAAGGCTGTATTGGCAAAAAACTCAACTCGAAATGCGGTATTCGCTGTGCTGTTGAGAGAGCCGGTAATGGTAATATTATTCCCATTAGAAACAGCCGAAGTAATCACCGGGAAATTCTGTAAGTTATTATTGCCGGTGTCGGCATCCCCCACATCATTTGCAGTGGTGCCGGCATCATTAATCGATGGACTATTCAGATCGATTCCTAACTGTCCATTGGAGAAAAACGTATTCCCTAAAATACCGTTATTGACACTCCCTCCAATGAAAACCCCATCATTGCCATTAAAAGCAATCACATTTCCTGCGCCGGCTGCTGTGCCGCCAATGAGGTTATTTCCCGCTAAAGAAGAAATGTGAATACCTCTGTTAGCATTCCCTAGCGCACTAATGCCATCTGCTTGAGTGCCAACATAATTTCCTAAAACTTGATTATCACGAGAATCTAAAGAAATCCCATTGCCTTTATTTCCAGAAATAAGATTGCGACTTTCAGGAGTCGTTCCTCCAATTGTGGTATTAATTGCATACTGCTCTACAGTAATACCATTGTCTTCATTACCAATCGTAACGGTGCCGGTGACATCCGTGCCAATATAATTGCCGGCAATTAATGTGTTAGGTGATGCCAAGGGTAGCTCAATTCCTGAAGCACCATTCCCTGAAATAATATTGCGAGAACCCGCAACAGTTCCGCCAATAATATTATTAGGTGCAGAAAATACGCTGACTCCATCACTGCCATTTCCTAAAGCAGCCGTGCCATTAATATCAACGCCAATGAAATTGCCAAGCAGTTGATTATTCGTGGCATTTGTCTGAAATCCAACGCCCCAACTATTATTACCTGAAATAATATTACGCTCAGCCGCAGTTACCCCACCAATAATATTATTGGCTGCACCTTGGACAATAAAAACTCCAACTTCACCATTACCAATCGCAGCAGTCCCGCTTGCATTTGTCCCAACTAAATTGCCAATAACGCGGTTGTTAGTGGCGCTGCTATTACCAATGAGAATTCCATCGGAGGTGTTACCGGCAACCAAGTTGTTTTGAATCACATTATCGGCAGTTTCAATTCTTACCCCCGATAATCCTCCATTTCCTAAAGCAGCATCACCCGTAACATTGGTGCCAATATAGTTGCCAATAATTTGAGTGCCGGTGCTGCCATCTCCCAAATAAATTCCACTTGAACCATTGCCAGAAATTAGATTCCGAGAAGCCGCCGGACTTCCGCCAATGATATTATTAGGTGCATTGGAGATCCCAATTCCGCTAAAAACATTTCGTAGCGCAATAGTGCCCGTAATATCCGTGCCAATATAATTGCCAAGGATTTGATTTCCCGTAGCAGTTACGCCGATTATTTGAATGCCAGAATCGTTTCCCGAAATAATGTTACGGGTTGCCGCCGTCGTTCCGCCAATAATATTATTAGAAGCATTAGAGATAACAATCCCACTGCCGGCATTCCCTAGATCAGCGGTTCCATTAGCATCCGTTCCAATTAAATTACCCTGAATTTGGTTATTGGTAGCCGTTGTCCCAAAAATACGAATTCCCACAGCAGAGGTATTGGTATTTCCAGAAATTAAGTTAGCTCGAATAATGTTATCGGGAGAATCTTGAATGAAAATTCCTGAACCACTATCTCCACCAGAAAGGGTGCCGGCAGCATCCGTTCCTAGGTAATTATTTTCAATAACATTGCCACCATTGCTACTGATTAAAATTGCAGCATTACTAAATCCGGCACGATTGATAATCAATCCCCGCACGGTACTGTTGCCGGCAGTGATTTGCAAGATACCATCATCTAATCCCGCTGCAGTCGTGCCATTAATTTCAATTAAAGGCGTGCCGGTATATCCCGGTTGCGTCGTTGCATCAATAACAACGGCATCTGTAATCGTTGGCAGTGCAGTTGCCGGCTGAATCGTTTGCACACCGGCACCGGCAATATTAAACGTAATCGTATCCGCGCCGGCTGTAATATTCGCATCTATAATCGCCTGTCTGAGGGAGCCGGCACCAGTATCATTAATATTTGTCACGCTAAAAGTAGCCATAATACCTCCGTAAATAGCTTGGGTTTTTTATTCAAATTTGGATCTATTTAAACAGAAGCAAGCTCAGCCGTCTAGACTTACGTCATCGCGGCATTTGCCTGACTCTACTTTGTGGCTTTTATAAATACCGCCAGAGAAAATTTAACCGGCACCCTAACCCCTAACCTTAGTGCCGCTATTCACCCTTATTTAAAACACCATTGAGGAAAATATCAGCCAAAACTTCTGCCATCTCTAACAAAGCTTGAGGAGAAGCATCTTCCTCTAGGAGCGTACTTTGACTAAATCCTGCAACGGCAAACATTCCCAGAAAAACTTGTGCGACAATCCGGGGATTACTCTGCCGGTAAACACCCCGATCCATTGCAGTTTGAAAAAACGCTTCTGCAACGTCCGTCATTTTACCAATCACTTCTGCTTGAATGCGCTCCCGTAAATCTGGATGAAACTGAGCCTCCAGAAAACACACCCGCATCATGTCCGCATTATCTCGCAGATGCAACATTCGCCGGCGCATCACCTGTCCTACGGCTTTATAACTGCCCATTTCGCTCAATTCCGTGAGCAAATCAGTAAGAATATCTACCCATCCCTGAGTGGCAACTTCTACCAAAATCGCTTTTTTATTAGAAAAATGGCGAAATAAGGTGCCTTCAGCCACCCCCGCGTCAGCAGCCAAATCGCGGGTTGTGGTGCCCTCGTAACCTTTATTAGCGAACAACCGCTGCGCTGATTGCAAGATGCGGGTGCGCGTTTGAGCTTCGGACGGAGGTTGCCGGTTAAACAAGCGCATAAAAATCTATTAATAGAGAGACTGAGTATCTGTAGCGTTATTCTCCTATGCTTAGCTCGTGAATAGCCAAAACTTTCATAGTTCGTTAAGCTTGAAGGCTATTTTTTAAATAAACCAGGCCATCTGAAATTCCTTATCCTAAGAATAGCAGCGTGTGAATTTGTATTCTATGAGTCCAATCGATCCATTTGAGTCGTCTCGCAACCGGCAACCCAAGAGTGGGTGGCAGCGCATTATAGCCATAATTGTGGCAATGGTGCTGCTGTGGTGGGGGATGCCACCGGCACCGGCTTTCGCTCGTACCCCGCAAACTAGCACACAGGCTCAATCGATCCAGCCTTATTTAGATCGCGTAATTGAGCGGGTGAATGAATTTACGCTCGATAACGGGATGAAATTTATTGTCCTAGAAAGACATCAAGCGCCGGTGGTTTCCTTTCTCACCTACGCTGATGTCGGCGGTGCCAATGAGCCAGAAGGGAAAACCGGCGTTGCACACTTTTTAGAGCATTTAGCCTTTAAAGGCACAACCCGCATCGGCACACAAAACTACCAAGCGGAAAAGCCACTGCTTGATACGCTCGATCAATTAGCGAAGCAGATTCGAGCCGCAAAAGCAGCCGGTAAAGAAGCCGAAGTCACAAAACTTCAGGCAGAATTTGAGAAAGTCGAGGCGCAAGCTAATAGCATTAGCAAGCAAAATGAACTTGGTCAAATTGTGGAACAAGCCGGTGGCGTCGGACTCAATGCCACAACTTCCACAGATGCTACACGCTACTTCTACAGTTTCCCGTCCAATAAGCTAGAACTGTGGATGTCGCTAGAGTCGGAGCGATTTCTCGACCCCGTCTTTCGGGAATTTTATAAAGAAAAGCAAGTCGTTATCGAAGAACGGCGTCTGCGTACCGACAACTCGCCCATCGGGCAGATGATCGAAGCATTTCTCGATAAAGCTTACCAAGTACATCCCTACAAACGCCCCGTCATCGGCTACCTGAAAGACCTCCAAAACCTGACGCGCGAGGATGTTCAGCAGTTTTATAACACTTACTACGTCCCCAGCAATATCACGATTGCTATTGTGGGGGATGTCGATTCAGCCGAAGTGCAACGGCTAGCACAGGTTTATTTTGGTCGCTACAAAGCAATGCCGGCACCTCCCGATGTTGAGCTTGTGGAACCTGCCCAAACCCAAACCCAGGAAGTAACCTTGCAACTGCAATCTCAACCTTGGTATTTGGAAGGCTACCATCGGCCTGCCATGAATCACCCGGATCATGTCATTTATGAAATGATCGGCTCCTTGCTAAGCGATGGGCGCACCTCTCGACTTTATAAGTCCCTGGTCGAAGAAAAGCAGTTAGCGTTAAACGCGCAAGGTTTCAGTGGGTTTCCCGGTGAGAAGTACCCCAACTTAATGTTGTTTTACGCCCTAACCGCCCCAAATCACACAGTAGACGAAGTCGCAGCCGCATTGAGCGAAGAAATCGAGCGACTGAAAACCGAGCCGGTGTCTGCTGAAGACCTGGATCGCGTCAAAACTCAAGCCCGTGCTAGCGTGTTGCGATCACTCGATTCCAACGAAGGCATGGCTGAATTGCTGTTGGAATATGAGGCTAAAACCGGCTCGTGGCGCAACCTATTCAAAGAACTGGAAGCCATTGCCGCCATCACGCCGGCAGATATTCAGCGAGTCGCCCAAACCACCTTCCGGCCTGAAAACCGCACCGTTGGGCGTTTGCTGCCGAAATAGGATTTTAAGTGCTGAGTGCTGAGTGGGTGAGTGGAGAGTGGGAGAGGGGGAGAGTAGGAGAGTGGGAGAATTAACAATCAATGCCCCATGCCCCATTCCCCATTCCCAATGCCCCATTCCCCAAATAATCAGGAAACAGGAGAAATATTAAGTATGCAAGGCTTTGGGTTGATGAAGCGCAAAAAGGCTAGTAGATGGGCGTGGCTGCTTGTGGTGGCGATGCTGTTCGTGATGGTGTTTCGCTTGCCGGCAACGGCGCAGGCAGCCAAACATTACACAGAATTGCAGTTTCCGCCACTGCCAGAAATTCAGGTGCCAGATTATACGCGCTACGAGCTGAACAATGGCATGACTGTATTCTTAATGGAGGATCGCGAACTACCTCTAGTCAGCGGTACAGCGCTATTTCGCACCGGCGATCGCTTTGAGCCGGCAGAAAAAGTTGGTCTGGCGGAAGTGATGGGCCAAGTAATGCGGATCGGCGGCACGACACAGCATACACCCGATGAGCTAAACCGGCTGTTAGAGCAACGGGCGGCTTCTGTGGAAACTGGAGTAGATAGCAGTACAGCCAGTGCCAGCTTTAGCGCCTTAAGTGAAGATTTGAATGAAGTGTTTGGGCTATTCGCGGAGGTGATCCGCCAGCCGGTGTTCGCCCCCGACAAGTTGGATTTGGCGAAAAAACAACGCCAGGGCGGAATTGCAAGGCGCAACGACGATCCCGATGAAATTGCCGGTCGTGAATTCCAAAAACTAATTTACGGGCAAACCAGCCCTTACGCTCGCACCAGCGAGTATGCCACCATCAATAAAATTACCCGCGACGATCTCGTTCAGTTTCACCGCCAATATTTCCATCCCAACAATATGATTTTGGGTATTGTCGGTGATTTTGACACCAAGCAAATGCAAGCGCTGGTCGAAAAACAGTTTGGCAATTGGCCGGCTAATCCACAACTGCAAGTGCCGGCGCTGCCGCCGGTGTCTCAGGCAAATAAAGGTGGCGTCTTTTTGGTGGATCAACCCCAACTGACTCAGAGTTATGTGCAGATGGGCCACTTAGGGGGGCAGCTCAACAGTCCCGACTATGCCGCCTTAAGTGTGCTCAACGATGTTCTCAATGGCTTTGGTGGCCGGCTGTTTAACCAAATTCGTTCCCGTCAAGGTTTGGCTTATACGGTTTATGGCTTTTGGAGTCCCCGTTATGATTACCCCGGCGTGTTTGTCGCTGCCGGTCAAACTCGCTCTGATGCCACAGTGCCATTCATTAAGGCAATTATGGGCGAACTTGAGCGCATCCGCACTGAGCCGGTGACTCCCGCAGAACTGGCTTATGCCAAGGAATCGACCCTCAATTCCTTTATTTTCAATTTTGCCGATCCTGTGCAGACTCTATCGCGCCTGATGCGATACGAGTATTATGGCTACCCAGAAGATTTTATCTTCCAATACCGGCGGGCTGTTGAAGCCACAACCATTGCAGATGTGCAGCGGGTTGCTCAAACTTACCTGAAGCCTGAAAACCTCGTGACTTTGGTGGTGGGAAATGCCGAGGCGATTCAACCGTCTCTGACAAGTTTAGGGAATGGGACGAAGGTGACAGGGATTGATATTACGATTCCCGAACCACAGAGTTAGCTGTCGGTTTACCTGTCTAAGCCGGCAACTGAGGCATTAAAGAATTTAATTTTTTCTTGGCTATCATCCAGATAACTGGAAAAGTTGCCGGTTTCAGAAATTAGTTTTTTTCTAGGGGTTGAGCAAAAAGCTCAACCTTTTTTGTTTCTACTAGAACTCGCTTTCTACTGCAAAATTATCTTGATTCCCAGTTAAATTCATCTGGGTAGGGGCGTCAGCGAAACTTGCACTCGTCCCGACAGTCTGAGCGCCGGCAACTCGTACTTGCGATCAATCCTCAGCCTGCGCTCACCCTCATTTGTTAACCGTTTATTTTGCTAATTAAAAGCTAATCCCTAACTTTATATTAAATTCTGTCCTTATGCAAGAACTTAAAGCCCGTGTAAAGTGCTGAAACTTAATTATGTGTTAGCGCTTTACCGATTGCTAGCAATTTGCATTGCTCTAAATAATTGTTTCTCCCCCTCTCCCCCTCTGCCTCTCTCCTTCTCTCTCCCTCCTTTATTTTTTTAGTGTCCTAACTACTTGAGTTGTGGCAGATTATTGGTTCAAAATAGCAGTAAGCTATTGTGATTTAGCAAACAGGCAGAAATCTACCTTGGGATAGATTAAGCCTAAAGGCTATACCAATTAGATGTAAAACAGCGCAACATCGAATTGAGCCATCAATCAGAAAAGAGGAGTGACCGTGAAACAAATAATTAATAGGCGTGTGTCTTCCATCGTAACTTTCACCGCCTTAAGCGTCATGTTTGGCAGCTTGCCAGCTGCGGCAGAAAGGAGTGGCGCGGCGGTACTGTCTGTTAAAGCGCCGGTTGCAGAAGAATCCCTGCAAGAGCCGGCAGCAAGCCGATGGGAGCAAGTATCTGAGTCCTTAAAGAACAAGCAAGCGCGAACTCAAAAGAGCGCAATTGAGCCAAAAGCAGAAGTTGAGGAAAGCTTAACAGTCTTAACAGACACCGCCCCAGCGCCTGTGTCTGAGGCTGACTCGTTCACCGGCAACGTTACTGTGCCGGCATCCACAATCCCGACTCACCGGATCTCAACTGAACCCGTGTTGGATCGTTCGTACTCAACTGCTGCGGCTGATTTAAACCCAGCGCCGGTGAATACACAACGGGCCGGTTTCACTGAAAAGGCCCCCGATGCCATTGCCCAGATTGAAACACGGACAAGAATTCCCGGAAACAACTTCATCGGGATTGGCGGTAACATTGGCGACAACGAAGACATCCTGGACTTAGTCGTTCTCAGCAAAATCAGACTGTTTGACTTGCCATTTCGAGAGCAAGCGTTTAGCGTATCTGCGCGTCCCTCAGTTGCATTTAGCAATGGCATCTTAGACCTTCGCGTGCCGGCTACCGTCGAGTTCAAGCAGCCAACCCTTGATACCGGAGAACCGGCAGATAGGTTAGGCTTTTTTGGTGGCGCAGGCGTTGCCCTTTCCATTGACAGTGAGGAAGACACTGAATTTGATTTCATGCTCACTGGCGGTGCGGATTACCTGTTTACCGAAGACTTAACTTTAACCGGAATGGTGAACTTCCTATTTCTGGATGACGTTGATATAGAGGGTCAGTTCGGGGTAGGTTTTAACTTCTAAGGGACTAGAAACGAGGGGCTAGGGAAGAGGGGAAAACATAGAAAATTCCCAACTCCCAATGCCCCCTGCTCTATTTAACTACTCTGTAGCTGAGCATCCAATGTTTTGGTAATGCGATCGCGAGTTTCTTCTAAGTGCGCTTGCGTGTAAGTGTCAAATTTCGCGCCCTTGGCAAGGGTGGTATCCAGCGATTCACGCAACTGCCGCAATTTATACCACGCCAGGGTTCGGGCATCTTGAGGGGTTTCCGACTGGCGGAGTACCATCTGCGTCAGAATATCCAAGTATTCCCGCTGCAGAGACCGGCGAAGGCTGGAAATCTCCACCGGCATCCCCTCTACCATTACCTCTGTCCACACACCTTGCTGCAACGTGTCAAACAGTTCCGGCAGTGTTAACGAGACTCCCGGTTGCGCCTTAATTTCAGCATCCCGCAGACGTGCTAAACGTTGGGGATGCATTAGCACTCGCAGTACCACCCGCTGTAGAAAAGAAATTTCCTCGTAAATCGGATAATCTAAGCGGAAAACCGGGGCGTAGTTACCCCAATGAACCCAGCGCGACGGTGCTAAATTATTGAGCAGTTCTGGAGAAAAATTAAACGCATTGTCATTAAAGACATACGTTTGCAACGTGGCTAGCGCCTGACGCTGCTTGGCTGCCGGCACCGGCATAAATGGAGCACGTCCGTTGGGATCTCCGGCATGGTTGCGGGTGAACGACTGCCCCCCTACATATTGCGAGACAAAATAAGCCTGCTGGAAATAGTAGTCAAACACCGTGTTAAACAACACGCGCAGCTCATTGTAACTCTCGCCCTTGGGCAAATAACGTTTTTCCAGACGCTGCCACATATAGCGGGCATTATCCATTTGCTGCTGCGAGTAAAGCAGCACGTCTCCACTGAGATCGAATGGGTGAGCAAAGGGATTAATATCGTCAAACCAGATGTCCTCGTCCGTGGCGTAAGCCAAGTCCGAGTTAGGCGCACGCTGGGCAATTTTTTCGAGGAACCGCACCTCATCTTGTGGGGCTGTCCCTGGGCCGGTTTGGTAGCCATACTGGATCGCCCACTCATCATAAGGGCCAACCACCGCTGGATAGTAATCTCCTTGCTCTACGCCAATGGGTGCCAAATTGACCGGCAAGTAGTCCATCACAGACGACGCTAACCCCTTGCTTTGGGTAATAGTGGTGTTATTCAAATCTTGAGGCATCAACATCGTACTGGCGTGGAAATTGTGTCTCAACCCCAAGGTATGTCCGACTTCATGGGCGATGAGCGAACGCACAAATTGATGCACATACTCTTTCATCTGCGAACTGTCAGGACTGAGGTTATTCATTAACGACAGCGACATTGCCCCGACGGAAAACTGATCGGCAGATTGCATCCCATAGCAGAGATCGTGACTTTGCATGAGCCGGCCTAATACAGCCATCTCTTGCGCTTGATTGGGTGTGCCGGTTTTACCTTCTTTGTTAGGAAGATAGCGGGCAATTGTATTAAACGCACACAACTCAGAGTTGCCGGCAACCCCAGAAAACAAAGAAGAACTGCTTGATGGGTTTTGTTCAACAAGCGTGCCATACTCTCGCTTGATGGCTCGCACGAAATTTGCATCTACGATAATATCTGCGTCCAATATTTGGCCGGTAAGCGGGTTAACCCGCGAAGGACCCATGGCAAACGCACCATCCAGAGAATTAATCCAGCGGATTGTGTTGTAACGCACATCAGCCGGGTCCCACTCAGCCTCATCCGGCATCTGCCGCACGTCTATCGCATTTTGGTATCCCGCTTTCTCAAACGCTTTATTCCACAGCAGCACCCCCTCCCGAATAGAGTCGCGATATTCCACCGGCACCGCGTTATCTATCCAAAACACAATAGGTTCTTTTGGCGGAGAAATTAAAGCGCTGGGATTCTGCTTTTCCAAATGCCAGCGGTTGATATAACGCACAAAAGGATCTTTGTTGTAGTCGTTAGAAAAATCCTTGTAAACAGTCATAAAATAGCCAACTCGATCATCGGCTAAGCGCGGACGGTAGCCGTTAGTATCATTAAGCTGAGATAAGCTGTAATGCAGGCGCAGGGTAAACGCACGGCTATCTGGCAAGCTGGGTAAATAGGCATTTTCTTCTCCCTCAGTAACGGAAAAACTGTAAACCGACTCGATCTCGACGTTCATCGGGAAAGAGTTAGCACTGCCGAAATAAGATTTCTCGGCATCAAGTTCGTAAGGCGTACCTAAAACCCACTGAAAGATAGAACTTAAACCCGGAAAGTCTCCCAGCAACAACTCACCCATATCCACCAATAAGGTGTTGCGATCAGCATCGAAGCCTTTAATTTCCAGAGAGTAGAGAACGGAGTCGCTAAACGATCTCTCTAGGGAACGTCTTTGCGGATCATCGGGATCTGTGCGGAAATTGACGTTACGGATCACAAAATGCAAATTTTTATTGACGCGGCGGAAGTAAAACAGGTAATCTCCGACCGGCATCCCGCTATAAATACCGCGTTCCCCAATACCCGATTCGATGGTGACGGTGCACAGAAAGTTTTTATCAAGCTGTTCTTGGCTAATTTCGGCGAAGACTTCACCCGTGTCTTGGTTGTTATAGAGGGTGAATAGTCCCTCCAATTTTTCTGCATCTGCGACAAGTGATTCAACTGCCGGCAGATCGGAAAGGGCACTACTTTTCTGTTTCTCTTTAGATGTGCCAGATTCTACTTTCTGCGCCAAAGTCGCCCAAGCCGACGGCTGGGATGCCAACCCAGCAGCCGGCACTGTTTGAGTGCGTGCTAAGGGCGCGATTCCTAAAAACAGGCCATGCAGGAGAATTGCTAAAAACAGGCCATGCAGCAGAAATAGACAGAATTTCCATAATTTTTTCATCTTATCCACCCGAGATGGCTTGGTTCGGGTTCGAGTGGCTCTCAACTTTGTCATAATCCTCTGCATCTGGCGGGGTCATCCTGTTGGTAATGGCTGTGCATTCAACTGACATAGCAGAGCAAAACGAGCTGACACAGCAAAAGGCGTTTTTGCAAGAAGCCGCTGCTCTTTGGCTTTCAGGTTCAGCAGATGGTGGTTATTTGATGATGCACCGGCACAAGTGCGTCAGCATATTCAGTCTTAATACCAAGCTACGTCCTCTTATAAGATTTTGCCAGGTAAATAAAGGATTGAACGTCAATCTTTACGTGATGATAAGCTTTTTAATTTAATTAGGCTCTAACTGCTCTATGTGAGCCGGAGACCTTGAGCCATAAAGGTTTGGATAAGCAGAATCGGATGATGCCGGGGACAGTCTCTCGCTTGCAAAATTATGACTTGTTCTCGTATATTTACTGAATGCACTTGTTGCTCCTGAGATGTTCTGCCGGCTTAAACAGGTAAAATCAAGAATGTTTTGTCCAGCCACTCTCAGAGAAACTACTGATTATTATTGAAATTTGTTTAAGATAGTTTGCTATTAATTTCAATCTTTTAAATAAGTTGCAATATTAATTCTTTATGATTATTAAATCTATAAAGTCACTTAAACTACAGCAAAATTCTCAACTTCCACAAAAAGCTAGAAGTTGAGCAAATGGCATCCTTCCCTGAACAAAATTTCCCCTTTGCCTCTGCACCCTCTCTCTCTCAATCCGGGCAGAAAAATTAAATGCCTAGCAGTTTATATACTGGGTGCATCCCAGATTTGCCGAAATATTGTTCGGGGGAGCAAGATGCTCCCGCCCATGAGGGTAAGGTGTCGGCACGACAAATTGGCAGAAATGGGATGCTGCTGGTTAAGATTTCGCTCCCTACTTGTTTTGGGGTGGGAATCTAATATTTTTCTCTAATACGATTAAAAACCGCGATATTCAAAAAAAAGCTTATTAAAAAATACTTGCAAAAAAATAGAGACGCTTTTTGGAAAAGCGCCTGTGGGAAGTGGGCATGAGAATGGGTTGAGCCAATTGAAACCCTCAAGCTTTAATATTTTTAATTTCGTAGTGAATCAGCCGGCATCTAAATGGGTATTGCAAACTTGAGCGGGTTGTGAGCTAACCACTTCTAGGTAGTCAACTTTGGCTTTGCGTGAAGAGGATATTGCGGCACAGGTTGCTGTGCTTCTAGAACCGGCATCAATTGAAGCGACGTTGCTGTCACCGTTTCTGCTAACGGAGGAATTGTCCTTTACCAGCCGGTTGTAAGTTCTGTAAGGGATGTAGTGGAGAGGATTATAACCGGCAAAGCGCAGCAGTAACACACAGGCCCAAGAATACTTGCCGGCTAAGATGGAATCAATAATCTCTTCCAATTGCTCAGCACTCATTGTCCGATTAATTTTAGAATTTGAATAAGAAGATGGTTGATACATGATTGTGGCTCCTGATAGGTAAGTTTAATTGAGTTTTATCTAATGATTGCAACTCGGTTGCTGCTGCTTGAGAGATTTCGCTAGGATATCAGCAAGGCGGTGGACTATGAGATTTACAATATTGATGCCCGCTTGCTCAGAAAAAGCTGTTGTCCTTGATACATTTGCTCGGAAAACTGACTGAGTGCCTTGCCGATATCACGCTCTAGTACGGCCAAACGAAGTAAACTTGAAATCCTACTGAGAGCCTTTGGTAAATGCACCGTCATATCAGGAAGGTTTTATGTAGATCCACTACTGTTAAATTTACGCAGATATTTAGTAGGAATGGCAAGGGTAAAAGGTGAAGTTTACTGATTCTTTAAACTTGTGTGGCTTGACTTGGCTTGTGCCTTAAGATTTTAAAGCTTGTATAAAGTCGTACTCAGCAATAACCCCCTTATACAGACTCGCTCGCTTGGAAGGACATACAAAGCCTTCATCAGTGCTGCGGTGAGTACGGCAAACCCCAGACAGCTCTATTTACCCTCTGAGCCGGCTTCCAAACCGCGATTAAGCGTTGCACCGGCTAGTGTAATTTATCTCAAGTGTGCCTCACCTAGAGCCTTTTAAGCTTTAATTACCAAATCTAGGACACGCAAGCGCAATCCTGATTGAGCAGATTGATTGATCTTGCTTCAAGCTTAGGGCGTCTCAAGCACGAACTTGAGATAGCTTGAGAATTTTACTGAAACTTTAATTTCTCTCGATTTTACACATAATATCTTTAAACTAAGCGAATCGCTTGATCGAAGCAGCGATCAACCATAGCTTTTAAAACGCAATTCCAGGCTTAAAGCGTTAGGGGAAAAATGTTTCTGGAGATTATCACTTTAAGCTCAGCAGTATTTAATTAAACCTTAAACATTATTTAATTAAATTTTAAGAGAATCTTCATATAAGGGTTAATACGGATCACAGCTTCTCTGAGGCAGATTTTAGAAACGCCTGTTAAAGAAAAAAGATTACTGAAGCCGGCTCATCAATTCTAAATTTGCATAAAAAATTAAAAGCTGAACCCCCCTTAATTAAAGGTTTTCAGCTTTCATCACTGCACTAAATAATTAAGGAATTAACCGAATTTGCACTGTTTACAGCAAACTTTTTAGTGAGAACTCCCAAAGTTTGTCATCACCCCATAAATAGACCAAATCGCCATAGCACGGAGATAATGGCTAGCGCGGAACGTCCCAACGGCAGTGATCGCTTCAGGCGTGCGAAATTGCAACCCGTTGTCATAAATTTGCCGCACCACGGCTTCGCTGAGGGCAAATGCCTCCTCTTTCATTCCCATTTG
Organism: Microcoleus sp. FACHB-672; assembly: GCF_014695725.1. NCBI lineage: Bacteria > Bacillati > Cyanobacteriota > Cyanophyceae > Oscillatoriales > Microcoleaceae > Microcoleus > Microcoleus sp. FACHB-672. The sequence continues at coordinate 11,543 of NZ_JACJOU010000026.1, read as the reverse complement.
CACCAGAAACGCTGCAATGCCAAAGTTAATGCCGGTCCACACTTCCAATGGATGAGTGGCTTTGGGGTTCACCGGCGATCCATCAGGCAGCACCCCATTTGCTGCCCCAATTTTGCCATCGTGGAACTTGAGAAAGCAGGCGTCATAAACCGTTCTTAAGGCAGTGAGGGCGCAATCACGGGGCACAATATCTGGCAGTCCCAACAATTGAGCGTAAAACTGGCCACACAATTGGTCTGCCATCACCACCTGGGAACCGCTTTCACTGTCGATCCGATAATACTCGCCATTCCAGAGTTTTTCTTGGTAGATCGGTTTGGCTTGAGCGAGCCAACTTTGATAAGTGGCAACGGTTTCTTGAGGAGTTGGCGATAAAGGTTGATTCATCAGAACTTTGCCAATTGCAATGGCTGCCTCAAGGGCCGCTAACCACAAACCGCCGCAGTAAGCGCTAACACCTTGCAACTGCCAATCATCAAACGTCTGATCCGGCGCACCGGCATTTTCTGGAATGCCATCGCCGTCCTTATCAAACGTCTTAAGATAGGCGAGAGTTTCAACCACAGCCGGCCAGCAGTCGGTGAGAAATTCAATATCGCTGCCACCTGTAAGTAGAAAATCCCGATAGACCTGCAAGACAAAATCGCAGGGTAAATCTTTCCACAGGTTACAGTCTTGGTAGCTCGTATAATTCGTTTGCTCCCACGGATGTTCATTCGGTGCACCGAGATCGTGGGGGGTAGCACCGGCTATTTTACGAACTGCTGCCGCTTGGTTATAGCCAATAATGCGCGGGGTATCGTCGCCGGCAGGAATCGCGCGGGCAAACGCTTGCAGCACAGATTTTTCTAACTCTGGCCATAGCATCAGCAACGCAAACGAGCCGTATAGCCGCACATCCAAGCTTTCATACCAGCGATAATCGATACATTCAAGCACCGCAAACTGACCTTTGGGGTCGCGTTCATCTGCGCCACTCCAGAGCGTCCCGCCGCCTGTTAGGGCGTAAAGCTCATTAAACAACGCCATTTTGAACCAATCTGGCAAATCTTCGCGTTCCAGAATCGGTTTTTGCCAAGCTTGAATATTCTCTTTCCAAGTGTCTGAATGCTTGAGGGCGGTGCGAACCATTGACCAAGCATTTTTGCCATGCCGGCCAAAAAAGTCGGTGTAGCGCCGGTAATACCAGGCACCTGAACCAAATTCAGTTACCGGCAAGTCCCATGCAAGGATAAAGGGAATTTTCCGGGTTTTACCAGGTCTTAGGGTAAAGCGAACGGCAAGGGCGACTCCAATTTGCTCTCCCTCGGCTGCCGGTGTTTCGTTATCCTGATCAGAGAGGGAACCATCATCGGCGAAGTATCTCCACACGTCCTCGCCGGTGCCGGCACATTGCCAGCGAGAATTGTAAAACACTTCCACAGCCGGGTTAGTCACGGTGGCGATCGCCAACTGTCCTTCCCCTTCCACGGGTTGCTCATTCGTGCTCAGCCGGCTCATTAAGCAGCCAACTCGGAAATGATCTTCAACCCAGCGATTAAAACTGCCGGCACTTTCTCCCCAGCGTGACTGATAGTCGTAAACTGGACTGCCATCATCCCGCACCTGTACCGGGGGCGATTTAATCGCATTGGTAAACCAACCCACCATATTCTGCCAAGTGAGCATAATGCTGACGACGATTGGTTCATCCGTCGGATTGTAGGCAGTCCATTCAAAAATAGCCAGGGGATAACTGCTTTCCTGGTAATTACCAGGCCAAACTGGCGAAAATTGCTCACACGTCAGTTCTGCCTTAAAGACCCCTTCATAAACAAACCAGCTTTGGGGATAAAGCGCATGGTAAGTGCCGGTTCCCGTCTCCCCGTCTCCCCCTCTTGTCTTGGGATACCACTGCCACGCCGGAAGACTACCATCTGCCGGGGGTTCGGTACACAGGGCAAATGCTTGCTTTTTGCCGGCTGCTTCCTCAAAAACGCTAAACTGGCAAGCCGGTAAATTGTTAAAAATATGTTCTCCCCCATCGAGATGCCAGAGATTAAAATCCCCACGGGAAGACCGGCCTATACAGCCGGCACCAAAGCCGCCCAAAGGCATTCCATGCCAAGGGCCATCATCAAGATTGCTGGCGTAGCGAACAGTGTAAGGCTTGTCCCATCCGAGGCCAATGGGACGATTCCAGGTATAGGGAGGAATTTTGGTACGAGGAGTTGGATCGATCATGTCCTCGATTTTACCGCTCACCGGCATTGTCGGGGCAACCGAAAAGCGAAACATCCGAGTTTCTGCCGAACTGCCGGCAACCCACATTCACTTTTATTACGTTTAAAATTCTTAATCTTTTCCGCCTCCTCCTGTAGCTGACAGGGGGCACACAATCCAATAGGCTGATCGAAGTGGCAATTTTTGCCTTTGCGCTTTTATAACCCACCCTTGCAAATTCGTTAGTATCCCGAAAATGGCTCTTAAAATCGTTCAAAACTTTGATAGCAGCTTTACCCTTGAACCTGCGGCAAAACAAACTCTGTTTAACTTATTAACGGGTGAAGCCTTTATCAACCAAATCGCCCAACAAGGGCAATGCGAACAAATAGAATTTACGGAATTACTTTTTCAGCCCGTTCCCTATAGTTTGGCTACCCCCAAAGGGATGCCGGCAGAATTCGAGTCATACCACAAATCAGAAGATTACATCATCATCAACGTTCCGCCTAACTTTATGTTCACCGCTAAAATATTTAAACCCAGTCGGCTTTGTGCGATTTACCGCAAAATTAAATAGAAAAACTTTATCCAATTCCCCTAATGCCGGCCCTTCTTGAAAAAAAGCCTTTTTCAACTTTACTCCAACTGAAAACTCCAAACTCAGCACTCAGCAATTAATATGACCACTGAAACAGACATTCCCTCTCTACAGAGTTTAGAATACATTTCCTACGTTGATAGCGCTGGACTACTACCCGAAAATTTGCAGGGTAAAGTTGGGGTTTACGCAATTTTTGATTCAGAAAAAGTGCTGCAATTTGTTGGTTATTCGCGTGATGTTTATCTCAGCCTCAAACAACACTTTGTCCGCCAACCCCAGAATTGTTACTGGCTGAAAGTTCAAACCATTGACCGGCCTAGCCGCACCATTTTAGAAAATATCCGTGAATCTTGGATAGCTGAAAATGGGGGCACACCGGCAGGCAATGGAGCTGATGAAGTGAAATGGACTCAGCCGATTGATGTGAAAAGCCTGATGACTTCTGAAGAACAGGCGAGTTACGAAAAGGCTGCCGGTCAGGAAATGGAGCAGTCAAAAGTGTTGAAAAAAGCCGCTAGACGGGTTGAAGCCGGCATTCTAGCTTCCCTTGCAACCCGTGGCTTGCAAACAGAAGTTCGCTTTAACCCCAAACTCAAAGACAGCGGTTTGCTCGATTTAAAGTAGCAGCAATTTATCAATTTTTCTTTCTCTTGCTTAACTTTTTAAACCTCGCAGGTTGGATTGATCAACGAATCCTGAGTTTTGCTTGCTCTTCTTGCAAAAATTATTTTTATTCACCACAGATAAACATCAACATTTGATGTGCTTCTTTTCTGTGATTTTTTATAGTTTTTGCAAGAAGTGAAGAGTCTTGAACCGGCCAACTTTCCAAAAATCTGCTTTTTTCTCAGTTATGCAGAAGTTTCAGCCCCATCTTAACTTTGTCCATAAGAGTTTTTTGTGAGACGCAGGTAATCAGGCAAAGTTTCCCACAAGCCAAAGTTTGCTGGCGAATGTTCTGCGCTTTTTCGCCATACCATATTTCTTTGGCACTTTCGTTTTTGACATTGCCAATTACGGGATAGTCATTACACAATTTCACATTTCCATCAGTTTCAATCCAGTAATTGCGAAGTCCCACCCGACAAGGCATATTTTCCGCCGGCGCTTTTTCTTCACGGAAATGGGGTAGCATGAGGCGCAAGATTTCATCACTATTCATAATGGGTGCGCCGTTTTTCTTCATTTCAATCAGGCGCTCAATAACTTTGGCGAATTCTTCTTGATCTTCTTGTTCAACCCACAGTTCTTCATAAGTTTCTTGTGTCCACCGATTAACCGGCTGGAAGTTTACAGTTGTAACTCCCATTTTTTCTGCCCACTCAACGATATCAGGCAACAAACGGAAATTTAATTTATTAATCGTCGGTTTGACAGTAATCGGAAACTTCACGCCCTGTTTGTCACACTCTTCGCGCAGATATTTAATACCGTTAGAAAGCTTGGCAAATAGTCCTGGATAACCGCGAAGGTAATCATGAAGTTCTGCATTAGGGCCATCGACTGAAAAATTGACATTAAAAGGCCGCGCTGCTACAGTTTTCTCTGCATTTTCCTTCGTCATGCACGAGCCGTTCGTTGTCACGCCGCTGTGGATGCCATTCTCGCCGCAAAAGGCAAGCAAATCTATAAATCCTTTTTTAATAAAAGGTTCGCCACCACTAAAGTTTATAGAAAACTCACCCACAAAGGCTTTGATGCTCAATAGGGCATTTTTCCATTCTTCGATGCTCATTTCGTTTTTGTAATTCTTGAGCCGCCAATATTCACACTGCCGGCATTTCACATTGCAATGCTCATTAATAATTCCGTAAAAAGTGACTGGCTTGGTAGTGTCGTAGCCAGTATTTCGGTAAACCGATTCTGCCACTGCATTTTGAGTATGTTTGACCGCCAGTTTAGACAATGTTAACGGGTTCATAAGTCATCCCTCTCGAATGTAATTTATGACAAAATTCCTACCCGCTAATTCTCCACGCATTGCAATTACGCAATGAGAAATTGATAGCAAAGCGCTCTCGCCGATTCCAGCTTATGCCGCGTCGGCGCTAATGCCATTCAGAATTTTTAGCAGGTTACAAAACAGAAAGCCAGCGAATTAATTCGCCGATGTATTTTAGGTTTAATTAAACTCTTGACTCAAGAGATTAGCGTAAAAACAATTAAATTTGTTGCCGTTTTGGCATATCTTTTTTAATCTTAACAATTGCTCGCTGCCTGACTTGTTTTGCTATTGCAAGAACTTATGAGAAAAAGGTTTTATGGATGAGGCCGCTTATTTAAATAGTCTCATTTCTGGAATTCAATTTTTTAAGGTTGCAATGGGTGTAAGCTAAATGTCTCTACAATTGAGGCATAGGCTACCCAAATTTCTATGAGTTCGACCCTGATAGGCAATCGCTATCGCATTCTTCGGTCGCTGGCCACCGGCGGCTTTGGCGAAACCTTTTTGGCCGAAGACACTCACACGCCTTCCGCACGCCGGTGTGTGATTAAGCAGCTCAAACCGATCATTAACGATCCCCAGATGTACCAGCTGGTGCAAGAGCGATTTAAGCGAGAAGCGGCCATTCTGGAAACTCTGGGCGAGGGCAACAACCAAATTCCCCGGTTGTATGCCTACTTTGAGGAAGCGGGCAAATTTTTCTTAGTGCAGGAATTCATCGAGGGTCAAACCCTGACGCAAAAGGTGGCCGCAGAAGGCCGCGTCAACGAAAATGCTGTTAGGGAAATCCTTGTAAAGATTTTGCCGGTTTTGGATTATGTGCATCGCAACCGGATGGTGCATCGGGATATTAAGCCGGATAACATCATCATGCGGCAGCGGGATGGCTTGCCGGTGTTGATTGATTTCGGCGCGGTGAAGGAATCTATGGCCACTGCCCTCAATACTCAAGGTAATCCCACTCAGTCAGTGGTTGTGGGAACGCCTGGTTTTATGCCTTCTGAGCAAGCTGCCGGCAGACCGACTTATTCCAGCGATCTATATAGTCTGGGGCTGACAGGGATTTATCTGCTCACCGGCAAAACTCCCCAACAGTTGCAAAGCGATCCGCAAACGGGTGAGATTATTTGGCGTCATAATGCTCCCAATATTAGTCCTGCTTTGGCTACTGTGCTGGATAAGGCAATTCACTCTCATTCCTCCCAGCGCTACACCACGGCCCAAGAAATGCAAGCGGCGCTGCAAGCTGCCCCTGAATCAGCATTGTCATCAAGCGAGACGGTAGCAGTGTCGCCCGGAGGCGTTGTTCGTCCTCCTGCCCCACGCCCCGCTGCTTCTAATAATGCGTGGTTAAAAGCGCTGATTATTGGCGGTTTACTTGGAACATCTGTTGCCGTTGCGATTGCACTGATCCGTAATGCGCTGCGATCCCCGGCACCGAACGATCCGGTTGCCCAACAGTCCCGACCGGCATCGGTTCCCAATCCGCCGGCACCTGTTGCCACTCGTTCACCGACACCTGTCCCTACTCGTTCAGTTCCCTCTCCCACTCAATCGGTGCCACCGGCATCTGTAACACCAACACCCGCAGACTCTCCATCGGTGCCGCCGGCAGCCGAACAGCCAGACCCTGAACCCTCTGAATTTCCGACAGCCGCCCCCTCCGCTTCCCCGACGCCGGTCGAACAAATACCTGCACCGGCACCGTCTCGTCCCCCCGCAGCCACTCCACCTAGAGCAGAAAATCCTACGAATATTGCTGCCGGTGATGTTCGTGTGCCCGGATTTTCGCCAGGGACACCAGAACGGGCAGTGACGCAAACTTTCGGCACACCCACTAGAGTCGCCACTGGCTATTGGCCCAATACTGAATCGGTTCTCTATGAGTTGGAGCCAAATCAGATTGGTTTAGGCTTTATTGTTGACCGGGATTCTCGCCGGTTGCGCCAAACAGAAGTTTCCTTTGCCCAGTCAATCCCACCAGAGCAAATGCTGGCAACGTTAAATGGGATGACCGGCGGCAGGGCGAGTGAGGATGTTCAACAAGCACTGCAACGCGTGCAGCAGCGTCAGTGGAGTCAATATTCCTTTGCCAGCGGCGGCTTGGAAGGCGTAATTCAGCGAAATGAGAGCGACCGCATCTATATTGCTGTTTGGGAAGAAGATTTACATTAAACTTCGGCCCAACGGACATTTTTAGATGCGTTCACGAATAAACACAGATGAACAGCAATGCTCGATCTGTGTTTATTTGCAATAGAGGCGGTTTCCTGTGAGGCCATAATCATGGATTGGGCTTCAGATGGAGAAGCCCGATCAAGCTTAAACAACTTAACGCCAGAGCTTGTTTTCCAGATCACGCACCTGACGTTCTAGCCGGTCAAGGCGTCCCCGCAGCTCATCCATTTCTGATTGACGAGGAACCCCTAAATCTTGCAGCGCATTCCGCAACTGTCGCTGCATCTGCACCTCCCAATTTCCGGGGTCTGATTTGAGCTGCTGCATCAGATCGTCAGCAAACTTCTTGGCTTGATCGGAATTGAGTTTGCCGTCTTTTACCCACTCCTCACTTACTTCCCGGATTTTTTCTGTCACTAAGGAGGTCGTACCGATACCAATCATGAGCAGTTGCTTGAGCAGATCGTTGCTATTCATGCTGTCTTCCTATCGCTTAATCAAAAAGGGCAGCTAAAATGCGGCCATCAAGCCTTCGGGTAAAATCTCAACCCTGCCAGCCATATTTCTATTCTGTCAAAATATCAAGGAAGCGAGATTTCCTTTGTATTATCAATGCTATGTCCCCGCTGCCATCAATCCGTTGAAGCCCAAGCTGTTGCCTGTCCCAACTGCCGCACTCCTCTGAAAGCTTATGGCCACCCTGGTATCCCCTTGTATCGGGCCGGCAAAGATGAATTTCTCTGTGACAGTTGCATTTATCACGACGACGACACCTGCACATTCCCGCAACGCCCCTACGCCAAGACTTGCACCCTCTACCATGACCGTTCTATGCCCTTAGAAATGCCTGTCAATCGTTATGCCGGCAGCCAACAGGGGTCGGTAACAGCATGGCTACAGCGCAATTCAGCTTGGCTGCTGTTACTGGCGTTAGGGATCGTCAGTTTAGCGCTAGCGCTGGCTCGTCGTTAATTTCAGCGAATTGTTAAAGCACCCTGGCAATGGCAGAATTCGCGTCTACTTCAGATGCCGGCTCGACTCGCACTTTTTCCACCGGCGCGGCGGCTTCTTGAAACACGTTGAGATCAAACCAGAAAGTTGTTCCTACGCCCACTTCACTCACCAAGTTTACAGTTGTGTGGTGTTTGTCAATAATATTTCTGACAATGGATAAACCCAAACCCGTGCCTTCTAAGGTGTGAACCCGATTTTCTACCCGGAAGAAGCGATCAAAAATTGCTTCTTGATCTTCTGGATCAATGCCGATGCCGGTATCCGAAATTTCAATTCGCACGATTTGCGCTTTGTCGTTTGTCTTATGTTCTTCATCGGCTGCCGGCAAGAAATGAGCATTGGGCGATGGCCCATCTAGCACATAAGCGCGAATAGCCACCCGCCCGCCGGTTTCAGTGAATTTCAAAGCATTGCCGACCAAATTAGCAAAGACTTGCAGCAGCAAATCGTAATGACCCAACACTTGAGGCAAATCAGGCTGAATCTCTTGGATCAGTTCAATTCCTTTATCCCGTGCATTTAGCTGGTAGGTACGCAGGGTCTGTTCCACCGGCTGGGCGATATCAACCGCTTCTAAGTGATAGATCCGGCAAGATTCCAGCCGTGAGAGATCCAAAACATCGTTAACCAGGCGGGTGAGCCGATCGGTTTCGTTATTTGCCGTTTCCAAAAACTCCCGGCGCTGTTCCTCACTTAAATCCTCCCCAAACTCATGCAGGGTTTCGATAAAAGATTTGATGTTAAACAGGGGAGTTCTCAGTTCGTGGGAGACATTGCTGATAAACTGGCTCTTTGCCTCATTCAGTTCTACCTCCCGAGTAATATCTTGCACGGTCATCGCAATACCTTTAATGCTTTCGCGGTACTGATCGAGAACCGTTGTCAGCAAAATGCGGACGGTGCGTTCTGTCGGTTCAGAAAGGGTAATGCGAAACTCCGCCCCCTCACGTTCGCCTCTGACAATTTTATACAGGGGTCGTGTCAGTTCTACTTGCACCGACATGGGCAAGTGATGCAGAATATTTTCGCCGGCTAAATTTTGACCTTCCCAGCCAAAAATCCGCCGTGCTGTGGGATTCACTAAAATGACTTGTAAGTTCGTGTCAAGCAGCACCGCTCCATCTGCAATGGTGGAAACCAAGGTTTCTAATTTGGCCTTTTCAGCGGTCAGCTCTTCAATATTTTGCTCTTCATAACGCTCCAGCCGCTCTGCCATTTCATTAAAGCTGACAATCAGTTCGCCAAGTTCTCCCCCTAAAGGCAAATCAATTCGCTGCTTGAAGTTGCCGGCGGTAATGTTTGTCACTCCTTTGAGCAGTTCTTTAATCGGTTTAGTGATCGTGAGTGCGTTAAACACTGCCCCTAAAATTACCATCACCCAGATCGACACAAATACCGCTATTGTGAAATCTCGCGTCAGATTCGAGTACCTGGCTAAAGTGGGATTAGGGTTAATCCCAATCGCCAAAACTCCGAGATAATTGCCCTCATGGGTGAGAGGAACAAAGATATCTGTCACCTCTCCGTCCGGCGTCCGGTGCTGCCGCACGAGGGGGCGTTCTGAATTGGTTGCGTAGTTTTCTGGCAATTGAATTCGCCGGCGAATCGTTAAGGAGTTTTGCACTTCTGTTTCGGAAAAGGGAATTCCGAGGAAGATATTGCCTTCGTCGTCGGCGTAAAGCATATAGCGCACACTAGAGGTGCTGCTGTAAAATCGGTGAGAAAATTTGGCAACTTCGGTGCGATTGTTTTCTGCGATCAGTGGGGCAACATTCGCAGCCAGAAGCAGACCTAAATCGCTCCCAAAGCGGGTGTCATTCAGACGGGCATCGTGCTGAATGGTATTGACAGCCCAGAAGGTTAGGCCGCTCATCACTAAGGAAAACACTAAGGTTGCGGCAGCCATCAGTCGGGTTCGCAGTGTGAATTCCGACCACCAACGATCAATGATTTCTCTAATTCGTTTCAGTTGGGCCAGCAAGGTAAGTCTGCAAACGAAAGAATAGGAATATGGGCAAAAGTGCGAAGTCGTTATCTATTCCCTCAACGGGAAAAGGTGCTATCTCTGAGGTTATTTCCCAGATTCACCGAAATTATATAGGTATCGCTTTATTGTCGCACGATCTGCCGGCAGATCGTGCGAGGGTTTCACTGGCGATAGCTGAGGAATTCTGAATCAACTCCTAAGCCTCTTCTATCTGAGTTTGCATCAGGCGCTGCTTTAGCCGGCCCGGATCGCCACGATCAACGACTTGGCCATTTTCTAGCAGGAAGGCTCCATCACAATAGTTCAGCTCATCAAGCCGGTGTGTGACCCAAAGGGCGGTTAATCCCCGGCTTTTCACTAAAGCCCGCACTTGGGCCACTAGGTCTAGCTGGCTGTCCGGATCGAGTAAAGCGGTGGGTTCATCTAATAATAAGACTTCGCAATGCCGTGCGATTGCGCCGGCAATTGCCACTCGCTGTTTTTGGCCACCACTCAGGGCGTAAATAGGGCGTCGTTGCAGCATCTGTAAATTCACTGCAGTCAACGCCTCTGCCACCCGCCTTTGGATCTGTTCCAGGGATAGCTTTTCCTCCACCAGCCCAAAAGCCACATCTGCGCCTACACTGGGCATCACTAGCTGATGATCTGGGTTTTGGAAGACAAAACCGACCGGCCCTGCGATGCCAATTTTGCCAGTTTGAGGAAGCAACAGGCCGGCAAGCAATCTCAACAACGTTGATTTCCCACTGCCGTTGGTGCCTAAAAGCATCCAAAATTCGCCTTTGGGTACATCCAGGGAACAGGTTTTGAGAACCTCCTCTCCTTTTGGCCATTTAAAGCACAGATGCCGTACTGTAATGGCCATGTTGCCGGCAGCCCCCTCAGCACCTGCGCTCATTCGCCCAAGATACCTGCAAAACCGGGTGCTCTGCCTGAAGCGGCGGCTGTACTGGATTTCTGATACATCTGAACCGAACAAATTTCACTGCTGAGTAGGCTGATTTTTTTCTCAGGCACCTGTTCGCAGGTCAGTTCTAATATTTGAGGGTTGCCGGTTCGCATCGCTTCGAGAACTTGCTGGTACACAGCCTCGGCGTCCTCAGCTGACTTACGTTGCACCGAGATCGGCATGGGGGTGAGCTTTAAAGACAAGTCAATGATGAACATGAGGCATCAAAAGTTAAGTGGAGTACCAATTCTTAGTATCTCAGTTTTATCGTCTTTCCGCTGCGTCGGCACCCATCCCTCATCCGCAGTAACTTAATTTTAATTTCGACTTTAGATATAAAACCTCCCTAAGGCAGATGCTGAACTTTGACGCAAATAATCTCAAGTCAGGGGTGCAAAATTAGGAAACTTACTTTTATAATGAGAAGCACGGTAAAGAAACGTAAAGTTCACTTTGGTTGCGACTGGTTTTCTGATAGAACCAGACACGTGTCCAAGTCAAGCGAGCAAACGGACAACCGCTGTACTTATATCCCCATTGGAGATTCGCGTAATGACCATAGCAGTCGGACGCGCCCCAGCAGAGAGAGGATGGTTTGACGTCCTCGATGACTGGCTCAAGCGTGATCGCTTCGTATTCATCGGCTGGTCGGGCCTGTTGTTAT
>NZ_JACJOU010000025.1 GCF_014695725.1 Microcoleus sp. FACHB-672 | reverse complement strand
TCTGGAGTTGATGGTTTAATTAAACTAGCACTTCAATTAATGAATCTCGAACATCTCAAAAATTGGTTTACACATTGCTGCTACTGTACCTCATAGACTTCGAATTTGCTGTAATTGAATTGACAATTTATGCTTGATATAATTAATTTAAGCGTTTTAAATACGAAGTTTCATCACCGGCATCTAACGCTTCTGCAAGAATAGGGATTAGTTTTAATTTATCAGCGTCAAACAGTTATTGTAATTACTCCTCAAGATAGCGGACAGGATTTTGCCCATCAAACTTCACTTGGCAATTCACAATCCGTCCCTGCTGATACTTCAAAACAAGTCGGTTATCATCTGTTCTCCAACTTGCACTTCGATCAAAAATTCCCTCTATCATTTGTGTGCCCTCAAAATTGACAATTTGAATGTGGGTAATTCGTTGAATTTTATCTTCAGCAATTTTCCATGCCTGAGATTCCTCTTTAGCAAGCAGTTCGAGCAAGTTATCTCGTGTGCGAACTTGGACAATAAACTTTGACATTACTTTCAACTGATATAAATAATTTGACAAAGACTAAATCCTAATATATCCCACCCATAACGTAACTTAACGGCAGCCTCAATCCATTCCCGTGCAGTAATGTATTAAGCATCCTCCGGTTTCGCACGCTCGTATATTCTTTCGCAACCCCAAACCTTAATCACAAGCTCAGTGAACCCTTCGTAACGTTTAAAGCGATTCAGCGCCTCTGCCACGGCATCTTCTGTCTCACTACTTAGCGATCCTCCACCTAGGGCGCGTTCACCAGCCCAAGCTGAGAAAGTGAGGAACTTACCGTCCAACACTTCAAATACACTCTGTATTGCAGCCTGATATATATCTTGATACTGCTCATTGTAGTCGATGTGCCAATGGCTCTCGCCGTAAACGATGGTTATCTCCTCGCGATCTGACTGTATCTCCAAAGCATCACCCGTTGGCTCCTCTATAATTCCTTTAACCCAACCTTCCATCTCGACTACTTTTACCGACTGCACCCCTACCGAGTAGTAACGCTCGATAAATGCACACAAATCACGCACAAATTGGTTTAGTCGTGTTTGTTTGTCCATTGCTACCAAATAAATGCTTAACGGCAAAAGCCAGCGCCGGCAGTTAACCTCGGCAACCTCACCAGCAGGTTTCCACCAGCCGCTGTGCTAAAGTATTGGGCTGCTGCGGCTACCTCGGTGCTTTATGCCAACCATTTGCGATCGCCTCTGACTCTGTACAAAACCACCTTTCTCCCTTTGTTGGATCGATTCTTGTTGCTTCGTAATCTTCCATACCCGGAAGGTGATAAAGCTTGTCGCCGGTACTAATCGAGATATTACCTTTGATAACACATTCTTTGTTTATGACGGCTCTCATTGGAGAGGCAGAACCAGCAGGTGTTGTGGTAGTTCTAATTGGAGGGGCAGAACGAGTAGGACTAAGGGTCGTAAAAAGCGCAATGACAGCCAGAGCTCCAAGGCTAACAACACTTTTAAGTAAACCCTGTTTCCTTGGTGCAGGCTTGGTTTGCAAAGGTCGATCTGCAACACCTTGTTTCCTTGATGCCGGCTTGGTTTGCAAAGATTGATCTGCAACACCTTGAATTGAGGCTTTAGTAGCGCGTACCTTCCCGTCTGCTTCCGCAACTCGCTCGTAAAAAATCGTATCTCCGACTTTTGGCCGGCGATCTGCTCTCTTCAGCGCACTGATATGTAAGAAAACTTCTTTACCGCCATCTTCTGGCTTGATGAAGCCAAAACCTTTATCGTCTTTCCAGGTTGTCAATTGACCTTTATTGAGAACGGGTTCCATAAAATAGCCTCATATTGATGTTCATTTGTAGTTTTCCCAAATTGAGATGAGATGACAACAAATATACCAAGTGATTGGAAAATTGCTGGCGCAACGCTCTGCTAGCACGGCTACAAAAATCAAGTCTGCCGGCGCAGACTTTGATAACCTGTGACGGTGTTTTGAGTCTGTGTCCCTGTGAATTTTAGTTGCCTTTTTTAGGAACGTGAGATGCTCCCAAATAACTTTTATATTTCACAGCTCACCTTTTGTCGGTCAGATCCAACGCTGTATTAACCGGCACTTTGGGAACAATCCCTGGGTTTTCTTGCATGATTGTAATCAGAATCCGTAAAGCTGCATTTAGATGGAGTTGGGATCAGCCCCCATAAATCCTACTTTGACGCCAGCAGCTTTCATCGCTTTCATCGCTCTCTCATGCGAGAGAAGTAGTATCGCATAAGTTAAAGTTGGTACGAATAAGCCAATGCTAAGCAACACTATCCACACAACCGAAAGCTTGAGGATTCTTGCCAGATTATATAGCGCAAATAGCTGAAAAACAGCTATTGCCAGATACATAAGTAAATTTATGAATTGATAGTCCAAGGAAAACCGGATAAGGTCAGCAACCACAGCTCCTGGGAGAGACCATAAAAGCAACCTATGATATTTTGCGATTTCTTGAAGCTCTGAACGTGTAAAAGTTGGATTCATGAACTTCTGCTGCTCACAGATAATTCAACTCCCGACATCTTAACCTAAATTATGCCACCAATTATCTTATCTCCAAACCACGCTTTCATCAAGGAATCAAGGCTGTACAAAGAGAAATATGCCCGCGCAATGTCTTGATGGTTATGTATAAGAGATTACAAATTGGGAGATAAACACTGAGAAAGTGAAGAATAAAAAGCAAGTTTGTTACCTTTGAAGGCTTAAATTAAATAGTTAAATAACTCCTGTTGGGTTATGAGTGTGTGTCGGATATGATGATATGCTGATTGACGAGAGCTGCAAAGGAAAGCCCCACAGCAGTTTGCTCGCTTCACTCCCGCACGTTTACGAAACCGCCACCCCAATGCGTGAAATGTGTAATTGATGTCACCACAGCCCCACCTGAAAATTTAAACTAAAAGTAAGAGCCAAGGAAGAGCGAATGGGACTGAAAAGGCGGGAATTTTTGCAACGAGCCGGCAGCTTGCTGGCAGGGTTGGGAATGAGTGAAGCATTGCTGGGGCGGATGGGCGACCGCTACTATCAAGCCCTAGCACAGCCAAACGCGCGGAAGTTGGCGCTACTCGTTGGCATTAACCAGTATGGCAGTGGCAACACTCTCAATGGCTGTGTGACGGATGTGGATCTGCAACGAGAACTGCTCATTCACCGCTTTGGCTTTCAACCGGCAGATGTTTTGACAATCACCGACAGCCTCGCAACCCGCAATAATATTGAAAATGCCTTCGTCAGCCATCTGAAGGAACAAGCCGGTGCGGATGATGTGGTGGTTTTCCACTTCAGCGGTTACGGGCGTCGCATTCATGCCGGCGGTGAGTCTGAATCGGCTCAAGATTCAACCGCGAAACTCCAAAATTCTCTCGTGCCGGTGGATGGTATCCTTGGCTCCGATACCACCCTCGTTAATGATTTATTAGAAGAAACACTACTGCTGCTCATACGCTCACTACAGACAGAAAGTGTCTTGGCAGTGCTCGATACCAGCTACACCTATCCCGGCACCGGCTTACAGGGAAATCTGCGAATTCGCTCTCGCCCAACCCCGATGGCAGATGCAACCGACTCTGAGGAACTGAATTTTCAGCAACAGTTGCGGGAAGGAATTACTCAAAAACGCTCCTCTGGGTTGCCTGGAGTGATTCTGACAGCAGCCGCACCTGATCGGCAAGCGGCTGAAATGCAGTGGAATGGGTTTAGCGCCGGCTTATTTACTTACGCCCTTACCCAAAGTTTGTGGTGGGCAACACCGGCAACCACGCTAAACTTCAACCTGCAACGGGCTGCCTGTACCCTCAAGCAACTGGCAGGCAAAGATCAGCAGCCTCAGATTCTCCACGAAACGGGCAAAAAGAATACGTTACCCGTGCCGGTGTCCCCGGTTGGGGCTGATGGGGCGGTGATATCCGTGGGGGATGATGGTAAAACTGTTCAGGTGTGGTTGGCGGGGCTGCCGGCACGGGTGTTAGAGTCTTATGGTGTAAATTCTCTGCTGAGAATCGTTCCCCAGGAACCGGCAGCCGATGAAAATGCCTCGCTTCTTCAAATTCGCTCTCGCAGTGGTTTGACGGCACAAGCCCAACTTTTATCAGCGAATGGGTTGGCTGCAACGCCCCTAAAGGTGGGACAGTTTGTTCAAGAAGCCGTCCGGGTGTTGCCGCGAAATATCACCTTGACGGTGGCTTTAGAAGCCGGTTTAGACAGAATTGAGCGAGTGGATGCAACGAGCGCTTTTTCCACGATTTCTCATGTCTCGCCGGTGGTGGCGGGTGAACAGCCGGCTGATTGTTTATTTGGGCGCGTGCGAGAAACTTTACTCGCCCAAACCCCAACAGCCGCTTTACCCACTCTTGCTCAAGGCAGCTACGGCTTGTTTTCCCTAGCGCAAGATTTAATTCCCAATACAATCGGCGAAGGTGGGGAAGCCGTGAAGGCAGCGGTGCGCCGGTTAACGCCACAACTACAAACGCTTCTGGCAGCTAAGTTATGGCGCTTAACCGCAAATGAAGGATCTTCGCGTTTGGGCATTACAGCCACCCTCGAACAGGTGGAGGGCACTGAACAACGAGTGCAGCTTGAACGCAAAACCTTGCGGGAGCAAAGCAATAAAAGAACAGCTCGGGCAGCTCACCAGGACGCAGATTTAGGCGTTTTAAATTTATCTGCCGGCAGTCGCATCCAGTACCGGCTGCGAAATGACAGTGATCGCCCGGTTTATTACATTCTGCTGGGTTTAGATCACCGGGGACGAGCCTATGCCGGCGGCGTTTGCGAAGCCGTTGCCCTTTGTGCTGTCCAACCTGCTGGTACTACAGAAGTTGCTCAAACCGAAACCAGTGTGCAGCAAAATGCGATCGCCCCAGGAGAAAGCGTGACAATTCCCTCGGCTGCGTCTCAGTCTGTCTGGATTGTGCGCGGTACTCGGGGGGTGACGGAAGCGCAGGTGATTTGCTCGACTTCTCCCTTCACTCGGACAAGTGCGGCGTTGGCAGCAGCCATGCCTTCAAGGGGAGATGCTCAGCCTATTGGTGTGCTGTCAGATCCTTTGCCGGTGGCGCAAGCACTTTTGCAAGATTTACACCAAGCAAGTGCCGGCAGTGCTCAACTGGCTGGAATATCAAGCGATGCGTTTGCTTTTGATGTGAATGCTTGGGCGACGCTGAGCTTTATTTATCAGGTGGTTTGAGGTGGAGAAGGTTGTTATCTCTAAATAAGATGGGAAAGTTGTCGGCATTATGGAATATGAATTTTTGAGGCCGGCATGAAATAATTTAGAATTAGATTTATATCTTTTTTTGTCCAATTTAATCTTCAAAATTAAGAGCTTGAATTATGTCTTCTCAATGGAATAATTTTTTACAAAATCTCGGAGAGTGGCAAGGTTCATTTACTCAGCTTTCCCCTGCCGGTGAATTGCTGAATATGACGCCAAGTGTGCTTTTTTTAGAAGGGTTAGAGGATAACCAAAAAGTTCGCCTCAGATTGCGCCGGTTTGCTTCTAATTCTGGCGGTTTAGAGGAAACCAATGTTCAGGAGATGGTGCGGGAGTACAGTTCTCTAGGGCGAGATATCCTGTTTTTTGAGAATGGAGCATTTTCTCAAGGCAGCATCCAATTAGCACCCTATGCAGAATTTGGAGCAGAATTAGGTTTCATTGCTAATAACAACCGGCTGCGTTTGGTACAGCTATTTAACCAGGATGGCAAGCTGAATAAATTGACGTTGATCCGGGAAATGCGGGCGGATACAGAGGTTGTCGAACGCCCTCCCTTAACTTTAGATCAATTGTTGGGAGAATGGCAGGGGGAGGCGCAGACGCTTTATCCTGACTGGCGTTCGCCCGATACTTATTCCACAACACTGAAATTACAAAAAGACGGTGCTGATCGGGTGGTGCAACAATTGAGTTTTGGCACCGGCACAGATACTCAAACGATTACTTCTACGGGTCGAATTGAGGGGCAAATTATCCTTTTTGAAGAAAATTCTGTGCCGGTGCAAGTGCTTATGTTACCTGATGGCGCGTCTTCTACCTGCCCTCAATCTTTGCAGTTACGTCAATCGTTCTTTTTAGAAGCCGGTTGGTTAATTCAGCCGAATCTGCGTCAGCGTTTGATTCGCCGGTATAGTGATAAGGGTGAATGGGTGAGTTTGACTCTGGTTACTGAGCGCAAAATTAATTAAATTTGCCTAATTAAAAATTAAACCAAAGATAAACACAGGTGATTTATTTGTGTTGAATTATATGCAGTTATTAATGCAGATGGTTGCTAAGTGAGGAACACAAGATGGTTCAATCAATCCCACAACTTCTTGGCAGCGATGAATTCATTAAGCGATACGGTGACGATGAGCGCTATGAATTAATTGATGGCGAATTAATTAATATGGAACCAACAGGATTACATGAGCAAGTCGCTGCGATGATTGGACGAAAACTAAATGTGGAGATCGATCGCCAGAATGCTGCTTATTTTATTCCCTATCGATGTCTCATCAGGCTTTTAGGAACAGAGACAGCTTTTCGGCCTGATGTCATTGTGTTAGCTCAATCTCAGATGGTAAATGAACCTTTATGGAAACAGGAGCCGATCATTACATTAGGCGCTTCAATAAAGCTTGTGGTTGAAGTTGTCAGTACAAACTGGCAGAATGATTACGCCCGAAAGGTTGAGGACTATGCAATTTTAGGGGTTCCTGAATATTGGATTGTGGACTATCTGGGTGTTGGCGGCAGAGAGTACATTGGCAAACCTAAACAGCCAACGATTACAATTTGTACCTTGGTCGAGGATGAATATCAAAAGCAATTATTTCGGGGAGACGATTTTCTCGTGTCTTCAATTTTTCCAGAGTTACGACTAACGGCTAAGGAAATCTTTGCAGCAGTAAATTAGGAAACTTGCTCAGTTATTTTCTGAAAGTTTCTTATTCATTGAGGGTATTCTGCTTTTCTTTGCTTAGGAAACCCCCAGGTTTAAATTACTGCAAAGAACACTGGCGTCGCACAGCTTTTCTGAGCAGGGGTTCATACTCTTGTTCGCTAACAGTATAGGCTCCAAATCGTTCTAAATGGGGGTTCATCATTTGCGCGTCAAATAATAGGAACTGTTGCGTTTGCAGGTGTTCGACTAATTTAACCATTGCGACTTTTGAGCCTTCGGGAATTCTATAAAACATAGATTCACCAATAAAAGCGCCCCCGATAGCAATTCCTAAAATACCACCGGCTAGTTCATCTCCTTGCCAGGTTTCAAAACTATAAGCCCAGCCGGCTTGATACAATTGCCAGTAAATCTCTTGCAGTTCTGAGGAAATCCAGGTTGTTTCTCGGTTGGCACAACCGGCCATAACGCCCTGAAAATCGCGGTTAATGGCTGCTGTAAAGCGTTCTTGATTGAGAAAGCGTTGCAATGAACGGGGATAGCGAAAACGCCCATCTAGGGGAATTAACGCTCGTTGCCGGCTGGAATACCACCCCAAGCTACCCTCTTCCCCATCATTGGCCATTAGGAAGTAGCCTTGAGCGTACCCCTGGATAATCGCAGGAATATCAAATTTCATCAGAGAAGCTGGGCAATGGTTTAGACAGTTGCCCGACAATTTTATGTAGGATCGCCAACTGTGGCAAGTTGTTTACTTAGACAATGTCAACCTAAGATGGTTAGAAACATCTGCAACATTTAGAGCTAATGTCTGAGCCGATTTCACCGATCACGTTACCTCCCGTTCAAAATCCTCAGCAGGAAGGCGAATGGTTGCAAACTGCTTTGCATAAATGGCTAGACGAACAGTTTATCCCAGAGCCGATCAATCAAGAGATCGCCCAGAGAGCTGCCCAGATTTTCGTCCGACAGCGAATGGAAGGCGAGAATGATGTGGGTTCTCTCGTGATCGCTCTCGTTACCGAAATGCAAGCGTTTGATTTTTCTAAAAGCTTTTATGGAGAGTTTGCCGTTGCTAACGCGGTTAGCGACTTGCTACTAGACAGTTTGGGAATCAATCGATGCTGCGGACAGTAAGATTTTAGATTTTAGATTTTAGCGTTCTCATGCAAAATCTAAAATCCAAAATCCGATAACGACTACCAGCTGGACTTAACCACGCCCGGTAGCAATCCTGTGTGAGCCATTTCTCGAATAACGTGGCGAGACAAGCCAAAGTCACGATAGTAACCTCTGGAGCGACCTGTGAGCCAGCAACGATTGCGGAGCCGGGTAGGAGCGCTGTTACGCGGCAGCTGTTGCAGTTGCCGGTGAACTTCTATTTTGGCTGCCGGCGTAGTGGCATTGGCAAACTCTTCTTTTAACTCTTCTCGTCTATCAGCGTACTTATCCACTAGACGCTGGCGTTTCTTTTCCCGCTCAATCATGCTCTTCTTGGCCATGAACGATTCTCTTATCCCCAAATAAAGACACTATTTCCCATTGTATCTGATCAAGCTAGAGCCGGCCAAGAGCTATCGATGTACTTAACAGATTTGTATATTAAGTCAAACGCTTCAGGCACTCCCAACACCGGCATCAACAACACCGGCATCCACATCTGCCGGCATCAAAGGTTGGGGGAGATTGGCACAAGGGCACAGATCCGCAAGGGCGCAGGCTTCGCACAATGGTTTGCGGGCATTACAAATGGCGCGTCCGTGATAAATTAGCCGAATTGACCAATTTTCCCAATCTTCCTGGGGCAATAGACGAATTAAATCTCGCTCAACGCGCACGGCATCGGTGTGTTCAGTCAAGCCTAACCGGCGGCTGAGGCGGCTGACGTGGGTATCCACCGTAACGCCTTGATTGATGCCGTAGGCATGGGCTAAAACGACATTGGCGGTTTTTCTGGCAACTCCCGGCAACTCCAGCAGCAGTTCCATCCGCTTCGGCACTTGACCTTGAAATTTGTCTCCGATCATGCGACAAGCGCCCTTGATATTTTTGGCCTTGTTGCGATAGAAGCCGGTGGAACGTACTAAAGTTTCGAGTTCTTCTAAATCCGCGCCGGCAAGGGCGGGTGCATCAGGAAACCGGCTAAATAGTGCCGGTGTCACCTTATTCACCCGCTCATCTGTGCATTGTGCGGAGAGGATCGTTGCCACCAACAACTGCACCGGCGTCTCATAATTAAGTGTGCATTTAGCATCTGGATAAAGACGCTTTAAGCGAATCAAAATTTCGAGCGCCCGTTGCTGAGTGGCTGACCATTTACGTGTGATGCTCATGGATGGGGAAGTGGATATTACCAACTGATTGTTTATTGGAATAGCCTCTGAATCACCTCTAATTGAGTGGTATCGCGGATAATCAGAAAAATTCCTAAACCTAAGAGCAGCATTAATCCTGTCTGCATAACTCCATCTTGAATGTGGGTAGGCAGTGGTTTACCGCGAAACGCTTCAAGGAGTAGAAACGCTAATTGTCCGCCATCGAGTGCCGGCAAGGGCAAACTATTAATGACTGCCAGGTTAATGCTGATAATTGCCGCAAACAAAAACAAGTTAGCTGAGTCTGATTGGGCAACTTTAGCGCCTTGCTCGACAATTTTCACCGGCCCTGCGATTTGACCAACGGTGTCTCCAAAGTTGGTAATTAACTGGTAAAACCCTTGAACGGTTCCCACGAAAATCGCTTCAAACCGATTTGCGGCTAGGCTAAACACCTCGGCAATGCTTTTAGCAGGCCGGTACTTTGCAGTGCCACTGGGAGCCAACTGGACGCCAATGCGACCTGTTCCATCTGCGCTAGGGGCTGGTGTTACCCTCACAGAGAACGTTTCGGTGTCGCGCTGGATTTTTAATTTGAGGGGTTGATTCGGATGCGATTCTATCGCCTCTTTTAAGGCTGGGATTGCCTGCTCGGAGGCTCCCAATTCCTTGCCGTCTATTGCGAGAATGATATCGCCTGATTTAATGCCGGCAACGGCTGCGGCAGATTCCTGAGAAACAACTTGGGGCACTAAAACCCCTGGTTGATAGTTAATGCCATCCGGCACCCCAAAACCGCCGAACTGAACGAGCAACACCAGATAGGCAAAGATCAAATTGGCAATGACCCCCGCACTAATCACAATCGCTCGATCTAAAACAGGCCGGTTGCGTAACAGATTGGGGTCATTTTCAGGGATGTTGCTGCTTTCTGGGTCATCATCGGGGAAACCCACAAAGCCTCCCAAGGGGAAAGCCCGAAGCGCATACTCGGTTTCTGGCCCTTGGTATTTCCACAAAATCGGGCCAAAGCCGATAGAAAAGCGGTTGACGTGAATGTTTTGAAGCCGAGCTGCCATAAAGTGGCCTAGTTCGTGTACCACTATCAGGAGGGCTAGAACTGCGATTACTGCGAAGACTGGCATGAAGTAATAAAAGTGAAATTCCGGGCTTGACTTTTTTCTATTCTACGTTGTGGGGAAGCTTCAGCGCCGCACCAAGCTCTAGGATATGCCGATTTGAATACCCCTCAAATTGCTCTGCCTGGGTGCGTTGGGGTGCATTCCTTTGACTTGTCATCGCCAGCGTCTTTGCTAGCATTGTGGGGGTTTTGTCCGTCTTGCCGGCTCTTATCTAGTCTCCACACAGTTTTTATGAAAAAAATCCCTAGCTTTAACTTTAAACCTTGTCAATTATTTAAAAGACTGATTCAATTGCTTGTTTATGCTTATTCACTCTTTATTATTTCCTATTTTATTTTCAGATTTCTATTATGGGATGGTTCTTCAGTCATTGCCTTGATTGGCATTATGATTCCTTTGATTCTTTTGCCGACTTTTCTTTTGCCAATTTGGGCTTTGCTTGTAAAAAAACGCAGATTTTTTATTTTTTCTTCTATTGCTTGCATTTGGCTGCTTAGTTGGTTGTATGTCAATTATGCTTCTCCAGAATCAGTTAATGTTGCCGCCTTCCAAACACCTATTAAAGTTTTAACTTTTAACAACTATTGGAATAGAACAAGCTCCCAAGACATCATTACTTTAATTGAACAACAAAAACCTGATTTATTATTTTTGCAAGAAACAACCGAAAAGCATGAACAGAAAACGTTTCCTACCTTAAAACTTGCTTATCCCTATCATGCCAGTGCTCCAAGTATTAGCTTGTTCAGTAAATATCCGATACAATTCGCTGAACGTCTTCACCTAGCTGGACATAAACAATTTCAACAACGAGCAATTATTCGAGTCAATCAGCAAGATATCGTCATTTACAATATTCAACTCACCTCGCCTTGGATTCAAATTCGGAAAACTTTCTCATTATTCTATATGCCGGCTTATGTGCATTACGCTCGAACTGCAGAAACCAAAGATTTAGTGCAACGACTCCAGAAAGAAAGTTTGCCGATGATTGTTGCCGGCGATTTTAATATGACGGATCAATCTCAGGACTATCATTCAATCAAAAAAATTCTTAAGGATTCATTTTTAGCTTCAGGATTGGGGTTTGGCTTTACATGGCCACATGGTTGGGATATCCGTGTTCTTGTGAAAAAGTTTCAGTGGAAATTAAATTTACCCTTATTTAGAATTGATTATATTTGGTATTCCAAAGATTGGATTTCTCAGGATACCGAAGTTTTACACGCTGTCGGTTCTGATCACCTGCCGGTGGAGACTTCTCTATTCCTGAGAGGGAAGTGATTCCCCTACAACATTATTTGGGTGAAAAGGGGAGGGTGAAGCCTCAGCGGATTAATATTTGGGTGAGAATCGAGATTTTGTAAGCTGATACTTTGCCTCTAAAGTTTCAAACTCAACATATTTGGGTTAAATTGGTATTTAAAAATAATTTTTGCATAAAAAAGGAGGCAAAACCTCCTAAACTTTCCAAGCTGAACTTGGTAATGAAATAATATTAAAGGAATCTTACAGCACTTCACGATGTAGGTAAGGTTGCAAGACTTCGGGGATGCGAATTGTGCCGTCTGATTGCTGATAGTTTTCCAGAATTGCAGACATTGTACGCCCAATTGCTAAACCGGAACCGTTAAGCGTGTGGACAAATTGAGTGCCTTTCTTACCGGCTTCCTTAAAACGAATACCGGCACGTCTGGCTTGGAAGTCCCAGCAATTAGAACAACTTGAGATTTCACGGTATTTGCCGGCAGAAGGCAACCACACTTCTAAGTCATAGCATCTTGCTGCCGAGAAACCGATATCGCCACTGCATAACTCTAAAATGCGATAAGGTAACTTTAAGGCTTGCAAAATTGCTTCCGCATCGCGCACAAGATTTTGATGTTCTTCTTCTGAAGTATCAGGATGAACAAATTTCACCAGTTCAACTTTATTAAATTGATGCAATCTGATCAATCCCCGTGTATCCTTGCCATAGCTGCCGGCTTCCCGACGAAAACACGGTGTATAGGCACAGTGATAAATGGGTAACGATTCTGCTGTGAGAACTTCATCTCGATAGAGGTTCGTTATTGGCACTTCAGCAGTCGGTACTAACCATAAATCATCGTTAGCGCATTTAAAACTTTCATCCGCAAATTTCGGCAATTGTCCGGTGCCGGTAAGCGCGTCTGAATTAACCAAAACCGGCGGCATTACTTCAACATAGCCGGCTTGAATTTGCCTATCTAGCATAAAACTAATTAGCGCCCGTTCCAAAGCAGCGCCGGCACCAATCAGCGTCACAAACCGGCTTTGCGCGACTTTTACCGAACGCTCAAAGTTGAGAATTCCTAACTTTTCCCCAATTTCCCAATGAGGCAAAATATTTGTGTTTTGAGGGATATATTCATCACCCCAACGGCGCACTTCTACATTTTCTTCCTCACTCTTGCCTATCGGTGTTGAGTCGCTAGGTAAGTTGGGAAAAGATAGCAGTTGAGCGCTTATTTCTGCGATTAACTGTTTTGCCTGCGGTTCAAATTCTCCCACCTGGGTTTTAAGTTCGTTGCCTTCTTCTTTTAAGGCGACAATTTCAGGATCGTTGGGTTTGGCACCGGCTTTCATTTTTTGCCCAACCAATTTCCCAATTTCATTGCTACGGGCATTCAGCTGCGATAGTTTTGTTTCCAGTTCCCGCTGCTGTGCGTCTAGCTGCAAAATCGGCTGTAAATCGTAATTTCCGCCGCGCCGGTTGAGGCGATCCTGAACAGCTTGTGGATTTTCCCGAATTTGCTTTATATCAAGCACAAATTTTTCCCAACTCGTCTCGTTTCTCTAACATTCTGCCTGCAGGGCAACTGCAAATATCGTCCGGTTTTGGTGCCAGACGTCAGTTGTTGCCAGTACATTAAAATATGTTATCGCGCATTCGTCAGAGAGTCCCTAATTATAGCAGTAGCAATAAACTTGCCTCACCGGCATCCCCTTAATTAAGCCGAGAAACAGTTAAGGAATAATCTAGATGAGTCTCGCAAGCTTCTGTTGAGCCGGTTACAGGTGCCGCCCTTTCAGGATCAGCGGTACAAGCGAGGGGAATATGACCCTCTGCCGCTAATAACCCGGAAGTGGGATCTAAACCCACCCAACCGGCACCCGGCAAGTAAACTTCCGCCCAAGCGTGCAAAGCGGCACTATCGACTTTTGGCCCATCTGGAGGATTTCCCTCTGGCACTAACTGAATGAGATAGCCCGATACAAACCGCGCCGCAAGCCCACAATGACGCAAAACTTGTACTAACAACCAGCCGGTGTCTCGGCAGGAACCCATTTTTTTGCTCAGGGTTTCTTCACATGATTGGATACCGGGTTCTAACCGCAGAGAATAGGTAATTTCTTGTTGTAAATGCTGATTGAGTGAGACGATAAAATCGGTTATCGCTGTTTCTTGCCGGCTAATAGTTGCGATCCATTCTTGCAATAGTGGCCCGGATTCTGCAATTTCTAAAAATGGAATCAGTTCCTTTGCCAGTTGCCGGTCATAAGTAAAGGGATAAGTTTCCGCATCCGGTTCTACCAAAAAATTAAATGGGTTGATAGACTGAATTTCTGCAATTAGATCAACTTCTAGTTTAATTTCAGTGGTAGCTTGGGGAAATATTAGCCGCGCTAAAAAGTTTCCGTAAGGATCTTGCTGCCAATAAAGGCTGTGTTCTGGGGTATGAACTTTAAAAGAATAATTTTTCACCGGCATATAACAGCGAGGAGCCGGTCGCAGCCGCACGATATGCGGACCCAAAAACACAGGTCGCTCAAATCGATAGGTAGTTAAATGATTTAAAGCAACCTTAATAGACATAAAACAAAAAACGTTAGATTTCAGATTTTAGAGTTTAAATGTAGCCAAAATTATTACCTCAGTTATCAACTGATTCCTGAGAATCTGCCTATCTAAAATTAAACCAAGCCGTGTCCGCAGTTAGCGCAGAAGCGATCACTCGAACTGACGCCGGTGCCACATTGCGAACAAAAGCGCTTGCCGGTATCCCCTGCTGCCGATTTTCCCATACTCATTTGCATATCACCCATCCGCATCTCCATCGGTTTCATCGCCATCTCCATGTTTCCCATCTTCATGGGTTCCATTGGCTTCATCGGTTCCATCGGCTTCATCGATTCCACCGGCTGCTGTGTAGAAGCTTCTGCCGGCTGCATTGGCAACGCTTCCGCTTCCGTTAAAGCCGGTGCCGCACTCATCAAGCCCATACTGCTGCCTTGTATCTTGACAAATCGATCACCTTGTGCAGTCGTTAATTGCAAGACAAAGCCGGCGGAGGTGCGGAACAAAACAGGGGGTGAAGTCCAAGTGCCGGTGGTAAAGCTAGTGCGCTGACTTTGCTGCTGTCCAGATCCACTGCTCGTCAGAGAGATCGCCGTCTGCTCTCCCTGATTGTCGATGATAATCTGTTGGCCGGCGTCTAAGTTGCATTGATAAGCCATGATGGTGCCTGATGTCAAGTAAAACCCGCTGATTCCATCATTTTAAGTGAGTTTTCAGGAACTGGACTTGCGAATGGGAGGAGTGTAAGGGAAATTTGACTAGGAAGTTTCCGCGCCGGCAAATGATAGATAATTTGGAACTGGCAATGAGGCAATTAAAAGCAGCCGATTAGAGAACGATTTATATCAACAGGAATTTTGTTACCGATAAAAGAATGGAAACTTCAATGTCGGTTGGAAAAGCAGCTATTTATTTTCTGGCTTAATTGGAATTTCTATCAAAAACTCCGCTCCCTGACCGACTTGTGAAACACACTTCAATTGACCGCCATGCTTCTCAATAATTTGGTAGCTGATCGACATTCCCAAACCTGTACCGGAACCCACAGGTTTCGTGGTAAAAAATGGATCGAATAATCGAGCTTGTACTTCCTGTGTTAGGCCAATTCCACTGTCAGCAATGCGGATTGCAACAAATTGTTTGTCCTTCACGGCTAAGTTTTCAGAGTCAGCATTGAGGGATAAATTCTTAACCACCTCTGTGCAAATTCGGATGGTACTGGGATTGTTTTCGATTTCTTCAATTGATCGCTGTTTATTTAACTCGTCAATCGCATCAATCGCATTCGTGAGGATATTCATAAATACTTGATTCAACTGGCCGGCATAACATTCCACCAGTGGTAAATTGGCGTACTCTTTAATAACTTTGATACCCGGACGATCCGGCTTAGCTTTCAGGCGATTTTGCAAGATCATCAGCGTGTTATCAACACCTTCATGAATATCTACCTTTTTCATGTCTGCTTCATCCAGACGGGAGAAGTTTCTCAAGCTCAGTACAATATTGCGGATGCGCTCAGTTCCTACCTTCATTGAAGAAAGCAATTTAGGAAAGTCTTCAATTAAAAAATCGAGTTCAACCGCTTCAATTTCGGCTTGGATTGCCGGCACCGGCTCTGGATAGTATTGCTGGTAAAGCTCAATCAGATGCAGCAGTTCTTCAGCATACTGATTTGCGTGAGTAATGTTGCCGTGAATAAAGTTAACCGGGTTATTAATTTCATGTGCCACACCGGCAACCATCTGCCCCAAACTCGACATTTTTTCACTCTGAATCAGTTGAGTTTGAGTTGATTTCAGCTCCTTAAACGCTTGCTCTAACTGTTCAGCTCTGGCACAGCTTTGAGCATAAAGCTCGGCTTGATCGATCGCGATCTCCAATTGGGCAGTGACAGCCTGCAGCAGTTCCACTTCCCACTCCCGCCAAGAGCGCACCTCGCTTTCCTGAACACAGCTAAACACGCCAATATCACCGCTAAGCGTTTGAATCGGCAGGATAATCAGCGATCTTGCCCCCCAACCCTGGTAATAGTCACGCTCTAAAGGATCGAGGGAATTTAGAGTATCATCAATCCGAATGGCTTGGAGGTTCATTACCCGCTCGATAATCGGATCTCCTGGGTTGATCGGGTATGTCCCCAGAAAACTGGGCAAGTGGGGTAAATTTGCTTCTTTAGCAATCTCCCACATTTTCTCAGCAACACCGGCATCACCGGCAGCAAGCCGGCACCAAGTGAAACTACAGCGATCAAGCTGTAACAAGTTGCGAATTTCTTGTACCGCAGTTTCCAAAATCGTATCTAAATCCAAGGAATTACGGATTTGATTAGCCAGCCGGTTTAGCAAGTTTTGCCGCTGTGCTTGCTCTAGCAGGCGTTCTTGTACTTGCTTGTCCGCCGTAACATTACGACAAACAATCACACCGCCCATAAGCGAGCCGGTTTCATCCTTGAGCGCTCTGCCGTTGATTTTCACCCAAACGCCCTGCGGCTGACTTGAATGGCGCACAAACATTTCCGCATCGTCAACAGCGACCCCTTGGCTCGCCCTTACCAGGGGTAAATCTGCAGGAGGGTAGGGAGTCCGCATATCCGGTAAAAATAGCCCGTGCTGATCCGACCATTGATCGGGAGCAGCATTTTTGTCCCCTAAACCGAATATTTCTTCGGCAGCCGGGTTGATCAGCAACAACTGCCCAGTGTTATCGGCAACTATCACACCTTCGCCCATGCTATCAAGTACCAGTTGCAAGATGCCGGTTTTTTGTCTCAGTTCTGTCTCAGAACGCGCCAACTCTGCAGCTGTCTCTCGTAAGGCTGCTTCCGCTTGTTTGCCCTCGTGAATGTCAGAACAGGTGCCAACCCATTCGCGGATGCTACCGTCTTCTGCTAAGACGGGAACACCTCTGGCACAAAAGTAGCGATAGCTGCCATCCATCGCTCGGATGCGGTACTCGACTTCATAAAGACTGTTGTTGCGAACTGCATTTTGCCAAACCAGTGCCGATCTTTCCCGATCTTCCGGGTGAAGTGCATCCACCCAACCGAAGCCTTTGACTTCTTCTACAGTTTGACCTGTGTAAGCTCTCCAATTAGGGATATCAATCACTTGTCCTTCTGCATCTGTTGTCCAGACAATCTGCGAAGTTGCGAGGATCAAAGAGCGATAGCGCTCCTCACTCTGGCGTATTGCGGCCTCAGCCTGCTTACGATCAGTGATATCAGCCGAGATGCCACAGATTGCATAAAGGACACCGGCAGTGTCGCAAAGCGGAAACTTAATCGAAATGTATGTATGCAAACCATCGTCATGAAGCGCCTCTTCTTCCGACTGCAAAGCAGCTCCAGCTGCAAGAACCTGCCGATCATTCGCCCGAAATGCTTCCGCCAATTCAGCGGGGAAGATTTCGTAATCATTTTTGCCTTTAATCTGCTCGCGATCAAAGTGAAACAAAGTTTCATGCTGCCGGTTAACCAAAAGATATCTACCCTCTAAATCCTTGACATACATACACAATGGAGAGTTATCCAAAATCGCCTGTAGCCGCGCTTCGCTCTCTTTCAGCGCCTCTTCTGCTTGCTTGCGATCACTAATATCGCTAGAAGTAATTGCGATGCCGTCACCGAGGGGAATAACTTGATGGCGAAGCCATGAGGCAGCGACTCCTGGCGCTGAGATGGCAAACTCTTCTTCTAAAGCAATGCCGGTTTCCACTACACGCTTATACTTATCAAAAAAACCTTCAGTGCGATTGAAGGGAAACAACTCACATAGCTGAGCGCCAATCACTTCTTCCTTAGATCGCGAAATTAACTTCGCACCTTGGGAGTTGAGATCGACGAATTTAAAATCAATAATATTTCCCGCCTCGTCGCGTACACTCTTAAAGACGTAGAAAGCGTCAAAACTTCCCTCAGCAGCAACCCGAAACCGTGCTTCACTCTGCCGTAGAGCTGCTTCAATTTGCTGACGCTCAATCATTTCATTTTGCAATCGTTCAACCGCCTTTTTTAAAGCTGCGGTACGCTCTTCGACGCGGATTTCTAACTCTTCATTGGCTCTTTTGAGAGCGTCCTCTGCTTGTTGGCGTTCGGTGACATCTTGCATTGCCAAAACGGCACCCAATTTTTTGCCATTGCCATCAAAGATTGCTTGTCCGTTCGCAAGTAGGGTGCGGGCTTTTCCTTTTTTTGGGGAAATTACCATTTCTGTATTCCGAACCACCTCTCCTTGCAACGCTCGAAATAGGGGGATCTCTTCTTTTTGCATCGGTGTCTTCCCATCAGAGCGATACAAATCAAAGTGTTGCGCCCATTGTTCTGAAGGAATGGGTTGTTGGGGCAACCCGTGAAACTCTTTTGTGGCTCGATTAAACAGGGTCAAAATTCCATTGGCATCACAAGCAACAATACCGTCTGCCAGGTTATCTAGCAATGCGTTTAAAAACTCTCGTTCTTTAGTTAAAGCTTCTTCTACCTGTTTGCGTTCGCTAATGTCTCGCGAGATTCCTATGAGACCGATGATGTTTCCTTGAGGATCGCGGTATGCGGTTTTTGTTGATAAATAAGTTCTGGCGATATTATCACTTCCGATAACAACTTCTTCAAGGGTTTGAGTTTGACCGGCTCTCATGATGCGCCGATCTGTTTCCCTGATTTGACGCGCTATTTCTGCCGGCAATATCTCTGTGTCATCTTTACCGATAACCTCTTCCACAGAATCTTTGCCAAAAAGCTGCATAAAAGCGCGGTTTAGCATCAGATATCGGCCCTGAATATCCTTGACAAAGATAGGGTCTGATGTTCCATCCATTACGGCATATAAAAGGCTGTAACTTTTTTCTAACTCTTCTTTTGCTTGTTTTAAACCGGCTTCTGCCTGTTTGGCGGCGGTAATGTCGCGGATAATGCTAATAACTTCTGATTCTTTACTAACAACCATTCGCACTTCGTAATTGTGCAATTCGCCATCCAGTGTCATTCGATACTCAAAAACTTGAGGATCGCCGGTACGCAGGGTTTGCTGAATATAGTGCATCGTTTGCTCAGCCATCTCTGCCGGCAGCACTTCCCACGCACTTTTGCCGATAAATTCTTGAGCCGATACTAAAAGTTTAATGTCTTTCGCCGGCTTGTAGTCTAGAAAAATACCTTCTTTATTAATGGAAAACATTAAATCGGGAATAGCATTAAGCAGCACGCGATTTTTACTTTCGCTTTGCAAAAGCGCTGACTCAGCTTGTTTGCGCTCTGTGATATCTTCAAATGTGCCCAGGATGCCGACGACATTGCCTTCAGAATCATGGAGGGGAATTTTATTTGTGTCGAGCCATATTTCTTTGCCATCCGCTTGTCGGAAGCTTTCAATCCTATGATAGTCAGAGGTATCTGTCTCCATGACTCGGCGATCAGACTCGCGGTAAAATTCTGTCTCTTCTTGTTTCCAGGGTAAGTTGTAATCTGTCTTACCAATAATGTCCTCTGGTGTGTTGAAACCGGCAGCTTGGGCAAAGTTACGATTACAACCCAAATAAACTGAATTTTTATCTTTCCAAAATATAGATTGGGGGATAGTGTCCATAACAAGCTGCAACACTTCTTGGGATTTTTGCAACTGTTCATCAATGCGCCGGCGTTCAGTCATTTCTGCTTGTAATTGCCGGTTAGCGGCTTCTAGCTGAGCTGGGCTGGGCGCATCAAGAGCTAAGGGGATAAGCGGTACTAAAAGAAATGCAAAGGCATAGGATGACCATGTGGCGTTGAGAAACTTGATCGTTCCTGAAACCCAGTAAACAGGATGCCACAGGGTGAAGACATCCATTAAGTGAGTTGTCCCGCATCCACTAAACACAAAAAATGTGCCGGTTAGCAAAGCGATAGTTTTAGTGGGTAAATCTTGTCGATTTCTGGTGAAGTAAACAATTGCACCGGCAACGAAGAAGTAAGCAAGCGCTGTTAATAGATCCGAAACTAAATGAAGTGAAACTAGGTCTGGCTTCCAGAGGTAGCAATGTCCGTGTGGAATAAATGGACTTGAACTAAAAAACCTTTGCAAAACTTCCTGCATAGAAACTCTCTATTTTTATCTCTTGTTGCCGACAGCATTTCACCCTGCTTAGAATACCCAGAAACAGACTCCTGTTGATCTGATGCCACTATGAGCTTGAAACCCTGACGACTTTAAGAATCTGTATTTAGATAGATGAAAATTAAGATTAATCATTTTTCAAAAAGTATAGTATGCCTTAAGAAAGAAAATAATTAAGTTGCAATGTGTTACTTAATACAAATAGTTGAAATCTGTAGAAAGCTCCCCCAGAAGCGCTAAAGTCTCACCAAAAACTAAACCAGATCCTTCACTTTTGAGTTTGCTACGTCAAAGGCGATTTGCCCGTTAAGATTTTTGACAAAATATAAGATATTCCCTGATTGCCAACTGTTGATTTATTAATACACAAGCATATTTATCAGTGAAATTACTGCCACACTTACCATATTCTTCTTCTTTACAGTTACAGAGAAAGTACAGAACTTTAGGCTAAAAAAAGATATTTTAATAAATTTTTTTAACAAAAGTTGCCGCCTCTATCGCCCACTAGCCGTGCAATTTTCTTAACAATTCAAAAGTCTCGCACAGAGGCAAATAAGTTTTTATACTTATCCTGGGAAATCGCTGAGGGTTTTATCTCTTCGGCTTGTGTGTAATTGTGAATACCGGCCAACAATCACTCACCTAAACTGAGGAAGAGACGAAGGTGGCAGTATTATCGCTGTAATTCAACTCGCTCTCCAAAGCGCAGCAGGCTATCCAGCGTAGCTAAGTGATTTTTCCAGGTTTTGACTTGATAAGGATTTTCTGAGGAATACAAGCGCATCCAGCTATCAAATTCTGCTTGAAAACGACTGAGTGACTGTTGAGCTGTGGCTAAATGACCGGCAGATGCTTCAGTTGCCAGTTGGTTTAAACTACTTTCCAGCGCTTGCGTTTTGGCGGTGAAGTCACTTAACTGCGGTTCTGCTATTTTTAGCTGATTATTTGCCAGCAGAAAATCCCATTGCCTTTGCAATGTCTTGAACCGTCCAGCAGCGGTGGCAAAAGGCTGCCGATACGGAACGGCTGCTGTACAGTTTGCACCGGCACATCCTTGAGTACGGCTGAAAATGCCCTGCAAACGGTTAGTGATATTCTCTGCCGCAAACAAGGCATAGCCCGGTGCCGGCAAATCTCGCAATGCCTGAATTTGATCCACTGCCACCACCTCGGGCAAATTCAGCAGCCGAATCCCCGGTAAAATCAAAGTTGCCCCCAGTGCCGGTGCGCTGTTATTCACTCCAGCCGCTAAAGTCAGCCAAGGTGCAGCCAACTTTTGCAATCCGCCGGTATCCATTGCGTAAGTCATCGGCACCACCAAATCCACATTTCCCTGCTGCGCCCATTCTTCCCAATTCTGCTGGATTTTGTTGAGGCGTTCGTTGCGAGGTAAGGGAAAAACCGCCGCTGAAACCATCACATTCGGACGCCGGCTGCGAATAAGTTTCGATGCCTCGGCAACAAAAGAGTCTATTTGGCGGATGCGGAACCCCGTCCACTGCCGCCACAATTCCGTATCGCTTGGCGAAATATCCGCTGGATCAACCCCTGCAAGTTGTCGAAATTGTTGACGTGCTGCTTTGCCATAGCCGTAGCTGCTGCCAAGTGCTGGATCTTGAAAGGGATAGCGAATGTAGTCTAGCTGCACCCCATCCACTTCATACCGGCTAACCACTTCATCCAATAGCTTGAGCAAGTAGCGACGTACTTCTGGATTTGCAGGGTCTAAAAATGGCTTGGTTTGCCCTCCCGGAATCATCTTGCCGCGATGATCGTAACCGGCCCAGTCTGGATGGGCGCTAATCAGGGGTCCCGGATAATCCGCCGGCTGGTTGAGCAGTACATTGTGACGCTGGTTGCCGGCAGCGAACACCCATACCCATGCGTGCAGTTCCATGCCTCGCTCGTGGGCTAACTTCACCCCAGCCGCAAGGGGGTCCCACCGGCGCGTTTGTGGATTCTGTTCTGGAGCGACTTCAGAGGGATAAATGGGATAGCCGGCATTAACGGTTTCAAAGAAAATTGTATTGAACCCTGCGGCTGCCAGCCGGTCAAAAACTGCAGCCAGTCCTCGCTCAGAGCCGGCTCTCACGATAGTGCCCCGATCTAACCAGATAGCGCGAATTTCTGGTTGAGCCACAGGCTGATCGGTCGGGTAATTTTCCCACAGCAGCCGTCGCGCCGCGACCCACTGCCGGCGCGCTTCAGTGTAATTCTTTTGTGCTAACAGTTGAGGAAATGCTTGCAATACTTGCCTCGCCTCAACGATTGCTTTTTCCGCAGCCCCTTGATTTGTTGCACGACGAGTGGCAGATTTATTGCCGGCTTCTGTCGGAGTTTCTGTGGCGAGATTTGCTGGATTATTTGCTGCGCTGGCAGATAATAAAGCACTTTCAACCCGCCCTAAAAGTTCGGCGAGTTCCTGGCGCATGGCGTTACCTTGGGCGCTGGTGATGGTTTGGGAGTCCGGGTTGATTTCCGGTTGTGCCGGCGCGACTTGCTCTGCTGGATCGCTAGAGTTTTGTGAGGGATTTGGGGATTTAGGGATTGCCGGTTGAGAATTGTCTCGCTCAGTCGCTCCCCCTCGCCTTTGTGCACCCTCTCCTCCTCTTCTAGATTCAACGGCTCCCCCTTGCCTTTGCTCCCCCTCTCCTTCTCTTCTAGATTCAACTGCACCCCCTCTCCTCGCCACCGGCATATCGGTGAGCTGAATTTCTCCATAACGGCTAAGGGTTGCTTGCAACCAGGCTGTATCAATTTCGGCGGACGCTGCACCTTTGCTTCCCCACTGCCAGCCAAAGAATGTGGCTTGTTCACTGGTGACGACGGCTGGGGATGAGGTGTTGGGGCAGGGTTGTGTGCCGGTGCAACTCCAGGTAGCAGCGGTTTGGCTCGATAAGCCGGCGGGAATTAACACGCCTCCAGGAACAGGTGTAGCGGTTAGTTCTGGAGATACCCAGGTGTCGCAGGGTTTGGCACCAATCGGGGCGTTGCGCCAGTCGCCGGTGCAAATTCGCATCGCTTGAACCGCTGAAGGCTCGGGTAGGGGAAACGCCCAGGATGCACCTAAGAGTGAGCGTAAGGCTTGACGCACGTCTGCGGAGGAGCGACTGCCAACCGGCCCTGATGCGATAACTCGACCGCCTTGGCTCATCCAGTCATCAAGGGCGTTCACTTGTGCCGGTGTTAGCGTTTCGATGTTGGCTAAAAATATAACTGTAGTGCCGGCTAGATCCGAAGCCCGATTAATTTGCGCGATATCGATAGTGCGATAAGCAATTCCCGCCGCATCTAAACGCTGAGTGATGCCGGCCCACTCTTGTGCGTTATCCGGACTCCGCACAACTCCCAAAACAATTTCTGCTGCCCGAGTAGATGCAACCCTGAAAAAAGAAAGAGAAATGATCAGAAACGCTAAAAATATCTTTTTCATTCTTTAATTTTTCAGGTATAATCTCGCACTGCCATAGCTTGCCTTGAGTCGTAGGAGAAAGCTAACTCCCCACAAATCCAAGCCAAAGGCAATTATTACCCATATTTAGGCAAAAACGCTTGCTGAGCATTTAGCGAACATTTCCCCTTAGTGGGAGTTTAAAAAGCAAACGAGAGGAATTCCTGTCGTTGCAGCAGCAACAATCCATGCCACAGCCAAACCCACAACCTCTCCCAAGAATAAGCCGGTGGCTTGGTGCAACAACCCGCCAACCGTCCACCCGATAGCCAGCGCCACCGCCCAACATACAGAACTCGTGATAATCCACCGCCAACCCGCCGTGACTTGTTTACCAATCACTAACCACTGCGCCAACCCGATCAACAATCCCATCTGTTCACCATTGATCGCCCCGTAAACGATTCTCAGAGGAATTTGAGGCGTTCTCGGTGTAAACCAGCCGAGTGCACCCAAACCCGTCACACCCAGCAATCCCCAACTGAGAACACACACCAATACCCACCATCCAGCATTAGAGATGCGCGATCTCAGAAAAAACCATTGGGCTAGCCCGATCACCGCACCGCCAATTGCCCCTTCAAAAGCTCCAATATCCGGTTTCTCACCAATTTCAATAAATAGTAAACTTACCAAAAAACCCGCAAGTGTGAGCAAAACCCACTGCAACCAAACAAAGAACTCTGTTTTGACAAACTTTAAACTCACAAACATTTAACTGACAAATCAGTATATTTCACACCAACCGATAACCCATTTGCACCCATCCGCGTTTATCTGTGTATGCCGATGCTTAACGGCACGCTGCGCTATCATCTAGGCTTAAAACAATCTTATAAACCAGGCACCCACAACCTATTTACTTCTAACATCTGCATCAGAAAAAATTGCTTCAAACCCCTTTCTCCGCTGCCGTGGCGACTCTGGCGTGAGATAACTCCACAAACTCTCCCAGTAAAAGAAAGATACTCCATAAAATCCGCCCTCACGCACTAGCTCTACCTGCTTTTGAATCTGTTCCATAGCCACAGGATTTCTCCAAGTGCCGGTTGTAATTCCCACTCCAACAGGAATTTTACGACGGGCGATCTGAACCGCCGGCACTTTTAATTCTGCCTGAAAGCGAATCAGATCATTGCGATACACCTGCAATATTAAATCTTCCACCAAACCCTGCTCTACCCAAGTTTGCCAATCTTGGAGATAATTTCTATAAGCAAAAGAGTGCGAGTTAGAAGAAAGAGAGACGATCACATCGGGCTTGACAGCTTTGACCGCGTGAAATAACTCTTGCATGAAATGAGTAATTTTGTCGGCTCGCCAGCGCATCCACTCGACGTCTAGAAAGTCACTGGGGGGATTTTGACCCTGATGTTCTAGCCGGTAAAGCTCGACTGTCAAAGGATCATAACCTAGCTCCACCGGCATCCCAAAATGATCATCTAGCTGAATGCCATCAACATCATAATTGCTAACAACTTCCACAATCAGCTCACGGATAAACTGCTGCACTTCTGGATGCAGAGGATTCAGCCAAACTTGCTTAGGTATGAAAAAAGATGATGCGGCGGGAAAAATACCAGGCTTGCCGACATTCTGCTGCGGGGTTCGCTTTGCACCTTCTTGAGCTGCCTGTTCATCCGGAATTTCTTTAATACTTTTGCTACTATCGCGCCTAGTTGTGAGCCAGTCTGGGTGACGCTGGGCGAGTTGTGAGTGTGCCGGTGCCATGAAGCCATATTCAAACCAGGGGATTACTTTTAAGTGCCGGCGATGTCCCTGCTTAAGAATTTCCGCCAGAGTATCTTCAAAGGGGCGCATCACTGCCAACAGGGGTTCTTGCGAACGCCCTGTAACGTCTTGCGCGACAGCACTTGGATAAAACGTGTGTCCCCGGTTCCAGACGACGGGATAGACGGTGTTGAAGTTGAGTTGAGACAGTTGGTGCAGTGCGCGGTTAATTCCCCAAGGGACGAACAAAACGCCACTGGTGACATTCGTTAACCAAACACCGCGTAGTTCTGTTGAAGCCGGCTTAATTTGAGGCGTGGCTAAAGAAGAAGTTGATAGTGCAATTATCAATCCCAGGCATAGCAAGTATTTGAACCAAGTATGAGGTTTTTTGTTCATTCCACATCTTGTGATCGAGCTATGGCTGGACTTGAGTGCGGTAGGTGTTGAGAACGCTTAGCAGTGAACAAGGCTGTCCTTAAAGGAAGCCCAACATATATAGCGCAAATTCAGCATTTTATCAAGCTTTGAACCCTATATCTAATCGTGTATAGTCGTGATCTACTGATGTGTCCTGACCCGAAAAGACTTATGGTTCGAGAATTAGAGCGAACACGCCCAACCGGCGAGTTTCCCGCAACGGCACCGGCAGCCAATCCGGTATTTTTTAGGACGTACAGCCGCCGCACAGAAGCCGGTCGAGAGACTTGGGAAGAGGTGTGTAAGCGCACTGTGGAGGGGTTGGCGAAACTTGGCAAACTCACCCCCGATGAAATTGAACTTTTGATGCAGATGCAGCGCCGGCTCAAAGCGCTTACCTCCGGGCGCTGGCTGTGGGTTGGGGGCAGCGAATGGATCGAGCAATCCCAAAATTTCTCAGGTGCATACAATTGTTCATCAACCAACATCGCTGACTGGCGTGCCTTTGGCCTGCTGATGGATTTGGCGATGATGGGTTGTGGCACCGGAGCAGTCCTCGAACCAAAGTATATCAACCAATTGCCGGCAATTCGCAATCGGCTCAATGTCGAAATTCAAGGCGAAATCGGCTTAACTCCCGCACAAAATCGCCGTGAAAAGTCTGAAGTCAAAATTACTGGAAACGAGGTATTAATTCATGTTGGAGATTCTCGCCAAGGTTGGGTAAAGTCTTATCAAACTTTGCTGGAATTGTCAACAGATGAGCGTTTTTCAGATGAAGTTAAAGTCATCATTAATATTAGTGATGTCAGGCCGGCAGGAGAACCCTTAAAAGGATTTGGTGGAGTCGCAAATCCTGTTAGATTGCTAGAGCTTTATGAGCGGTGTTCAGCAATTTTAAATAAGGCCCTTGGTCGGCAATTAAATTCAGTTGAATGCTGTTTATTAATTGATGAAGCAGCAGTGACAATTGTGGCCGGAAATATCCGCCGGTGTCTACCCGAAGATGCTCTGGTTCACACATCCAAAGGTCTAGTACCCATTCGGGATGTGAAGGTTGGGGACTTGGTACAGACGCCCTTGGGCTTCCGTAAAGTCGTTAACAAATTTGATCAGGGGTTTCAAGACGTATACGAAGTTGAAACGAACGCCACATATCCTAGGGCAACTCTTAATCACAGACAAGCGGTTCTTGCCACTACTCAGGGGGAGATTACTTGGAAGCGAGTGGATGAGCTGGCAGCCAATGACAGACTGATGCACAACACGCAAGTTTTGCCAGGAACTGTGACTCATTTGCCTCAAGACTTTACGGCACCGCGACCCAATCAAAGCCGAACAGTGAAACCCCTAATTATTCCGGATCTAACGCCTGATGTTGCCTGGTTAATTGGGTTCACTCATGGAGATGGATATGTTGCTTTGGGTCGTAATAAACATGATAAGCCCTATGGATATGTTGCATGGGCAATGAATGGGTTAGATGCTCAATTGACACCCAGGATTCAAGCAAAACTTGATTCAGTCTTGGCTGAATTCGGACTAACAGCCGTTCATAATTTAGTCAGGGGGGAAAATACAGCTAAATCAATTTGCTCATCTATTCGATTTGCAGAATACTTCCACAAATACATCAAACGTCCTAACACTTCCCTTGAAGTGCCTAACTTTATCTTGCAAGGAAGTGTGGATGTTAGAGCTGCTTATTTAGCGGGATTGATGGACAGCGACGGCGCTGTTAACAACCGTCCGCCTTACTTACTCACAACCGTTTACAAGCCTTTTATTCGTCAGGTTGGTGTGGTTCTATCTAGCTTAGGAATTGCCGGCAGAATTAGCATTACACAACCTCAGAATGAAGGATGGCGTGCAAAGTACAATCTTACAATTCTCGCTTTCAAGGGACGCTATAATGCTTTAATCGCCCCTCATTCTGTGAAAGGTGAATTACGCCAAGGATTAAAAATGTATGGATTTACGATTCCTGGCGAAATGATGCACGAAGCCTATACTTACAGTGAAATGCGAGCAATGGGCTTTCAGGGAGCACGTCAAGTAGACTCAAACTATGAGCGCTACATTGCTGAAACAGAGGTCATCTTTGATATTCCTGTGACGGTTAAAGGCTTAGGTAGCTATGACCATCTCCAAACTTATGACATTGAAGTTGAAGAAGCCCATTGCTTCTACTGTGATGGCTACTTAACTCATAATAGTGCCGGCATGAGACAAGGCTCAAACGACGATGATTTGTTTGCTGGCGCTAAAACCAATCTCTGGCAGCAAGATGAAAACGGGAACTGGCGAATTGATCCCGAAAGAGACGCGCTGCGGATGGCAAACCACACCAGAGTTTTTCACACGAAGCCCACTCTAGAAGAAACAATAGAGGCGGTGCGGAAACAATATTATTCCGGCGAAGGTGCAATTCAGTGGGCCGGTGAAGCAATCGCCAGAGCTAATAATGATTTATTGCCGAATCAAGAAACTAAAAAGGCATTTTTGAAAGCTTATCAAGAAGGAACAATTAAAGAATGGTTCCACACAAGCTATCCGAATATGCCAGAACAGGAGTTAGAGCATCGGTTAGCCCGTTTGGGCTTAAACCCGTGTGGTAGATAATTTTGCCTCACGTTAAAAACCCCGCAAATACGGGGAAAGCTGAAATGCTAATCCCGTGGTAATCAGAAGAACTAAAACGCTTTTGACACCGTACAGCGTAGAGAGTGAAACTAGATGACAATACAAGAAGCTATCTAGAATATAATCTCTCCAAGAGTGTGGGGGCGCGAAAACAATATGCCAGATGATTACAGGTTAATCATGTAATAGAAAGGCACTCCTTTAGTATTAGAGGAATTGCGCGCAAAAGGTACGCGGAGCTACTGCAAAAATAAAGCAGTAGAACTAAAGGATAAAAAGCCTTTAGGATAACAAAACTGGAAATTATTGGCTCTAATTTTCACTGTAATCTTGCGGAGGTTCACTTAAATCAAATTAATCCGAAAAACGAAAAGGAAATTGAGGACGCTTTTACCGCCGGCGCATTATCGGTCGCGGTATTGCTCAATCACAAATTCCTTGAACCCCGCTATCAATACAGCCGGGAATTAGACCCTATTGTGGGGGTTTCCTTCACCGGCTTGTTTGACTTCTTCGTGAATGCCTTTGGCGTAGACTGGCTGCGCTGGTGGCAAGAAGGACGACCGGCAACACCACAAGGAGTCGAGTTTAAACGGCAAGAACAGGAGTATCTCACGCGCTGGAAAGATATTGTGAATCGCGTGGTTTGGGATTACTGTGACCGGCACGGATTGAAACGCCCCAATCGCTGCACAACTGTACAACCATCTGGCACAAAATCATTACTGACAAGTGCAAGTCCGGGTTGGCATCCCCCCAAAGCACAACGATTTATTCGGCGCATTACCTTCCGGAAAAATGACCCGGTTGCACTGGCCTGTATTGACTATGGTTACAGTGTGATTCCCTCGCAATCTGACAAAGATGAAAACGGCAATCTTTTAAATGATCCGTTTGATCCCCGGTGTTCAGAATGGCTAGTAGAAATTCCTGTTGCAGTCCCTTGGGCTGATTTACAAGGTGCTGATGAAATCGACATCAACAAGTTTTCTGCACTCGCACAAATGGACTTTTATATGCAAGTCCAAAAATTCTATGTGCGGCATAACACATCAGCAACAATCGAGTTGCGCGAGAACGAAATAGAAGCCTTGGGAACGCAGATTTATGAAGCGATCCGAGATGATGCCGGTTATATTTCAGCCGCACTTCTGGCGCGTTTCGATTCTCTGCAAGCCTTCCCGCGTTTGCCGTTTGAGCCGGTGGATAAGTCAACTTATGAGCAGTTAATGCAAGAAGTGCTAATTCGTCGCCAAACCGATAATTTCCTCGCTGCCCTCAAGCGTTATGATTCAGGGGAAATGCCAGATGCCGGCCCTGCAGGGTGTGATTCAGATAAATGTCTGATGCCAGAGCAAAAACCTGAGTAAGTACAATTAGCCACTCCCCTGCCCCTGCCCCCTAGGAACGCGCTAGGATACCAGAAGACGCAAACACACCGGCACGATTAGGAGACTTCCCATGTTCCTTGACGAACTGACCCCAGTTTTTAAAGAACTCGCCCAAAATCCCGTTGCTTTCATGGGGGGATTCTTTTCCGGCATTCTCCGGCTCAACCTTTCTGATGAGCCGGTTAAAAGCTGGCTTGATAAGCAAGCCGGCACCACCACCTACACATCTGCCGGTAGAGACAACAACGGCAACAGCAGTGGCCCTCAGTCAATTACCATTGACTAACATTTCGTTTAACTCAAACTGAGTAATCGCAAGGTCTGCCAATTCTTGGCAGACCTTTTGTTTTATTTTTCTCTGTTGCTTAGTTCAGCTAATTCGCTCTTTGTTTAACGCCCCAAAGCAATTTATATTTACCAGCTAACCGAACCCAAGATAAAATATAAAAGATAATTTTCTAGAATTTAGATTACTTTAAACAGACTTTTATTTTAACAAGCTTGATGAAACCGGCCTCTAACTTCAAAGCTGCCATCACTTTAGGCTGTTGAAGTGCCGACGAAACAGATATAGCATTTCCAATTGTCTTCAATCTAAAGTTTCAAATCCAAATAACTCATTGAGAATCACCCTTTAGGATATTGACACTTAGCAGACAATCCCTTTTGGAGGGGGTTTGGGGGACGCAACCGTCCCCCAATGGGGGGTTTGGGGGGAAGCCCCCCAAGGTCTTTCAGGCTTCCCCCAATCTTTCAGCCAATAGAGAACCGCCTTATCACCTATGCCGGCAGTAACCAAACCGCGCGCACACTCCCACAGAATTAACCGTATAGCAAAGATGCACTGCCCATTCAGCAATCGAGCCAGGATAAGTTAAAATACTCAGACAAGTTGGGAATGATAAAGTTTCTTTAGTTCATCTAAAGTTACCCACCTGTTCTGAAATGCCTCCCTAAGATAGTAAGTGAGGACTGACCGAGCATTGCGGGCCAAGCGGAGCAACCGGCTGCGGCTTTCCTCCAACACGAGTGCGCTTAATCGATAGGGAGGATAAAAACAATGGCAGAACCCAATCAGCCTGTAGCGCAGGAATACGCTTTGGATCGCGATTGTACGACACTATCGCGTCACGTCTTGGAGCAACTCCATAGCTTCTCTTCAGACGCTCAGGATCTCAGCGCCATCATGAATCGCATAGCCCTCGCAGCTAAGCTGATTTCTCGCCGGCTCAGTCGAGCTGGGTTACTTGAAGGTGCCCTAGGATTCACCGGCGAGGTGAATGTGCAGGGAGAAACCGTCAAAAAAATGGATGTCTATGCCAATGAGGTTTTTATCTCAGTATTCAAGCAAAGCGGCCTTGTGTGTCGCTTGGCATCCGAGGAGATGGAAAAACCCTACTACATTCCAGAAAACTGCCCCATTGGACGCTATACCCTCCTCTACGACCCCATAGATGGTTCTTCCAATCTAGATATCAATCTGAATTTGGGTTCCATCTTCGCCATTCGCCAGCAAGAAGGAAACGATGAGAATGGAGAAGCCCTCGACTTGCTGCAAAACGGACGGAAGCAAATCGCCGCCGGCTACATTCTCTATGGCCCAAGCACCATGCTGGTTTATTCGATCGGCACCGGCGTTCATGCCTTCACCCTCGATCCCAGCTTAGGTGAATTCATCCTCTCCCATGAAAACATCCGCGTTCCCAAGCACGGTTCCATTTACAGCGTTAACGAAGGCAACTTCTGGCAGTGGGAGGAATCGATCCGGGACTACATCCGCTATGTCCACCGTCATGAAGGCTATTCTGCCCGCTATGGCGGCGCACTGGTGGGAGACTTCCACCGCATCTTGTTTCAAGGCGGCGTGTTTTTGTATCCCGGTACAGTCAAAAAACCGGAAGGTAAACTGCGCTTGCTCTACGAAACCGCTCCTTTAGCGTTTTTAATCGAGCAAGCCGGCGGGCGGGCAAGCACCGGCACCCAAGATATCTTAGATGTGGTGGCGGAAAAAATTCATGCTCGTACCCCTCTGATCATCGGCAGTCAGGATGATGTGGAACAGGTAGAGTCGTTCATTAAAGAGCGAGCTGAAGAAAAAACACGTAAAAATCAGCATTCAGCCGTCAGTTAATTTGAGATTGGTAATCTACAATCCCAAATTCACTCATCAAAGCTTCCACAATACAACCAGTACAAATCGTCAAAATTTAACCGAGAACAACCATGACAAACAATCCTTTATTGCAGATCGGACAAGAATACGGTCAAAGTATCTGGATGGATAATTTGAGCCGCAGTATTATCGAGTCTGGCGAACTCAAAGAGATGATTGAATCGCGCGGCATCATGGGGATCACCTCCAACCCAGCGATTTTTGAAAAAGCGATCGTCGGTAATGCCGCCTACGACGCGGATATCGAAGCCGGGATCAAAGCCGGTAAATCGATTCAAGAGATTTATGAATCCCTGGTGTTTGAAGATATTCGCAACGCCTGCGATATCTTGCGCGGCGTCTATCACGAGTCCAACG
This sequence comes from Microcoleus sp. FACHB-672, assembly GCF_014695725.1. Classification (NCBI taxonomy): domain Bacteria; kingdom Bacillati; phylum Cyanobacteriota; class Cyanophyceae; order Oscillatoriales; family Microcoleaceae; genus Microcoleus; species Microcoleus sp. FACHB-672. The sequence goes on along the minus strand of NZ_JACJOU010000025.1, from coordinate 124,512 downwards.
GTTTAGATGGATACGTGAGTATTGAAGTGCCGCCCAACATGGCCCACAATAGCGAACAGACACTGGAAGCAGCCAACAGCTATTACGAAGCCATAGGCCGGGAAAACGTGATGATTAAAATCCCTGGCACACCCGAAGGCTTAAAAGCCGTGGAAAAAGTCATCGCAGCCGGCATCAACGTTAACGTGACCTTGTTGTTCTCGGTTGACAGTTATGTAGAGAGTGCCTGGGCCTATATTCGCGGGTTAGAAGATCGCCTTGCTGCCGGCCAAGACATTTCTAACATCGCATCCGTTGCCAGTTTCTTCATCAGCCGCATTGATATCAACGTCGATGCCCGTCTGGACAAGCTGATCGCAGCCGCAAGCGACGAAGCCGAGAAAGAGCGGTTGCGCCAAATGAAAGGCAAATTTGCCATCGCCAATGCCAAGCTCGCTTACCAAAAATACAAAGAGATCATCAAGACTGATCGCTGGAAAGCCTTGGCAGCCAAAGGCGCAAAAGTGCAGCGCTTGTTGTGGGCTTCCACCGGCACCAAAGACCCCAGTTACAGCGATGTCCTCTACGTCGATGAACTTGTCGGCCCTGACACCGTTAACACCATGCCGCCGGCAACCATTGAAGCCTGTGCGGATCACTGCGACGCAGCCAGCCGCATCGAAACCGATGTGGAAGGGGCTTATAAGCTGGCAGAAGAACTGCCGAAGTTGGGGATCAATCTTGATGAAGTTATGACAGAACTTCTAGTAGAAGGGATCGATAAATTCGTTACGCCCTTCCAGTCCCTGACAAAATCCCTGCAAGACAAAGTTGACAAGTTAGCGCCTGTGTAAGTGAGAAGAACTGTCGGGAATTGGGCAGGAGGCGTTTGGGCAGTGGCGAGTCTGCTACCCTTCATCCATCCTCGATTTCCAATTCCCAACCCCAATTCTCGCCCTTAGTTTGCAAAGTCCTAGGAAGTATCCTGCCGGCTGGCTGGGACGGGCAACAATAACAGAAGAAGTTCGGGCTGAAATCAAGGCTGAGTCTCAGGGAAAAATTAATTCTTTGACTCAGCAACTTGAATGGATGACGGCAAAATATGACACCGTTAACTATCAGTTTGAAGAGATGACGGCAAAATATGAAGCTGTATTAGCAAGACTGGAAGTCATAGAACGAGGAAGGTAGATGGTAGCAGTATTAGAAAATCCCCTGCGCGTAGGACTGACTCAAGAACGAACCCCGGAACCTTTAATTTTGGTGATTTTCGGGGCGTCGGGAGACTTGACTCAACGTAAACTCGTGCCGGCAATTTATCACTTAAGACGCGAGAGACGACTGCCGGCGGAAATGACCATTGTGGGCGTTGCACGGCGCGACTGGAGCCACGACTACTTCCGTGAGCAAATGCGTGAAGGCGTCGAGCAGTTCTCCGATGGCATTGGTTCTGAGGAGCTGTGGCAAGATTTCTCCGAAGGTTTGTACTACTGTTCCGGTGACATCGACAACCCAGAAAGCTACCAAAAACTGAAAGCTTTCTTAAGCGAACTGGACGGCAAACGCGGGACGCGCGGCAACCGAGTGTTCTACCTCTCGGTTTCCCCCAAATTTTTCCCAGAAGCCATTCGCCAGCTGGGTACAGCACAAATGCTGGCAGATGCGATGAAAACCCGCTTGGTGATTGAAAAACCCTTTGGGCGGGACTTGGGTTCAGCCCAGTCTCTCAACCGGGTCGTGCAACAAGTCTGCAAAGAAAATCAGATTTATCGCATTGACCACTACTTGGGTAAAGAAACCGTCCAAAACCTTTTGGTGTTTCGCTTTGCCAATGCCATCTTTGAACCGTTGTGGAACCGGCAATTTGTCGATCACGTTCAGATCACCGTGGCAGAAACCGTAGGGGTAGAAGATCGAGCCGGCTACTACGAAACCTCTGGGGCGTTGCGGGACATGGTGCAAAACCACCTGATGCAGTTGTTCTGCCTGACGGCGATGGAAGCGCCCAACTCCCTAAGCGCCGACAGTATCCGCACAGAAAAAATGAAAGTTCTCCAGGCAACTCACTTGGCGGATCTCCGTAACCTGGAAGCCTCTGCGGTTCGAGGGCAATACTCAGCCGGCTGGATGAAAGGCGAACCCGTACCCGGATATCGGGAAGAACCCGGCGTCAACCCCAACTCCATCACCCCCACTTATGTGGCGATGAAGTTGCAGGTGGATAACTGGCGCTGGCAAGGTGTGCCTTTCTATCTGCGAACCGGCAAACGCTTACCTAAAAAAGTTACGGAAATTGCGATTCAGTTCCGCGAAGTGCCATTTTTAATCTTTCAGTCAGCCGCCCAACAGGCAAGCCCAAATGTGCTGACGATGCGAATTCAGCCGAATGAGGGCATTTCCTTGCGCTTTGAAGTGAAAACGCCAGGAACAGATCTGCGGACGCGATCGGTAGATATGGATTTTAGCTACGGTTCAACGTTTGGCAAGACTTCAGGTGATGCTTATGACCGGCTACTGATCGATTGTATGTTGGGCGATCAAACACTGTTCACCCGTGGCGATGAAGTGGAAGAAGCTTGGCGAGTTGTCAGTCCCGCACTCACCGCCTGGGAATCACCCACTGATCCCGCCTCGATTCCACAGTACGAGGCGGGCACCTGGGAGCCAACAGAGGCCGAACAGATGATGGAACGCGATGGCCGCAGGTGGCGCAGACTGTAGTGTGAATGGCTAATCGCTAATGGCGTTTTCTGCGGGGTTGGCGGTTGGTGATTAATCGTATCGAGAGCTACAAACAATTGTCCAACCGCCACTCAACAATGAAGAACAGGTAATTGGTAATCAGTCAATCGCAAATAACAGACCACTTTTGACAAAGGACAAGTGACAAATGACAACACAAACGGCTCCAATTCTTTCCCTACAGCCGCCTAAAGATGTTTCCATTAGTGAAATTGAGGCGGAACTCAGTCAAATTTGGCAAGCTTTTAATGCCGTTGGCGATGATGGAAATGTGCCGGCGGCGACGCGGGCAACCACATTTAGCTTGCTGGTTTACGAACCTGAAGAAACCCAACAATTACTAGCCGTCTTAGGCTTTTACACCGGCCCTGTTGATGGCATCGGTGGCCCTCGCATGGAAGCAGCGCTCAAGCAAGCTCAGAAAACTTACGGGCTGTCGGTGACGGGCAAGCCAAACGAAGAAACGCTGGCTAAACTGCGCGAAGCTTGGCTCAAACAACGTGGGGCAGACTCAAACGGAGATGGCAGTAGCAGAAGAGCCACCGCCTTGGATGCGAGAAGCGCTGTAGCCGATGAGATCGCCTCTCGCAACCCCTGTCGGATTATTGCTCTGTGCCCGGTATCGGGGGAAGATGAAGGGGTCAGCGCTCAAGTTTCCGCCTATTGCCCTATCCAAAAACACAGTCAAAGCACGCTGGTTTGCTGCGAATACATCACCCTCAAAGGCACCGTAGAAGCTCTAGAACGGGTTGGTGGGATGATTTCAGCGCTTTTAATTGGAGAACTGCCCAAGTTCCTCTGGTGGAAAGCCGCCCCGGATCTCAATAATCACGGTTTGTTTAAGCGGCTGGCAGAACTGTCTAACTGTGTGATTGTTGATTCTTGCCAGTTTAACGTTCCAGAATCCGATTTACTACAGGTGCAACACCTTGTAGAGTCAGGCATTCCAGTTGCTGATTTGAACTGGCGGCGGCTGGCGGCTTGGCAAGAGTTGACGGCTGAGGCGTTCGATCCACCCGAACGTCGTGCTGCTCTTCAGGAAGTTAATCGGGTAACAATTGATTACGAAAAAGGCAACCCCGATCAAGCGCTGATGTTCTTGGGTTGGCTAGGTAGCCGGCTCCATTGGCAACCGATTTCTTATGAAAAAGAAGGCGGAGATTATGATATCAAGCGCATTAAATTCCTAACCCAAGATCAGCGAGAAGTGGAAGCTGAATTGGCGGGAATTCCCACGGCAGACTGGGGAGATATCCCTGGTGATTTAATCGGTTTGCGCTTGACTTCTACCAATGCAGATGCTGACTGCTGCACGGTGCTGTGCTCTGAAACAACGGGTTGTATGCGGATGGAAGCCGGTGGCGGTGCCCAATCTTGCCGCATTCAGCAAGTCGCGCCGATGAGCGATCAAAAGGCTGAGTATTTGCTCAGTCAGCAGTTGCAACGTTGGGGACGCGAGATGCTTTATGAAGAAAGTCTGGCAGTCACGGCGGAGATTATCAGGTTAATTGAGGGCGTTGAGGACTAATTGTTCATCGTTCATTGTTCATTAGCCTCAAACTTTTGAACAGTGAACCGTGAAGCAGAAACAACTATGGCTTTAGTCATTGCCGGCGAACGCAGTGGGGTAGGCAAAACAACCGTGACGCTTGCCCTACTGGCGTCTTTAAGGCGTCGGGGTTTTAATGTTCAATCGTTTAAAGTTGGCCCGGATTATATCGATCCGATGTTTCACCAATATGTCACGGGCCGGCCTTGTCGCAATTTAGATCCGGTGCTGACTTCTGAAGCCTATGTGGGGCAGTGTTTTGCCCAGCACACAGCATCGGTAGAATTCGCCCTAGTAGAAGGGGTAATGGGCTTGTTTGATGGGGTGAAAGCGCTTGGTAAATCCGAACCTATGCCCCATGCCCAATTCCCATTGCCCAAAAATGACTTTGCCAGTACCGCCCACATTGCAAGGCTACTACAACTGCCGGTGTTGCTAGTGATTGATTGCAGCCGGCTATCCGGTTCAGTGGCTGCGATCACTCATGGTTATCGTTCACTCGATCCCCGCCTCCATTTCGCCGGCATCGTCCTCAACCGCGTCGGTAGCGATCGCCACTTGCAACTATTAGAAGAGGCTCTCGAACCGCTACAATTACCGATTCTGGGCGTGTTGCGCCGGCAAGATAATATTACCCTTCCCGACCGGCATCTGGGCTTAGTGCCGGCAAATGAATTAACAGATTTAGATGCGGTACTTGACAAACTTGCACATATTGGTAAGAACTGCTTTAACTGGGATCGCTTGTTGCCTTTATTAAAAATTGAAGAACAAACCACAGATAAACACAGATATACACAGATGCCAGAAAAACATCTGCGTTTATCTGCGTTTATCTGCGGTTCAAAATCAAAAATCCGATTAGGTGTCGCACATGATCGCGCCTTCAATTTCTACTATCAAGATAATTTAGATATTCTCGAATCTTTCGGTGCCGAATTAGTATTTTGGAGTCCGTTAAAAGATCGCTTGCCGGCAGACTTACAGGGATTATATTTTGGGGGCGGATTCCCCGAAGTCTTTGCCGAAAAATTAAGCAAAAATTCCCAAGTATTGCCGGCAGTTAAACAAGCAATTGCAGCAGGAATGCCGGTTTATGCCGAGTGCGGCGGACTGATGTATTTATGCGAAGAAATTGTTGATTTTGAGGGGCATACTTGGCAGATGGTGGGAGCGCTGCCGGCAACGGCGGTGATGGGCAAGCGTTTAACATTAGGATATCGACAAGCAACTGCCTTGCAAAATACAGCGCTACTAGCTGCCGGTGAGACTGTTTATGGGCATGAATTTCACCGCTCAGAACTCACCCTTTTAGAAAGAGAGGGAGAGGCGAGTATTATTAATGTACTAACACCGCTCTATAAGGCTGTTGGCATCTCTCCTCAGCTTTCGGCTAGCGCAGGAGTAATGGAAGGGTGGACATCCCATCAGTTACACGCTTCTTATATTCATCTGCATTGGGGCGCTTGTCCAGAGATGCCGGCTCGATTTTTACAGAATTGCTCAAAGTTCAATCATTTTTCAAATTCGGTCGATAAAAGTTAAGTTTTCCTTGTAACTATAAAATCTGAATTTTTAGAACAATTCATAAAATTCTAAACTTTTTGAGGATAAAGTCGGCTAATTTTCTGCATGAGGTTAGATCGTTGGGAGGCTCTTCAGCCTCTGATGAAGACCGGCCCTTTGTCTCCCTACAGATATTACTCTCCGCGCTCGTTTCATCGGCTTCTATCAGTCAGGTGGGAGGGTTTCCCAATGAATCTAAGAAACCGATGTCGGCAACTATGAGCTAGCTCAAAGTCAGAATCAGAAATTTTTGCCATTGTAGTGAATAGCACCGGCTCCAACAAGGTGAACGCTATGAGCAACGCGACTTTGAATTTCCAAACAGCATCGGGTCATCAAATACTGGCAGCCGCCGGCAAAACTATTTTACGGCCCGGTGGGCGCACTGCCACAGAACAATTATTCCAATGGGCTAATTTTCAGCCTGGGGAAACAGTGCTAGAGTTAGCTTCTAGTTTTGGTTACAGTGCGATCGCCCTAGCTCAGCGTTTTAGCGTGCGGGTTGTTGGTGTTGAGAAAAATCCAGAAAGTGTGGAGCGTGCCCGTGCTAATGTTCAGGCTGCCGGCTTAGAAGGACAAGTCGAAATTATTGAGGGAGATATTTTTCATTTAGATGCCATTTCCGAGCAGTTTGATTGGGTTTTTGCAGAAGCAATTTTATCCATGCAATCTGCACTGGGAAAAGCTAAAATCTTGAAGGAAATTCAGAGTCGGCTTAAACCAGGTGGCAAGTTTCTCTCTCACGAAATGGTTGCCAAAAGTCGTGAAGCAGAAATTCATCAAGATTTAGCACAAATTGTGCGAAACAATACGACACCGCTATCTGAAGCGAACTGGAAAGCAGCTTTTATAGCAGCCGGCTTTCAAGTTCAGCAGCAAAAAATCGGCACGCTGGCATTGTTAGATTTGCGGCAAGTGATTCAAGATGAAGGCTTGTTGAGTACGGCTAAAATTCTGTGGAATGTGTTAACTCACCCGCAGATCCGGCAGCGGGTGCTGGCAATGCGTGGTGTGTTTAAGAAATACCAGCAAGATTTGGGATACATCGTTCACTGTGCAATTGCTGAGTAAGCTTGCCCATTTTAGAACTAAAAATCAGTACCTTTGCATTCGCTACAATTAAAGAGGTTAAATGACCATGACAACTCCAACTGTAACCGGCTCATCTTCAATCATTCGACTGCAAGAGCAAATCGAATACCCTCATGCCGGCGTCCTCAGCAAAGTGCTGGTGAAAGATAAAAATTGTCACTACACCCTATTTTGCCTAGCTGCCGGCACCGATATTTCCGAACATTCTTCAGCTCGGAATGCAACCGTTAATGTCATAGAAGGGCGAGGAATTCTGAATTTAGAGGGAAAAGATATTAAGCTGGAACCAGGCGTTTTTATCTTTATGCCGGCTCATGCGCTTCATGCCTTAAAAGCTGAAGAAAATTTAGCTTTTCTGCTGACGCTTTCTGAAGCTGTATAACCAGCAAATGACTGGGTGATTAGAACCCATCCTCTCAGCCCAGACCAAAGGAAACGGCAGTTTTTGGGACTTTACCTGCCGGCTTCAGCGCGCCGGTAATTTATCAACCCGTCTCGACAAAAAAACTGCTCAGAAATTGTTGTTTTATGAGCTACCTCATAGAAGTAACAGCCGCCTTCAGAGCATACTATTCCTAAAGTTAGTCATTTCATTCAATCTCAACCATGCAATCAACCTTAGAAACATTCGCGCAACACTTAGATTTATCCAAGACTCAGTTAGAAGCGTTACTCTCGAAACCGCTCACAGACTGCCTTAAATCCCCAGAACTACAGCAACAGCTAGACAGCTTAGATGTTCAAACACTCAGAGAAACGTTGCCAACCGCAGCGAGTGTATTAGCTGAAAGACTTCCTCCTTTTTATAGTTGGTTAAAAAATGAGTTAGGAGTTCAGCGGGTTCCTGACAGTCCAGCTCACACAACTAAATGGGTAATTGGGTTTGTTAATAAGCAAGAAAGCTTGACTCGTTTAGTTGAATTGCATCGTCCCGTTCCAAGGCCGGCATTAGAGCGTTCGGTTGCTCCTTTAGTGGCGGCATTTGATGGCGTAGAAGACGAGCAAATCCGACAAAAATGGCAAAAAGCAGTTGCAACGCTTTGCTTACCTCTGGTTGTTGCCGCTCGTGAAGATGAACGAACTCACCAATAACACTGTAAAAACATTAGGGCTTATGCCGACCCATAGCCCTTAAAGCTGCGAAATTATACGACTGATGAGCGGGTACTGTTCAGTCAGTACCCCTTCTTTAGATAGAAGTCACATTTCAATCCGAATAGTATTCTTTTCGTATCAAGGGTTGGGTTATTTTCGAGAATAAGCTTGACAAAAATTTGGTTAAGGAGAATTGAGAAATGATTCGTCTTCTTGTCAATGTTTTAGAATTGATTCTGAACACCTTTTATCGCCATCGCCGCTATCCCCGCTTTTTTGTTTTAGAAACAGTGGCGCGGGTTCCCTACTTTGCCTACACTTCAGTTCTTCACCTCTACGAAACAATGGGGTGGTGGCGTAAGGCAGATTGGCTTAAAATTCACTTTGCCGAGTCTTGGAACGAACTCCACCACTTGCTAATTAGTGAAGAATTGGGTGGGAACAAATACTGGATCGACCGCTTTGTTGCTCATGCCGGCGCTTTGGTTTACTACTGGATTGTTGTTTCTGTGTACATCCTTTCACCTCGTTCTGCTTATCACTTTATGCAGCTGGTGGAAGAACACGCTTACCATACTTATGATGAGCTTCTCAAAGAGCATGGGGACGAACTGAAAACTCAGGCTCCACCCCAAATTGCCATCAGTTACTACAGAAATGGCGACCTCTATATGTTTGATGAATTCCAAACAACTCGTCCGCCAGAGGAACGCCGTCCGAATATTGAAACGCTTTATGACGTGTTTGTTGCCATTCGAGATGATGAAATGGAACACGTTAAAACAATGGTTGCGTGTCAAAACGATAATGCCAGAGCGACTTTCAAGAGTCCTCACAGCCCTGATAAAGTGGCATTACCTGAAGCGAGCAAAGCCGACATTGAAAGGAATGAAGAGAGTTTAGAGGAAGAAGCGGTTGAGAAAGAGCCGGTAGAAATGCAGTAGTGCTTTTTTCCCCAAGCGCTCTAAATTTACGCATCTAAGATTGAAAATTGATTCGTCATAAATCAGCCGGCAACCGCTCCATTAATAATACTTCTATTAATGTACAGCGTTGCTACATTCAATTCTCAAGGTTAGTATTAGCCGACGCTGTCTAATGAACATGGGGTTAATGTGATGTTGCTGGTTTCCTTTTTCTCACTAATGCCGAGTTCGGTATTCCTAAAGTCAGCATTTATTGAGTGCTTTTTTAAACTTTTCTATAACAGTGCTAGGAAAAACTTAAGAAATCATGAACTGTGTGAGAGCGAATTCCAGGCGATATTCTTTTTGCCATCGGTGCAATGACGATGTTTGTGTTTACAGTTCAGGCTGTTTATGCGATTTCTCACTTTCCAGTTCAGACTGCAAATCAGCCGGCAGAATTAAAGTCGGTTGAACGATAAACATTTTTTGATTTTAAACCGCAGATAAACGCAGATGTAAAAATCTGCGTTTATTAGTTTTAATGTAAAGAAGTTTTACAAGTTAGGGCGTTTCTAAAATCACTAAATAGAATTGAGGAGCTTAATTTCACACAAAATCCTCAAGGGTGGCACGCTGCCGGTGAGGGATGAAAGCCTTTAGCATCAGGTTGCAAAGATGCGTAGCAAGGAAGGTGCAACAATGGCAGAGAATTGGAATCAACCCAACAATGGTGAAGCAGTGCTGGGCGGGAACATCCCTGAGCCGGTAAATTCTGACGTTTTGGGAAGAATTGAAGAAGTTAAAAGCCTGTTGATGGGCGGGGATGAAAATCAAAAAATCGCTGTACTTCATCAGGCTTGGAATTATGGTGAAGAGGGCATAAAACTGGTGCTGTCTGCCCTAGAAGATAAGTCTTTGCGGGTGCGGAAGTTCGCCTCTACGCTGCTTGAAGAAAATTTAAAACCAATCGAGCAACATTTAGACCTGCTGGTGCCTATTTTAAATGATGGGGCGTGGACAATGCAGGTGGTGGTTTATTCACTGCTTCAACAAAATGTAGAGCCAGCCTTAAAACGAGTGCTACGAACGTGTGACCCTTATTTACGGCTGGAATACTTACGCACTCTCACTAAGCATTCCGAGTCGGTTGATTATTCCCTTGCAATTAGCCCCGATGGCCACACCCTCGCTTCTGGCAGCCGTGACAACATCAATCTATGGGATTTGCAAACCGATGAACTAAAAACTACCTTTACCAGTCAAGGTACTAATTCTTACGTTGCTTTCATCCCTGATGGTCAGACTCTAGCTTACCAAAATAAGCTTTTGAACCTGCACACTGGGGAAGAGAGAACCTTTCCAGCCTATCGTAGCGGCCTATATGTGCTTGCTAGTGATCGTGCTGACAATACCTTCAAGCTCTGGCAGTTAAATGACGAACCACTGCAAGCGAGCCTAGGCGAGCATTTAAACTGGGTTGAAAACTTCAAGATACAGATTAGCTACAAGACAATCGAACTCGTGGAGCATGGATACCCAAAGACCACCTTCACGGGCCATTCAAGGAAGGTTACTTGCGTTGCCATTAGCCCTGATGGGCAGACTCTCATTAGCGGCAGTGAAGACCAGACCCTCAAAGTGTGGGACTTGCACACAGGTAAACTAATAACAACCCTCACCGGCCATTTAGGGGAGGTTACTTGCGTTGCCATTAGCCCTGATGGGCAGACTCTCGTTAGCGGCAGTGATGACTGCACCCTCATAGTGTGGGACTTGCACACAGGTGAACTGAGAAGCACCCTCGCCGGCCATTTAAAGGAGGTTACTTGCGTTGCCATCAGCCCCGATGGCCAAACAATCGCTAGTGGGAGTGATGACAAAACTATCAAACTCTGGACGGTAGGTGTGCCCAGAGTAGATGCAGTTGAATTGCTCTATACTTACCTGGCTCTAAAACAGACGCTCAGCTTTGATCAAGCCAGCTTAGAGTCGGCCATTCAAGCTCTTGTGGATGAATCCTGGCAGGTACGGGAAATTACTTATGCCTTACTACAGGAAAATGTTGAGCCAATACTCAAGCAGGCGTTACAGCCATACCATTCTGGAGTGGGCAGGAGTCCGAGCCATCTTCTGGCTCCTACTGAATTGTTTCATCGTTACCTTGCCCTAAAAGAAACGCTCAAGTTGAGTCAAAGCAATTTGGAGTCGTTGATTGAGGCGTTCAAACATCTTAAGGAAGAGTGCTGGCAGGTACAGGAACTTGCTTACGCTCTGGCTTTGGAGTCAGGTAAAAATGGTTTAGAACTGGTTATGCATGGCTTAAACTATGAATCCTGGCAGGTTCAGTGTAGTGCTTACGCACAACTACAAAGATATGCTGAACCAAGGTTGAAGCCGGCGCTGCGAATCTGCAATCCTTATTCCCGGCTTAAATGCCTCCGTACCCTCACCGGCCATTCATACTGGGTTACTTGCGTTGCCATCAGTTCCGATGGGCGCACCCTCGTCAGTGGCAGTGCGGACAAAACCATCAAGGTGTGGGACTTAGAAAGTGGCGAACTGAAAACCACCCTTACCGGCCCATCCTGGGTGACTTGCCTTGCCATCAGCCATGATGGACGCACCCTCGTTAGTGGCGATTCTTACAACACTATCAACGTGTGGGACTTAGAAAATGGGCAACTCAAAACAACCCTCACTGATGATTCAAACTCGGATTATAGCGTTGCCATCAGTCCTGATGGGCGCACCCTCGTCAGTGGCAGCCGTGACAAAACCATCAAGGTGCGGGACTTAGAAAGTGGCGAACTGAAAACAACCTTCATCGGCCATTCAGGCAGGGTTGATTGCGTTGCTATCACCCCAGACGGACAAACCGTTGTTAGTCAGAATAGGGATAGTAGCGACAATACTGTCAAATTCTGGAATTTGGACACAGGGCATCTGAAAACTACTATTGCTGCTCGCTGGTGGGATTCAAATTTTGTCATTAGCCCCGATCAACGTATCTTCGCCATTAAAAATAGTAAGCCCTCTGGTCAATTGTGGGACTTAGAAAGTGGCGAAGTGAAAACCACCCTCATCGGCGCTTCATCTGGTATTAAAAACCTCTCTATCAGCCCGGATGGGCGCACTATCGCGGGTGAGGCTTACAAGACTATCAACGTGTGGGACTTGGACAGCGGCGAAGTGAGAACTATTCTTACCGGACATTCAGACTCGATCATGTCAATTGCCATTAGTCCCGATGGGCAAACAATTGCCAGCGGGAGTCAGGACAGAACCATCAAGGTCTGGGGAATTGAGAATTTAAGCAGAACCCGATTCGATCCCGTCGTATTTATCCACCATTACCTTGCCCTAAAAGAGGCTCTTCAGTCCGATCAAGCCGGTTTAGAGCGGGTGATTACAGCTCTCAAGGACAAATCATGGGAGGCTTACGAGGCTGCTTATTCCCTGCTGCAAGGAAGACAAGAACCTATCGTCAAACAGGCGTTACAAGAATACAGCGATGCACTGAGTTCTGCAGTCGGAATTGACTATACGCGACTGCGGCATTTACTGGTAACACAGCAGTGGCAAGAGGCCGAACAGGAAACACAAACTATCATGCTTCAAATTTCGGGCTGTTCGAGAGACGCTGACATTAAAAGCATACTAAACCCAGTCTATGTTCAATCTTGTGGGGTTATAGATAGCATAGAATGCAGCATACCGCCTCAAGACCTACAGACTATTTCCGATCTGTGGGAAAAATACAGTAAAGTTAGCTCCAGCTTTATGACGGCGATGCCAACGCTGAACTTTTGGATAGCTGTAAAAACAAAGCTTGAAGAAATGGCCAAGGAAAACCAAGAGCTTAGCGCAACGTATACGGAGAGGTCTTCAGAAGCCTACGCAGAAGATATGAAGCATCGTTTATGAAGAATCGCTCTCAACGCCAGATTGTTTGGCCTATCTGCAAAGTTTAGCACTTAAGGCCGGCGGTGGTTGGCCATCACTGACTAAAATAGCTTTCAGCAACAAAACGGACTTCTGATCTGTCCGGTTTCGGTGGCAGTCCCAGAGGTGCGTTAAGGACTTTGCTTACCACTGGCGATCGCTTCCAATTCTTTTTCGTCCAAAATTGTAATTTTACCGCCGCGACTGTAAGCAACAATTGATTTAATACTTTTAATCAGTCGTAGGCATTCTTCATAGGTAATTCCGATACTGCGGGCAATTTGATAGTAAGAAAGCTTGGATTTTAAAACAAAGCCGGCAGGCGTTTTCTCTGTGCCATCTTGTGAGGCAGAATATAAAATTAACCGCGATAAGCGCACAATGGCGCGTTCTGAAACTAATCCATGTACGGTGTCGTGAAGCTGCTGGATTCGCTGATTAAATACCATTAACATTCGCAAGGCAATCTCAGGTTTTTGCTGAATGGCTTCTAGTAAGGCATCTCGATCTAGGGTGAGAATTTCGCTATCAGATTCAGCGGTAACGGTTGCCGGCGCAATGCCATTGCCTAACAGTGCCGGTGCGGCAAAAATTTCTCCTGGTAATAAGGTGCGGAGAATTGTTTCTTTACCGGCAGCCGAGGTTTTGGTAACGCGAAGGGAACCCTTGAAGAGTGCATAAAGCTTCGCCGGCAACCGATCCCCTTCTTGCATGACAATTTCCCCCAGCTGATATTGCTTCACTTGGCTATAAGGTTGCAACCGTTCTAATTCTGGGGATTCTAAATCTGAAAAAATTAAAATTTGTGCGAGTTGTTCAATGGTAGCTTTCATATTTTTTTCATAGTTTCTGCTGAATTAAATTCTCCCCATCTCCGTTGAAGCGGGGAGTACATTCCAACAGCTCATCTACCCTTTGATATCTGTTTAAAACTCAAAATCTTCCGCTTAGGGTATTGTATATATCCAAAGATAGAGGTAATATTATTCATATCCGAAGGGGAGTAGCTGCCGGCAGAGAAAAAAGTCGGCCCATCTAAATCAACATACTGGCAAATCGCCTGGTTTAGATGACAAGTTTTTGAAATTAAACGTCAAATACTTGGGAGCGAGACCTTCACTGAGTTCACATCGTTAGTGAGCTTGGTGAAGTCTTAATTGCTTCCATCAAGCTCACTCATTCAATAGAGAAATTGAGAGGAGCTTGAGAGCGTGTTAGCAGCGTTTACTGCCGGCTTATTATTAATTACGGTTTCAGAATTAGGCGATAAAACATTTTTTATTGCCGTCATTTTATCCATGCGCCACTCGCGCCGGCTCGTATTTACCGGCGTCACAGCAGCCTTGGCAGCGATGACGGTGCTATCTGTACTCCTTGGACAAGCGGCATCCTTACTTCCCCAAATTTATATCACTTGGGCAGAAATTTTATTATTTCTCGGGTTTGGAATTAAGCTGCTGTACGAAGCGAGTCAAATGCCGCCAAAAACAGAGTGCGCTGAAGCCGAAGAAGCCGCCGCTGTTGTCGAGCAAGCTGAGTTGAACTTACCGCGCACTCCCTTAAAAAATAGCGCCAATCCCGTCCTTTCTTTGAACTCGCCCCAGATGGCAATTGTCTTTCAGTCGTTTCTCATGACGTTTTTAGCCGAGTGGGGAGATCGCACCCAATTTGCCACGATTACTTTAGCCGCCTCCAATAACGCAGCCGGTGTTACCCTCGGTGCCATTCTCGGACATACTATTTGCGCCGCAATCGCAGTTTTGGGGGGACGCATGATCGCTTGTCGCATCTCTGAGCGGATTATGACAGCGATTGGAGGCGCACTGTTTCTAATTTTTGGTGCACTCGCCTTAGAAAGCGTTTTGTAATCGTGAAAATTGAAGCGGAAAAACGAAAACGCTTGACAGAAGTTGTGGCTAAAATTCCAGATGGGAAAATTTGAACCGCAGCGGAACACCTCTAAACAAATGGTGTTCCGTTGCAGAAGACTACTCTTGAGGCGCGTTACTGGGCAAACTCTCAGTCGGGGTTGCAGCCGGCGTGGGAGTCGGTGCCGGCGCTGCGGCTGCTAGTTGCTGAATTTGATCTTTATACTTTGCCGGCGCTAAAGTCGTCGCCCTCGAGAATAGAGACGTCGCCTCGCCAGATTTGCCTTGTCGTTTGAGTACAATTGCCTTGCCTAGCACAGGGCGAAAATCGTCAGGCTTATTTTTAGTCAGTTCATCGTAAATCGCCAGGGCTTCCGCATAACGTTTTTCCTCGGCGTACACCTGCCCTAAAATCAGCTGCACCGAAAGCACATCAATACTGCCGGGAGCAACCTGATTCGCTTGAGGAGCGCCTTTGAGCGTATCTTGCAGCAACCCAATTGCCGCTTCTGGGCGGTTTTGTTGCAGCAGCAGACTCACCAATCCTTGCAGCGCCTCAACATTTCCGGGTTTACTGGTCAGAATTGAGCGGTAAGATTGGGCAGCGCCTTCGCGATCTCCAATTTGTTGCTTTGCTTGAGCGAGAAGCACGCCATAAAGTGGATCTTCAGGATTTGACTTTGCTAGTTGTTCGAGAGGGACGATCGCCCCTTTAATATCACCCAACTCTAGCCGAGTCCGTAATAGCCCTTCCAGCGCTGCCTTATTTGCCGGCTCGCGCTGCAAAACAAGTTCATAACCCCGTGCTTGCCCTTCCAAGTCTGCCTGCTTAGAAGGCTGCTGCGCCGCCTGCGGGGTGGTTGCCGGCGTCGCTTCAGGAGGCACTTGATTTGCCTTAAGAACATCACTTAAAAGGGGAAGGATGGAAAACCCCACAAAGGCGATGAGTGCCAACACCATCACCACTCGAACAATCAAGCGACTGCGTTTTTGGGACACAAAACTGCTTTGAACTCTACAGACATTATCGAGCAAGAAGGGATAGTCCTGCGCTTTGATCGCTCTCAACGCTCCATTGCCGGTTAAATATCCCCACTTCCCCCCTAGATTAACATGGCGAGGCAAAAACGCCTCGGTGCTTGTCACAAAGAAGCCGGCAACTCCTTTTCAGAAGTGCCGGCTTCTTTATTACCCTTCAACGATGCAAACTAGATGTTGTAAACCTAGGCTTCTCCAGTGATAGACAGCCCATCCACCCATATTCTGGGGCACACGCCCCCAGGTGTCAGTTCTGCATCTGGTTCGACAAAAATAATCGACTGGAGGACTTCGCGAAAGTCACCGGCAACCGTTGCAGATTCAATGCTCGTCAATTTGCCGTTATTCACCATCCAACCGTCAAACGGCAGAGAAAAGGAACCCTGTAACGATTTAACGCCGGCATGAAGTGCCTGAAGATCATCGATAAAAATCACATTGTCTGCATTCGCAAGGCTATATTCCTGCTCAGCTTTCGCACCTTGAAGGACATGATAAAAGTGCGAACTCACCATAACTTTAGAGCCGATATTTGCATGACCCGTAGGCTGAGCATTGAGCCGTTTTGCCGTGCCGGCACTGTGAAGAAAATTGCTTAGAATGCCCTTTTCAATCAGCGAAATCCGACGAGTCGGCGTGCCTTCACCATCAAACGTTTCCGCTCCGATATTCGCTGGATGCAGTGCGTCATCGTAAACCGAAAGCAAAGGAGAAGCAATATTTGTTCCCAAAGATTCAGGCGTCGATAAACTTTGCTTATCCAGAATACTTTGAGCATTGTACAAGTTAGAAAATGCCCCTAACAAGCTCAAGAATGCTTCCGGAGAGAAAACCACGGTATATTTACCAGTCTTGACTTTTTCATAGTTCAAGTGACTGATCGTTTTCTCAGCCGCTTCTTTCAAGCAACCTTCAATATCGAGCTGTTCCAAACTGCGGCTAAGTTTAAACGCGCCGGCACTCCGGGGTTTTTTCCCTTCTTGTTCAGTTTTGCTGTAAAGATAGATAGAGGCAACGGAATGAGATTCATTCCTTGTCGCGCCGGCACTGTTGAGATAAAACCTGTCAATCTCTCGTTGAGCCAAACCATTGTAAGGCACACCTTCAATAGCCGGATGCGCCGCCAACAGTTCCTTTTCCGCCTCTATCAGGCTTTCTATCAACTGAGAAACTGGCGCTTGAGCTGCCTTCTCATCCGAGGACTTTTCGAGGGGGACAGTCGCTTCTGGGCTAAAATCAGGAGCATTATCCTTGACCCCAAAAAAACTTGCCTCATAAGCCGTTTCCAGGGCTAATTTCAGGCCATTTGGATCAACATCTGTGGTGCTGGTGACACCCACTGTATTGTCATCATTCCAGACACGAACCGTCACACCAGAGCGATTAGAAGCCTTAACTTGTTTCGGCGCTCCTCTATCGACTTGAACGCTGGTTTCATCAACACTCGATCCATAGATATCGAACTTTTTGATGCCGAGTTTCTCAGCACTTTCCTTGGCGTGATTAGCAATTTCGGTGATATTCGGCATAGTCAGTTGTTGAATTTAAAACAGTGAAATTTAACCAGAGATAACCGCAGATGATTTTAGAACTCATCCGCATTTATCTCAGCCCAACCAATCACTCAAATCTTCATTTGTGTGCCTCTGTGGTTAAAAAAATCTTCTTCCGTAATATTCGGCACAGTCACTTGTTGAATTTCAGAAAAAGAAGTTTCAACCGCAGATAAAAAGAATCGGATAATTTTTCAACCACAGATAAAGATGTTTTATTGATATTTATCTGCGATATTTGTGGTTGAAAACACTCTTTACCGGCCACCAACAGTAATGGAATCAACCTTAATATGGGGCTGTCCAACAGTGGTGTAAATGCTGCCACTAACAGAACCGCAGAAACCGGCAGCGAGACCGATATCTTGAGAACACATGGAAATTTTGTTCATGATTTCCTTAGCTTCCCCGATTAAAATCGCGCCTTTTAATGGCTTAGTAATTTTGCCATTTTCAATCAGATAAGCTTCTTCAACAGAGAAGTTAAATTCTCCAGTTGCGCCAACACTACCGCCGCCCATCTTTTTGCAATAAATGCCTTTATCGATGGAAGAGAATAAATCTTCGTTGGTGTATTCTCCGGGGGCGATATAAGTATTTCGCATCCGGCTAGCTGCGGCAAACGTATAATTCTGCCGGCGTCCACTGCCGGTTCTGGGATGTCCAGTGAGCAAAGACCCTGAGCGATCCGCTAAGAAGTTTTTCAGCACGCCTTTTTCAATTAACAGGGTGCGTTGCGCCGGCATCCCTTCATCGTCCATATCAATGGTGCCGAAAGCGTTTTTAGAAAGCCCTTCATCCCAAGCTGTTAAACTTTCGTGGGCGATTTTTTCACCTTTTTTCTCAGCAAAAGGAGTGGTTTTGCGTTCAATTTGAGTGGTTTCTAGCAGGTGTCCACAAGCTTCGTGGAAAATCACCCCACCAAATTGATTTGCCATGATAATCGGGTAATTTCCCGATTCCACATAATCTGCATAAAGCATGATGCCGGCAGATTCTGCAACTTCTTCAGCGGCAGCTTCAGGATTCCACTTTCTCAAAAAGTCTGCTTCGCTCGTGCTGCCGTCCCGCTTGGCGATGGATGAACGGTTGGCACCGTCAGCGCACAACAGGTTGTATCCTACAGATTGAGTCAGGCGGATATCACGGGCAAAAGTGCCATCACTGGCAGCCACTAAAACTTCTTGCCAATCTCTGAAATAGCTGGTTCGTCGGGATTGAATATGCTTCGCTTTGTGTTTCAGCAAGGCGCTGGCATCCAGTAGCACTTCTCCCATTTCTCGGATGGGGCTACACTGAGGTAACCAAGCATCTTTCCCTTTTTTTGTAGCGTAGTCTCTGAGGAGTTCTAAATTAATTTCAGGGATGAAAGCATTGGGTGCCGGCAGTTGCAGTCCCAGGATAGAAAGACCTTTTTCTAGAGCAGATTTTAGCCCAGAAAATGAAAGATCGTTCGTGCTAACGTAGCAATCGGCTTTGCCACGAAACACTCTAACGCCAGCGCCGGTGGAAAGACGCGGCGAAATGCTGGTGATAGTATCTTCTTCTGCCAAACAGCTAATATAGTTTGCACGTTCTAAGAAGAATTCGATAAAGTCCGCACCGGCAGCGCGTCCGAGTCCTAAAAGCGTTGATAGAGGCGCTTCCCAGGTTTCATCGAAGCGATCAGGGGTTGAGGTGTATTGAAGGGTAGGTAGTTCTTTGGAAAGCAGTAATGTACTGGGATGCATGGATAGCGTCATCAGAAGAACGTCCTTCAGAGAGTAGGCTGACTTTTCTTTGGTTTGTCCAGTCTAACAAATTCCTGAAACTCCGGCTGGACAATGGTTTTTTTGCGGTGGCTGCTACAGCCTTTATGACCTAGGAATTTTATTTAGCAAGTAATTTCTAGTATTCTCTTTTCTTGGCTGTTGTGTCGATTGTGGATAGGCGCAATGAAAGTGGGGGTTATAGCGATCCCCGAACTTCAGTTTTTGTGCTATGCGCCAAATTCTGCCGGCTACTACAGTTTCCCGCGACTGCTGCGACTGGTTGAACGCTGTCACTTTTAGCGCATCATGGGACTGCCGTGATGGTGAATTAAATACCATTTTCCACCCAAGAATTCAAAAATATTGGTTGCCATTGATTCTGCTTGAATTCGTCTGCCGGCACTCACTTGCAAGACTTTTTCGACTAAAACAATGTAACCAATGTCATTGCGAACATCTGCTGTAATAATCTCGGTTTCGATTTCGATGTAGTTGGTATTTTTAAAGATAAATTCCCAAGAAGTGCGAATTTCTTTCCACCCCCGCAGCGCATTGCGTCCAGGGTGAATGCAAAGAGTGCCGATTCCTTGCGACCAAATCGCACTCATTGCTTCCATGTCTTTTTTTTCAAAGGCTCGATAAAATGCTTCGTTAGCGGCTAATACTTCATTTCGTTCGTCTGTCATTTCGATTTTATCGTTTAAATGAACAATCATCGCCGGTATTCGTCGCCGCAGTCTCCGATAAGTTTATACAAATCCCGCGAGTTACGAATAACTGCATCGATTTGTCCCTCATCTTCTGCATCTAAGCTGAAATTAAAAACTCTGGCATTATCTTCTAAATGTTCTGACACACCCAGCCGCGCACCGACAATGACGCCCCCAACTGCCGGCAGATCTAAAATAGTACGAACGGCGATATTTGCGATGCTGACTTGATGTTTATCTGCGATTTGCTTGAGGGCGTTCAGTAATTCTTGAAATAAATTCCAGCCGCCCCAACTATCTATCATGTTTTTGTATTTTCGCAAGCTAGCGGTGGCGAGTTCTCCGCCCCGGGGTTCAGGCTTCCCGAGATATTTTTCTGATAGCAATCCGCCGCAAAGTGTGCCGTAGGTAAATAACTTGATGTCGTGTTGCCGGCACAATTGAACCATATTCACTAAAGGCCGGAGATCTACTAAAGAAAATTGCACTTGGTTGGATACTATTTTGATGTTATGGTCAAGAATTATTTTTAAATGCTCTGTATCAAAATTTGTCAGTGCCAGATGCTTAATTTTGCCCTCTTGTTGAAGTTCTGTCATATATTTGAGGGCGGCCAGATAATTTTCGTCTTTGTATTCCCACCAGTGAAATTGCATTAAATCGAGGGATTCAACGTTCATTCTCCGCAGGGAAATATCAATATTTTCTTCAACCAGCTTTCGGGTCATTTTCCCCGGTCTGGGCACCCATTTTGTAAAAGCTTGTAAATTAG
This sequence comes from Microcoleus sp. FACHB-672, assembly GCF_014695725.1. NCBI lineage: Bacteria > Bacillati > Cyanobacteriota > Cyanophyceae > Oscillatoriales > Microcoleaceae > Microcoleus > Microcoleus sp. FACHB-672. The sequence goes on along the minus strand of NZ_JACJOU010000025.1, from coordinate 103,947 downwards.
AAAGGGCATCTTTCCCCCGAGTTGAAATTAATTGCCGGCGAAACTCACCAATAAAATCCTCTGCGGGGCCATAATGGTCTGCTAAATCCCAAGTTGTGAAACCGGCATCCAGATATTTAAACATATTCTCAATAGCAGCCTGCCGGTCAATTTTTCCGTGACCTCCAGATACTTGCCACATTCCATTTAACACACGGCAGATATTTAAATCTGGAGTAAATTGCAGCCGGCTGGATTCGGGTAAATTCATTTTTAATCCTTATTTTTGTTTTATCTAATCAGTTTAACGCCAGTCTTTCTCGGCTTGCTCTAATACATAAGCGGAGACATCCGCTATCTCCTGTTCACTTAAGCGATCTTTGTAGGCAGACATATTATTTTTGCCGGTTGCCACGATAGACGAGATCGCTTCGATTGAATCCATCCCATTTTGCTTTAAAGCTTTTTGTTTCAAATTCTTACCGCGCCTGATAATATTACCGCCATTAATATGACAGCCGGCACACTGGAGGCTAAAAATTTGTTCGCCGTTTGCAATATCTGCCGCTAAAGCCGGTTGGCTCAAAGTAATATTTAGCACGAACACCACCAGCATTATGGCTGTTAATAGCTTTTTCAATGAAATGCCCCTCAAATACATAAGTCATTGCCAATAAATAAACACAATGGTCGAGTTTAGATGTTCTATGCCCTATCCTCTGTCTTCTAAACTATTAGCACAAAATGGGATTCGCTGCTTAAAATTTATTGACAACGCAAGCAAACAAAGCCAAGCTTGACAAAGAGACTGACTAAGTCAGTTTTCAAAGAACGCTACGAAATCTATATTAAGCTAAACAGAGATTTAGAGTGTGATTTTACGCAAGTCTCTTTGTCTATTAGGAATTTTTACTGGCATTCTTTCTCCCGCCTGGGTAACGGTTGCTTCTGGGGTGGTGCAGCAGCCGGTGCAGGAACAAATTAGCTTGCAATTCCCACAAACATCGGATCGGGGTGCGCCGGCAAGAACGACTGGGGGAGGATCGCGGGGTTCTTCTTGTGTCGCCGAAGGACAAACCCCGCTTGTCGCACTGATGCCTACACGGAATAATGTTGGCACAACCGTTGCCGCCCATCCTACTTTATTTTGGTATATTCCTCAAACCCGCGCCCAATTGGCAGAATTTGTTTTAATTAACAGCCAAGGGGATGAAGTTTATCTGGCAACTGTTACACTTGCCGGCACGCCTGGTATTCTTAAACTTACTTTACCGGAAACGGTTGCTTTAGAAATTGGTCAAAATTATTTATGGCAGTTTGCGATAGTGTGTGATTCGCAAGATCGGGAGTCGGATGTGTTTGTTCGGGGATTATTGCAACGTAGAGAATTGAGTGGAAATTTAGAAAATCAGTTAAAGTTGGCTACAGGTTTAGAGCAAGCTCAAATTTACGCAAATGCAGAAATGTGGCATGATTCTCTGGCAATAGTTGCTGAGTTACGCAGTTCTGAGCCGGCAGAGTGGGAAGAACTTTTAAATTCTATTGGATTGTTAGATATCGCAACTTCGCCTTTTTTGGAGGTGCCGGTGGTGGAAAAGTTGCCTAATCCTTAGCGTTATTGCAAATGTTATTTTTTTTAACCGCAGATTCCGCAGGTGAAACTGGAATGTGCTGCGCTCGTCATTCAAGTTCCACCTGCGGACGCAGATAAACGCAGATGGGTTATTTGTGGGAGGTGAGGGTTTGTGGGTTTTAAGATGTTTGGGATATGTGCGGGTTTTAACCGGCTTGGGCGATTAGCCAGGGAGTTGAGTCCCTGGCAGGTTTCAGGCGAATGAAACGTGCTGCCTGGAGGCGCATCGCATGATTAAGGCACTGCTATGTTGTAATGCCGCTCCCGAACGGAAGGGCCACGCACTACGATCCGCACGCGACGACTCGCCGGCATGGGGACGACTGCTTTAAATTTACCGTCTCCGTCGGCCTCAATCGCTCGATCATTGATATAGATTAAATCCATCGGATCGACTTGACCTGTAACTCGGACGGTGCGCGGCCCTAGTTTGAACACATGAAAGCGTCTGAGATCGGAGAGGGGGGGTGTCTTTTGGGGGGTACTTGGCGCTTTTCCTGGTTCAATGACGGTAAAGAAGCCGGCATTTACGAGAACTTGTGTGCCTTGGGCTTCAGCGGCAACGATGCCATCAATTGTATCAACGCCGGTTTTGCCAATGGGGCCAACATCCACCCCAAAGGATGTGCCACTGACTCCCGCAACACCGGCGGGGGTGCGAACTCTCACCGGCGACGCGCTGGCGGATGAACTTTCTTGCGCGATGTCATCGAGTTTACCCAGTCCCGTAACCGTATTTAGGGCGGCAACTTCTGCGCCTTCGGCTTCTCCCCTCACAGAAGTCGGTCTGGCAACTGATCGGGCGATTGATAGTCTCACCCGTCCTGCCGGCACAGCAATTGCGGTCACTTGGTTGGGATCAATCCCCACATCTCCCGCCAGGGTTTGAATTTGGACGGTTGTTCTTTCCGCAACTTCTACAACGCCAATATAGCTGTCGATCCGCAAACGCGCAGTGGAGTTTTTGCCCGTGACTAATTCATCCCCTTCCGCAGTTAGACGATCACCTACTTGTGCCGGTCGCCCGTTAATTGTGACAGTGCCTTTAAGTTCCTCCACGCGCAACCCCCGCCCTGCTGCGGTTCCCTGCGCGATGATTGTATTGCCCGAAGTTGAATCAGCAACGATTGCCGGCTCAACATCGAGAAAATGTGACTTGATCGGCGCGGCAACCGTGTCAGTTGCCTGTGATCGCTGTGTGGAAGATGGAGAATTGGCATTGGCATTGGCTCGTTCTGTCAGTAATGTGCCGGCAAGAACAGCCAGAAAGAAGCCGGTTGAGGCGAATCTCCAAAAGCCTAAACACCGCAAAATTTGATTCATGTTTATATTTTGTGATTTGGAGGACAAAACACTCTTAATCTTCCCATCAAGACGTGCCAGATCGGAAAGTTGACGGATTTCGTCGCCTTTTCCCTTAAAGAGCCGTTACTGTGAACAAACAACGAGGAACGCAGCAAACAGGGAATCAGTCTTTTAGAAAGTCTACTTCTGTTCTGCCTTTTCCTTACTCCCTTCTCTGTTTATCCTTCATCCTTCCGGAAAGAGTACAGTTATGGCTCAAAGACGCAAACAAAACTTAATTGATAGAGAATTTAAAAAGTCTTTGCGCTTATTCTTAAAATCCCCACTGAAGTTGGGGAACCAGCGCCCCAGCCGTGCTATTCAGATCACTTTGTTGCTGGGGATTCTGTTTTTGCCTTCGCCCGTCGTGGCAACTGCCGGCAAAGTGCCGGTGAAAACTGCTCAACTCTCACAAAATACCCCTTCTGATAGCCGTAGCGCCGCAGCGGATCGCGCCTTTGAGGAAGGATTGAAGCTGTTTCAAGAAAAAACGCCGCAATCGCTGTCACAAGCAATTCAAAAGTGGAAAGAGGCATTACAACTTTATCAAGCAATCGGAGATCGAGCCAAACAAGCCGACACGCTTTCCGGGATTGGTTCTGTTTACGGCATTTTAGGAGATAAACAGAATAGTTTAGAGGCTTACAATCAAGCGCTTTCCCTTTATCAAGCAGTAAACGATAAAGTTGCCGTTGCTGACACCCTTAATAGCATCGGTTTAACCAACGCCGATTTAGGAAAATTCAAACCGGCACTGGAATCTTACAATCAAGCACTCACCCTTTATGGTGAAGCAAAGGATGCCGGTGGAGAAGCTTATACTCTCAATAACCTGGGAGTAGTCTACGATGCCTTGAGCGAGTATCAGCAAGCCCTCGACGCTTATAACCGAGCTTTGCCCCTGTGGCGGGAAGCCGGTGAAAAAGGCGTGCAAGCCACCACGCTCAATAATATTGGCGTAATTTATGATGCCTTGGGCCAATCTCAGCCGGCCCTCGACGCTTACACCCAAGCGTTGGCGATTTATCGGGAGGTGAACGACAAATCTGGGATTCCCCTCACCCTCAACAACATCGGTTTAGTTTATGCCAACTCTGGTAAGTATGATCTCGCCCTGGACTACTACAAGCAAGCGCTGCCCCTATGGCAAGAAGTGGGCAACCGACGCAGACAAGCTACCACGCTAAATAATATCGGCTTTGTCTACGCCAACACCGAGCAGTTACCGAAAGCGCTTGAATCTTACAACCAAGCCTTGCCCCTATGGCGGGAAGCCGCTGATCGTCGGGGGGAAGCGAGCACGCTGAATAATATCGGCTTTGTCTATGCCAGTTCCAGCGATCACACGCAAGCACTAAATTACTATAACCAAGCCTTGCCCCTGCGTCGGGCGCTAAGCGATCGCCCGAAGGAAGCTTTAACCCTTTACCGACTTGCCCAGTCTCAACGTCAGTTGGGTAATCTGAATCAAGCAAAAACTGAGATTGAAGCGGCGATTGAAATTATTGAAGACTTGCGAACCAAGGTAGACAGCCAGGATTTACGGACTTCTTTCTTTGCTTCCAAGCAGGATTATTACGAGTTCTACATCGATCTGTTAATGCAGTTGCATAAAACCAACCCAAATCAAGGATATGATGCGGCGGCGCTGCAAGTCAGTGAGCGGGCGCGGGCGCGTTCGCTTTTGGAGATCCTGACGCAAGCCGGTGCAGAAATTCGTCAAGGGGTTGATCCGCAGCTATTAGAGCGCGAAAGCAGCTTGCAGCAACAACTTGCGACACTGGAAGAACGCCGAGTGCAAATGCTTGCCGGTCAACATAAAAAAGAACAGACTGGAGCGATTAACACCCAAATTTCTACCCTTTTGGCGGAATACCGGCAAGTTCAGTCAGAAATCAGAGCCAAAAGTCCCCGCTACGCCGCCCTCACCCAGCCACAACCCCTGACGTTATCAGAAATTCAAACACAGGTGCTTGATGAGAATACGGTGCTGCTGGAATACTCGCTAGGCACGGATCGCAGTTATTTATGGGCGGTGACACCGACTTCGATCAGTAGCTATGAACTGCCTGGGCGGGAGGAAATTGAGGATGCTGCCCGGAATTTCCGAGATGCGGTGACGGTTCCGAGTATGAGAATTCGCCGGCAAAAGACGGTAGAATCGGCGGCTGCACTGAGTCAGATTATTTTAGCGCCGGTTGCCGATCAGTTGGCTGACAAACGCTTGCTGATTGTCAGTGATGGGGCTTTGCAATACATTCCTTTTGCTGCGCTGCCGGTGAATAAGAATGTTGCAAAAGCCGGCACTTCTCAAGCATCAGAATTGGTGCCATTAGTCGTGAAGCACGAACTCGTGAACTTGCCTTCTGCCTCAACGATTGGCATTTTACGGCGAGAAATAGCGGGGCGTAACGCAGCTTCTAAAACTTTGGCAGTGCTAGCTGATCCGGTATTTGCCAAAAATGATGAGCGCGTTAAAAATGTGTCCTTAACTGAGCCGGTTAAAGGTGAAAAGGCGGCTCAAGAATTCGAGTTTAACTTGAAGCGATTACCCTTTACGAAAGAAGAAGCTGAGGAGATTTTAAAGCTAGTGCCGGCTTCCCAAAAAACCAGAGCGTTTGGGTTTGCGGCGAGTCGAGATATCGCCACCAGTCCGGAACTCAGTGAATATCGCATGGTTCATTTTGCGACGCACGGCATCCTCAACAGCATGAAGCCAGAGTTATCAGGATTAGTGCTATCAATGGTAGACAAACAAGGCAAGCCGCAAGATGGTTTTCTGCGCCTGTCAGAAATTTTTAACCTGAATCTGCCGGCTGAGTTGGTCGTTTTGAGTGCCTGTGAAACCGGACTTGGTCAACAAATTCGAGGGGAAGGATTGGTAGGCTTAACAAGGGGATTTATGTATGCCGGTGCAGCTCGTGTGGTGGTGAGTTTGTGGAGTGTGGATGATGCAGCGACATCGGATCTGATGGTCAATTTCTATCAAGGAATGCTGAAAAAAGGCTTAGCGCCGGCTGCTGCTTTACGGGCGGCACAGATAGAAATGTGGCAGAAACAGGAATGGGAAGCGCCCTTTTATTGGGCCGGCTTCACGGTGCAAGGGGAATGGAGGTAGACGGCGAGAGTGGAAGCGTTAAAAAATTAGCAATTTTCCATTCTTCCGCTTGATTAGGAACATGAGCTTGGTTGATAAATTCATTAATAGTAGATAAGCCGATTAGGGATTATCTTTGTTGTCAATTATTCAATAAAGCTGTTAGCCATTTTATTGAAGAGGAGTGATTTTTATGATGAATTTACTAAAGTTTTCTGGTGTGTTGGGAATGGTTGCCGGCATGGTTTCACCGGCACTTGTCACATTTGCGGCTGTGCCGGCACAAGTTGGGGCAAAATCTTCTCAAGAAATGCTGATCAGTCTCAAATTTCCCAAGACATCAGATCGGGGTGCCCCAAGACGCACAGCCGGCGGAGGATCGCGGGGAGATGATTCTTCTTGTACAGATAGCAAAATGCCTTTAACGGCGTTGATGCCGACTCGTAATAATGTGGGAACAACGGCTGCCGGTAATCCTTCTTTCTTTTTCTTTGTTCCTAAAACAACGGCGAAACAAGCAGAATTTGTTTTAGTAAATGAGAAAGGGGAAGATGTTTATGTTAATACTTTTGCGATTGCAGATGCTGCCGGTGTCGTAAAAGTCAGCCTTCCCGAAACCACAGCTTTAGAAGTAGGAAAATACCATACATGGCAGTTTGCTTTAATCTGCAACGAGCAAGATCGTAAAAACGATGAATTTGTCCAAGGATTTATCCGGCGCAGCGAATTGAGTGCGGATATGAAACGCAAGCTAGAGAAGGCAACACCCCTAGAACAAGCAAAAATCTATGCAAACGCGAGAGTTTGGAATGAAACTGTCACAATTCTTGCTCAGTTGCGTGATAGTCAGCCGGCACAATGGGAACAATTATTAAAGTCAGTTGGGCTGCAAAAGTTCGCTTCTGAACCGTTTGCCCCATGCTGCACAGCGAAAAATTAATCACAATGCGGTTGTATGTGGACACCTTTTAAACGTCTTCTGTGGCAATGGCGCGGCGTATGGATTACTGCCCCCAGTATTGCGGCGTTAATCATCGTCCTCCGCGTTGCCGGCTTCTTGCAGCCGTGGGAATGGGGGGTTTTTGACCAATTTCTGCGCCTACGTTCCCCAGAAACGTCTGACAACCGCGTTGTAATTGTTGGTATTGATGAAGCTGATGTGAAAAACATTGGAGAAGCCAACTTTTCTGATGGAATTTATGCCAAGCTGATTAACAAACTAAAAGCGAGACAGCCGAGAGCAATTGGATTAGATATTTACCGCAATATACCTGTTGAACCGGGGCATAAAGAATTAGTTAAAGTTTTTAAATCTACGCCAACTTTAGTTGGTATCCAGAAAGTTATTGGAGATAGCAAAAGTGAGACAGTTGCCCCGCCAGAGGCGCTGCTAGAAAATAAACAGGCACAGGTGGGTGCAAATGATTTGCTGATTGATGCCGATGGGAAAGTGCGACGCAGCTTTTTTTTCGTGCCTGATGAAAAGGGGGAAACCGTCTACAGTTTAGGGCTACTTCTGGCAGGGTACTATTTAGAGAAGCAAGGCATTAGCCCAGAGCCGGTTGAAGGGACAGATAATTGGAAGTTAGGAAAAGCCGTTGTTGTTCCTTTTGAAGCAAATGATGGCGGCTATGTGCGAGCAGATGCCGGCGGGTATCAAATTTTATTAAATTATCGTGGATCGAGCCGGCACTTCAATACGGTTTCGATGAGCGATGTTTTGGAAGACAAGCTGCCACCAGATTGGGGGCGAGATCGGGTTATCTTAATTGGAAAATTCGGGCAGAGTTTTAATGATTCATTTTTAACGCCCTATAGTAGTGGTTTGCTCAGCCTGCCGGTGCCGATGAATGGGGTAGAAATTCACGCAAATTTAACCAGCCAAATACTCAGTGCTGCCCTTGATAATCGTCCATTAATTAAAAGTTGGTCGGAACCTTTAGAGGGGGTGTGGATTTTATTTTGGGCGGCTGCCGGTGCAACGCTGACTTGGCATTTGCGATATATCGGTGGGGTGAAATCTTTTTCTGTACGACGCACCGCAAGCCCCATTATTGGAGCCGGCATTTTAATGGGAATCAGTTATACGGCTTTGTTGTCGGGCTGGTGGATACCTGTGGTGCCACCTTTACTGGCGCTAGGCGGTTCAGTTATTGCAATCACCGCTTACATTGCCCGCACTGCCGGCGATATTCGTAAAACCTTTGGGCGTTACTTAACAGATGAGGTGGTTGCTAATTTATTAGAAAACCCCGAAGGTTTGAAAATGGGCGGAGAAAGGCGAAAAATTACAATCTTCACTTCAGATTTAAGAGGATTTACTGCCCTTTCCGAACGCTTACAGCCTGAAGAAGTGGTGAAAATTCTTAACTTTTATCTGGGCTGTATGGCAGATGAAATTACCCATTACCAAGGAACGATTGATGAGTTTATGGGTGATGGGATTTTAGTATTATTTGGTGCCCCCACCGGCAGAGAAGATGATGCGACAAGGGCAGTTGCCTGTGCGGTGGCGATGCAGTTGGCAATGACGCGGGTTAATGAAAAGATGCAAGAGTGGGGGTTGCCGGCATTGGAAATGGGGATTGGTATTAATACGGGTGAAGTGGTGGTAGGAAATATCGGTTCTGAGAAACGCACGAAATATGGCATTGTTGGCAGTCAAGTTAACCTGACTTACCGTATCGAATCTTATACCATCGGCGGTCAAATTTTGATTTCAGAACCAACCTTAAAAGAAGCCGGTGCAAGTGTTAAAATCGAAGGACAGCGCCAGGTAACGCCGAAAGGGGTGAAAGAGCCGATTACAATTTATGAAGTAGCCGGCATTGGCGAACCCTACAATCTTTTTCTGAAGAAAGATGAAGAGGAATTTTTTCCCCTTATGGAAGAACTCCCGATTCAGTACACGCTTCTGGAAGGAAAGGATGTTAGCGATAAACTGTTTCAGGGAAGTTTGGTAAAGCTTTCTGCAAAAGGCGCTGAGGTACTCTCACAGGAGTTAGTGCCGGCACCTTTAAGTAATATCAAGCTTAATTTATTAAAAGAAGCCGGTGAAGATATTTATGCAAAAGTTATAGAAAAGCCGGCAGATGCGGGAAGATTTTATATCCAGTTTACAGCCAAACCGCCGACTGTGGCCGCAAAACTTGATGCTCTCTACAAATCACTGGAAGCGTTGGGAAAGGGCAAGTAATTGTGAATGAGCTGAGTGTTCCATTGTGAGCGATTGCGAAAGATATTCCTTTATTCGATAGGCAGTGAAAATGAAGTTAATTTTCTTAGGCTCAGGGTCTGCTTTCACGGTTGGAGCCGATAATTTTCAATCAAATATGCTTTTAATTAGCGAAGAAAGGCATAAACTTTTAATTGATTGCGGTTCCGATATTCGGTTTTCTCTGCACGCTGCCGGTTTCTCACATCTGGATATTACTGATATCTATATCAGCCATTTACATACAGATCATGTCGGCGGGTTGGAATATATTGGCTTTGCTACAAAGTTTGACCCCAGATGTGAGCAACCCAATCTTTATCTGAGCAGTGCCTTATCGAATGAACTTTGGGAGAGAACACTGTCGGGTGGCATGAGGCACATTGAAGGTGAAATTGTTGATATCAACAGTTTTTTTAAAGTTAACAAAGTTGAACCGAATAATAGCTTTTATTGGCAAGAAATAGAATTTAAGCCGATTAAAGTCGTTCACATTAATAATGGCTATTATATCATGCCAAGCTTCGGCTTATTTTTTGAAATTGATAAAATTAAAGTCTTTATAACCACAGATACGCAACTTTGTCTAGAGCAGCTTGAAGAATTTTATGAGCAAGCGGAGATTATTTTTCAAGATTGTGAAACCTCAGCGTTTCCCACTAAAGTTCACGCCCACTATAATCAATTATTGAAGTTACCAGAAGCCATTAAACGTAAAATGTGGTTATACGGTTATCAACCGGGTGCGCTTCCGGATGCAAAAAAAGATGGATTTTGCGGGTTTGTGAAGCGAGGAGAGATCTTTGAGTTTTCAGACTTACTAATCACGTCAGCGAGTTTAAAGCCGACAAAATTGTAAATATACTCAAGTTGCGAGGGTGTGCCGGTACTCGTAAAAATAGAGTGAGACAATTTGCTTCGCATCCAGGAAAGGCACAAGCGCAGCCATACAAATAAAGTTCGCACAGACAAAAATCGAGTATAATCGATTTTCAAGTTTGTCTGGGCGGGCTTTGTCTGTATATCCCCTAATTTCAAGTTCTTGGGTTTCCTGCCAAGTCGAAATGTATATTCTGCCGGCACTTCTTGGAAAAGTATTAATTCAATGAATAACCTGTTGCAGCAACTATTTACAGAGCTTTATCAACGAATTACAGAACCCTTTAAAATTGGAGATTATTCGATCTCAATTTCGGCTGTAATTCAGCTATGTGTGTCGTTATTAATCCTTATCTTTATTTGCCGTACGCTTAAAAATTTCCTCAAGCGCCGGCTGCTGGTTAAAATGGGAATTGATGAGGGAAACCGCGAAGCGATCTCCACAATCATCAGTTATGCGGTTGGAACATTAGGCTTTATCATTGTTCTGCAAACAAGTGGTTTTAACCTGGCTTCTTTAGCAGTTGTAGCCGGCGGCTTAGGCGTTGGTATTGGTTTTGGGTTGCAGGATATCACAAAAAACTTTGTGAGTGGTCTGACTTTACTGATAGAACGAACCGTAAAAGTTGGAGATTTTGTTGAATTTGACAGTATTTCTGGCTATATCAAAGAAATTTCAATTCGCTCTACCATTATCCGAACCTTAGATGGTTGCGATGTCGTTGTTCCCAACAGTAAATTAGTTGAAAATCGCTTAACAAATTGGACTTATGAAAGCTTTTCAGGACGCATTCATATTCCCATAGGGGTTGCCTATGAAAGCGATCCGGTTTTAGTCACAGAAATTCTTTTAAAATCGGCTTACATGGAATCAAACATCTTACACGAGCCGGCACCTAAAGTTTTTTTTCAAGGATTCGGTGATAATTCTTTGAACTTTGACTTATGCGTGTGGGTGAACCGCATTGATAATAGACTTGCAGTGCGAAGTTCTTTAAACTTTATCATTGAATATAATCTGCGCCAGCAAGGTATTACAATTCCTTTCCCGCAAAGAGATTTGTGGTTACGAAATCCAGAAGTCTTGACCCCGTTATCACGTTATCAAGCAAATGGGCAAGAACCTCCACAGGTATCGCCTCCGCCAATATTCGGAGAAAATGGTCAAGAACCCTCACAAGTATCACCCCCACAAATCCTCAAGGAAACGGTAAAACCGGCCTCTGTCGTTGCCCCAATCAAACCCTTAGCACTCCGGGACTTATTGCGAGAAGTAACCTATTTTGAAAACTTTACTGACTTAGAACTACGGCAGCTCATTGAAAGTGGGTATCGAAAACGCTTGCGACCCTCAGAATTTTTATTTCATGAAGGTGACCCGGGGGATGCTTTCTATATCGTCCTTTCTGGATCGGTAGAAGTTTTTGTAGAGAAAATAAACAAACGTCTGGCAAATTTGGGGCCAGGTAAATTTTTTGGAGAACTTTCTTTAATGTTAGGAATTCCCCGCACCGCCTCAGTTCGGGGAGTAGAAGATAGCATTTTATTTGTGATTAACAATCAGAGTTTTGAAACGCTATTACGCGCCAATCCAGAATTAGCCGAGGTAATTGTCCAAGAGTTAGGAAAACACAAAGAAGAATTATCTCAACGACAGCAGCAATTGCGAGAAATGGGATTGGTGGATGCAGCGGAAGATGACAAAAATCCTGTGACTTGGGTTCGCAACCGACTGAAAAACCTGTTTAGTCTTTAACACTGGGAATAAGCAATCAGCCACTCGCAGAAGTTAGAAATCATGAACGTATTGAGCAACCCTTTTAAAATCACGCTTCACCTCAGCACAATGTTGGCATTAATCGGCAGTTTTTCTGCGTCCGCTCAAATTGTGCCAGATGCAACCTTACCGAATAATTCCGCTGTCAGTGTCGAAGGGCAAATCAATCGCATCACCGGCGGCACATCTGCCGGCAGCAATTTGTTCCACAGCTTCAGCTCATTTTCCCTCCCCACCGGCACCACTGCCCATTTTGATAGCGCCCTAGACATTCAAAACATCTTTTCGCGGGTAACTGGCAGCTCAATTTCCAATATCGATGGATTAATCCAAGCAAATGGCAGCGCTAACTTATTTTTAATTAACCCCAACGGGATAATTTTTGGCCCGAATGCAAGGCTAAATATTGGCGGCTCATTTCTGGCAAGTACGGCCAATAGTATTGTTTTTAACGATAGCAGTCTTTTCAGCGCCAAAAATCCTCAAGCCCCACCTTTATTAACCGTTAATGTGCCTATTGGCTTGCAATTCGGCTCAAACCCGGGCAGTATTGCCGTGCAAGGGCAGGGACTTAATCAACCGGATACAGGGGACGACATCCAAGCTGAGATCGCCTTTCAACAAAGCGTTTTAGAAAGTCCCATTGGGCTGGGGGTGCAACCGGCAAGAACTCTGGCACTTGTTGGGGGCGATATAACATTTTCTGGCGGCTTATTAAAAGCGCCGGCAGGACGAATTGAACTGGGGAGTGTGAGGGATAACAGTAGTGTCAGCCTGACGCCAACCGGCACAGGTTTTGCATTGGGATATGAAAACGTTGCAACCTTTAAAGATATCCAAGCCAGCGGACAATCTGCTGTTTTTGCCAGTGGAGAAGGCGGCGGTGATATCCAACTAGCCGGTAGACGTATCCAACTGTCCGAGGGATCGCAAATTCAAGCTTCAACCTTGGGGGCGCAACCAGGGGGAAATGTGAGAGTTCGCGCGGCTGAGTCAGTATTTGTGAGTGGCACATCCGCAGATGGGGAAACACCCAGCAGTTTCGTAGCGGGAACGTTTAGCACCGGCAACGCTGGCAATGTGAGAATCGAAACCGGCCAATTAGTTCTCCGTGATGGGGGGGTAATAGGCGTTGCTTCTCTCAGTGAGGGAGATGCCGGCAATGTGACAGTACGCGCCACCGAAAGTGTAGAAATCACCGGCAACCCAACAGATGGGGAGATACCCAGCGCTTTAGTGGCACTAACAAATGGCAGCGGCAATGCCGGCGACGTGACCATTGAAACCAGGCAATTAACAGTTCGTGATGGGGCAGTCATCACGGCTGGTACTGAAAGCAATGGAAACGCCGGCAATGTGACAGTACGCGCCACCGAAAGCGTAGAAATCATCGGCAGCGCAGCAGATGGGGAGATAAACAGCAGTTTAGCGGCAACAACGACTGGCATCGGCGATGCCGGCGACGTAACCATTGAAACCAAGCAATTAACGGTTCGCAATGGGGCGATCATCGGAGCCGCGACTGGAAGCGAGGGAAATGCAGGAAATGTAACGGTACGTGCTACCGACAGTGTAGAAATCATCGGCATTTCACCTGATGGGGAAACAAGCAGCGGCTTAGTGGCATCAACTTCTGGCATCGGCAATGCCGGCAACCTGACCATTGAAACCGGCCAATTAACGATCCTCGCTGGGGGTGCCGCAAACGCTGCAACGTTTAGTTCTGGTGAAGGGGGAAATGTAATCATCCGCGCCACCGAAAGCGTAGAAATCACCGGCATCTCAACAAATGGGTTGGCACCCAGCCGCTTAACCACTCAAACTTTCGCTAGCGGCAATGCCGGCAACATCAGCATCGAAACCGGGCGCTTAACCCTTCAAGATGGGGCACAAATTCAACTAGGCGCTGAGTTCGCCACTACGGGAAATGCGGGAAATTTGACAATCCGCGCCACGGAGAGTATACAAATGACCGGCACCTCACCGGATGGGGAAAAACTCAGCGGTTTAGTCGCAGGAACGTTTGGTGCAGGCAATGCCGGGGACGTAACCCTTGAAACCGGCCAATTAACGGTTCAAAATGGCGCACAAATCGCAATGGGAACTTTCGGCGCGGGAAATGGCGGAAATTTGACACTTCGCGCCCCCGGCAACGTAGACATTAGCAGCGGCGGCAGCATCTTTGCTGGAACATTAGGTGCCGGCAATGCAGGTAGCGCGACAATTGAAACTCGCCAATTAACGGTTAGCGATGGGGGGTTAGTCTTTGTGGGCACACTTCCCACAAGTGAAGGGCAAGGGGGAAATTTAACGGTTCGCGCCACCGACTCGATAGAATTAAATGGCGCTTCAGCCGATAAATTGGGTAACACCGGCTTAGTTGCTTATACATTTGGTTTCGGAGATGCCGGCGATGTCACCATTGAAACGCGACGGTTAGTTGTTCGCAATGGTGCACAGGTAAGCGTTGGCACTTTGAGTTTTGGCCCCTCTAGTAATGCCCAGGGGGGGAATTTAACAGTCCGCGCCACCGACTCTGTAGAATTAATCGGCACCTCACCCGATGGGCAGTCTCCCAGTGGTTTAAGCGCTGCCACTAACACTGCTGGAGATGCCGGTGATGTAATCGTTAACACCCAACGTTTAGTAATTGGGGATGGCGCACAAATAACTGTAAACGGTTTGGGTTCTGGAAATCCTGGCAGCATTGATATTACAAGTGGCGATATGCGTCTTTTTAACCAGGGAAAACTCACCGCTACCTCTGAAACCGGCAAAGGCGGAAATATTACCTTACGCGCCGGCAACATTCAACTACGCCATAACAGCGAAATCTCAGCCACCGGCAGCCAAACCGGCAATCTCACCACAGAAGGCAATATTACTATTGAGCCGGTGACGCTGGTGCTGCTGGAAGGAAGCCGCATCATCACCAATGCCGGCGATCCTGGGGGCGGTAGTAATATTACGATTAATCCTTTCGCCGGCTCAGATCTAGCCGTCTTTAAATCCCCAGATAGCATTATCAACGCCGTTGGAGATTTAAATATTCAGGGCAATGTCAGTGTGCAGCCGGCAGACGTTCCTGAAGTCGAAGTTACCAATATTGAAGGGCTAATTTCTGCCGGCTGTGAAGACGTTGCCGGTAGCGAATTTATTGTAACCGGACGCGGTGGTTTACCGCCCAACCCCAGCGCCCCTCTTAGCAGCAATACTGCCCTTGTGGAGTGGGCAACGCGAGATGCCGGTGCGGATGAGTTGAGCAAACAACCCTCTACAACCCCATCTGCCCCTACCACCCAAACTCCCCTTGTCGAAGCGCAAGGTTGGATCGTTGCAGCCGATGGCACAATCACCTTAACAGCCGAAGCCCCAACCACCACGCCTCACAGTCTCGGATTTACCCATCCGTCCTGTCAGAATTAGTCGTAATTTTTGTAATAGATTCAGCCTATCCAAATTCACAACTACAACCAATTTCCTACCATAACAAAAGCTGCCCAAAAATAAGGGTGAGACAATTTCTCGTTTAACAAAACCGCTTCTTGAGCGCGACGCAAAGCTTCAGCTTTCGTTACTTTGCTATTCGCTAACTCTTGGTAAAATTCAGTCATCAAAACAGCAGTTGCCTCATCACTGACATACCACAAAGACGCCACTGTACTCCGTGCGCCGGCTCTCACAGCCACACCCGCCAACCCTAAAGCCGCTCGATTATCTCCCGCCGCAGTTTTACAAGCACTTAAAACAAGTAATTCAATGGGCTTATTTTGCCCAGTTTCGCTACGAAGAAGGCTATCTAATTCCTTGGCATTAATCTGTCCATCCCAAGTGAGAATAAATGTATCTTTTGCTTGAGAACTGAATTCGCCATGAGTTGCTAAGTGAACTACAGAAAACGGAATAGATTGAACATTTTTTTCAAAATTAAACTTGCTAAAAGATTCATTTAAAAGAATTTTAGTAGACGCTTCTACTTGAATTTGATCTAATTCCGATTCAACATGAGGAAGTGAAGAAAAGCCTTGACGTGCTTCCGTCAAACCGGCAGCTAATATATTCAAGTTTTCCCTCGCCAAAGGATTCGCTTCTAGCAATTGCAAGCCCGGAGTTAACGCCACACTATACTTTTGAACCAAATATTGCTCACCATCATAAAGAGCAGCGATGGGAATATTTCTAAATCCTCCATCTAAAACAAATACCAGGGTATTTACCCCACTGCCGGCTAACTCAGCTTCAATCGGACGAATTAACCAATCATAGACTTTCTGTGAAGGTGTTAAAAACCGTTTTATCGAAAGTTGCATTCGAGGATTTGTAATCGTATCGCGCAATTCCTTAAGAGTTGCTTCAACAGTTTCCTGGGGTAATTGGGTAGTATAATGTTTTAGCGGTTGACCCGGTAAAGCCAGAATAACTTCTAATCGCTCCTTCAGAATAATCGTATAAAAAACTGCCGCATTAGAATCAACTTGGTCGATCTGAATCGGCTTGACATCTAAACAAGCATCCCGGAAGAAATTATCTAACTCAGCGAGTTGTAGCGATTCAATTACCTGTCTGGCTTGAATTAAGGCAGATTGCTCTACATTAGCTGCCGGTTGCAACAGCAGTCCCACTAACTCGCGGTAGACAGGTTCAACACTTTCTCTAAAAGAAAACTGAACATCTGAATTAATCGCAACTAAATCATTGCGTAAAGACTGAAGCGTACTGACAGATTGGCTATAAGCTGCAATTGCGCCTTCTCGATTTCCTTGCTCTTTTAAAATTCTTCCCATCTGCCAATGCCACTGATAAGTAATATCAGAAGCATTAATTGATTGCGCTAAAAGTAACGCTTTTTCTGTTAGACTTTTTCCTTCTTTCCACTGCCTATTCTGTTCGTACACCCTCCCCAAATTCCCCAAGGCGTAAGCCTCTGCTCTTTTGTCTTCCAGGCTTTGAGCTTGCTGCACAGCAGTCGCTAATATTTCAGCCGCGTTTCGTGTTCCTTCGGTTGTGGCGTTTCCCATTTTCATCAAACTTCGCGCCAGATTAATTTGAGCGTAAATTGTTGGCCTGCTAGGAGGCAAATTAATAATTTTTGATTGAATTTCTGAAATTAAATTTTGAGCGTCTGCGCTTCGATCTTCTTCTATTAATAAACTCAGTTGATTCAGTTGCGCCTCAACTTGAATCTCCACTGAGGAAGATGCTGTAACAGCACGTTGATAAAACTCTAAAGACTCGTCAGATTTTTCCTGCACTCTCGCTGTATTTCCTAAGCTGAGAAGTGTGCCGGCAGCCGCTTCCCCCAACTGCAATCTTTCACTAATTCCCAAACTTTTCTGCAAAACTTCTTGAGATTGATTCAAATCTCCCACAACCCGCAACGCATCACCCAAGCTTTGCAATCCTTTTGCTTTAACCGGCGAATCTGGTTGCACTTGAAGAATTTCTCTAACTTCAGTCAAGGTTTTAATCGCCTGCCGGTATAGTCCCAGCGTTTGCAGTGTTTGAGCTTGGTTAATTCGAGTTTTAGTAACTCCGCTTATATCGCCAATTTCTTTATAAGTGTTTGCAGCTTTTTTCCAAGTCTCTAGCGCTTCTTCCAATTTGCCGGCAGAGAGTTGCAACTGTCCTTGAACCTCTAAAATTTGAGCAAAAAGTTTTGTCTTTCCTCGTGTTTCTTGCAATTCTTGGAGGTGTTGAAAGCTTTGTTTAATCGCTTCAGTAGCTTTTGACCGCTCGCCCGTTGCGTGATAAACTAATGCTAAATTTCTTAACGTCCTCGCCTCGCCTAATTTATCCTCAATGACTGCGTAATTACCTTGCAATTGCTGCAATAATACGCTTGCTTCGGCAAACCGGCCTGTTTCATAAAGTTGTTGGGTTTGCTGTTCTAATCTATCTAATTCATTGACCGGCTGCGCGGCCTCAGTTTTGGCTTGAAGCAAGACTTCTTGAGCATTTACCGGCACTTGTACTAATTCAGAACTTGCGGATAACAGCACAAAACTTACCAAGCATAGTAAAAGTTTCATAAAATTTATTGGGTACGGGTAAATGTAAATAATTCTCGCGTCTCGGTTGGGGAAAAGTTTACAATAGCATTCCCTGAGCCATTGAGTTGTTTGAGGCGTGAGGAAACTTAAAAGCAACCACACAAGAATGACCCTTGCAGCCATCCCCCGACAAGGTGATTTTATTTAAAAGCCTAAACAAGCCTGTGCAATCAAGGGCGATGTTTGTGTGAATTTATATAAAGTTGAAATAGGGTTGCAATAGATGGATGATATTAACTCCTATTATTGAAAGAATTTTTAACCTTAATATCCATGCATCCAAAATATAAAAGAAACCGCACAATTTTTGATCGTGGGGATCTTCCTTTAGACTTGTGAGCGGTTTGAGTCTGTGGGTAGATAGACAGATTGGAATAAGTCGCTATTATTTTACTTAAGAAGGGCATTTTGACTGCCCTTTTTATGTATATGCTAAATGTTCAAAGGGATTGTTGAAATCTCTGCAATAATCATTCAATGGAGGACAAGAAATTTTGATGGACTTACTCGCAGTCGTACAATCAACCATTACCGACACAGCAGCACCGGGAACCTCTAAGCTCATCGTTATGGGGATTTGCAATATTTTGGCATTGCTGGTTCTTCCCCGCGTGATTAAGTATCCGAAAGTTGGCCCTAAAATGGTTTTGCCGTTTCCCTCAGCTTTCAATAACCCCAGTGTTGGAGCGTTTTTGGCTTCAACAAGCGCGGGTCATTTGCTGGGAACGGCGGCGATTTTGGCGCTAAGTAGCTCCGGTGCTCTTTAGACATCCTCACGCCATTATTTTAGCAAAACAAATAGTTGATAAAGGGGTAAGTGCCAAGCGCTTACCCCTTAAGTTTTTAGGTCGGCTATATATGAGGGTCAATTCTTAAAACTTGCCAGCAAATTTTAATGACCGGCAGCTTATAGCAAGCCGATTTAACCGTCACTCATCCTCAATTAAATCTCCCCTCAAATCCCCCGAATTATTAAGCATCTGAGGTGCAACAGCAGGATTGTTGATAGTTTCTCTAGGGTCTGGTGTGTAGCCACCGGCATAGATCAGATCTTCTGCTGGATTTACCATATCTTCCGCAGAAACTTTTTTTTCTTCTGGCTCACTTTTGCGCTCAGACGGTTCGTTTGACATTTCACGACTCCTGGCAACAATTTCAAAATAATTAAACAAAACCCCTCACTCAAATCCCCCCATTAAACGGGAGTAGAGAAGGGGTTTTTAACGAAATTTAATCTGCATCGGCTGGTTGCTTTTTATGTACCCAAACGCTTACTCCCGGCGTTCTGAATAATCTTCAGACGACGTTGGATCTAACTCCCATCGGCTGTCATCACGCTCCTCAAGAATTTCTGTGGTTCTCAGAAATGCGCGATCATCCATTTCTAGACCAACAGCCGCACCCAACTCATCCACAACATTTTGATCCGGCGTAGCAACTGTTCCACCCACAGCTTCCTCACCCACCGCATCAGCCTGTTCCCAAGCAGCATCAACATCTCCCCCAGAAAGTTTTGGGGAAGTGGATGTGTAATTGCTCAATTCCTCGCGCATCATGCGCCGCCCTTGTTCGAGTCCGGGCACTTTAGGAATGCCGCTGTCTGCCGGCGTATTTTGATGCGGCACGGCCTCGAAATCAGAATCGCTGGCGGTATCTGTTGCTTCTTGATCAGCTTTATTTGCCATACTTCTCACTCCTTATCCTCTTTCAGCTTAAGTTCAAATCACCAAAGCCGATCTATCCCTTTAGAATGAAACCGATCTATTTCTTTTGAGTGAAGGGAACCAATGGCAAACAGACTTAGGCTAAAAGAAACAAAGATTTGAAAAAGTTTCCGAAATTCAATCGGGTAGAAAACACAGATTTATAAGGAAGTTAGCCTGGAGATTATCAGGTCAGAAAGAGCGGGAGAGTTTCCCATCTGTAACCTAACAGCTACAGGAATTGCTCCAGTGCTAACTGCTGAGATAGCTAATATCAGCTCAGTGTAAAGGCAAAAACAACAGTAAGAGGAAAACTCATGACACCCAACAATAAAGCGAACACAAAACGCGTTGCTATCCTCATTGAAAACGCGGTTGAGGATGCAGAATTTCAGATTCCTTATAAAGCGATGCAGATGGCGGGGTTCGAGACAGTTGTGCTGGGTTCTCGCATGAATGAAGCCTACAAAGGCAAGCAGGGAAAAGTTTCGATGAAACCCGATGGAACCACAACGGAAGCTCGCGCTGAAGATTTCGATGCAGTGATTATTCCCGGCGGGATGGCACCTGATTTTATGCGGAAAAATCCCAATACTGTCCGGTTTGTGCAGCAGCTAATGGCGCAAGGGAAAGTTGTGGCTTCGGTTTGCCACGGTCCCCAAGTTTTAATTGAAGGCGACTTGCTCAAGGGTAGAAACGCCACCGGCTTTATCTCCATTCGCAAGGATATGGAAAATGCCGGCGCGAACTACATTGATGAGCCGTTAGTGGTGGATGGTAACTTGATCACCTCCCGGCTGCCTGGAGATTTAGCCATTTTTACCACCGCAATTCTCAGCCGGCTTGGTTATGGCGGCAAAGAAGCAGCGCTGCCGGCAGAAACTGATGCCACTGCCGAATGGTGGAAACTGGCGGATTCTTGGGGCGGCTCAACCAAGGGCGAAATTGTCAGCGCGATCAACACCGCACTGGCAGGTGAACGTTACTCCCACGAAGCATTCGAGCAATACCTTAGCAAAACTTCCGACACCGGCTTTTCTGCCCTGCTGCGGGAGATGATTCAGAATAAGCGCTATCACATCCAACTGCTAGAAGCGCGACTCGATGCGTTTGGCGAAAAACCCTCCTTGCAGGCAAAAGCAGCTGAACCTTTGGCTAAGTTAAACGCCGCTTTAAAAGGAAGCGACGAAATGGATCTGCTGCGCCGCACCCTCGGCGATGTCCAAACCGGCGTGGTCGATTTGTACAAACTTTATATGATGCTGACTGATCCGATAACCGTGGCGCTGTTCCGAAAAATTGAAGTGGATCTCGCTCAATATGAACAACGAGTTGCAGCATTTTACCACCAGCGCTATGGATCAGAAACCCTCAAGCCGGCCAAACCGACAACGGGTGCAATCCTTGGCTAAGACATTTAAGCCGGCGGCAAGTGTGTAAAAAGCAGCACATTACCGTCCTCAAACTTGTGGCTCCAGATTGGGAGAAGGCTTCTTCTTCCAATCTTTTCTTGTAAAGCCATCTTTAGACAAGCCGCTCACCGCTTTGTTGAAGCGTTGTCGGTACAAATCATTCTCAAGAATGAGGGCAGCCGAACAATTAAATGGCAATATATTACAACGACGCCGATATGATAACTTCTATTGCCCACCCTTCATTGCATGAATTATTTGTCTAGTTCCTCTCAGAATAAAACCGACTGTATTCTCGTTGTAGATGACTCTCCCGATAATGTCTTGCTAGTTCAGACAATTCTGGAAGAAGAGGGATACGACATTGTTACAGCCGAGAATGGCAGTTCTGCCTTAGCCATTATTGAACAGTCTCCCCCAGATTTAGTGCTGCTAGATGTGATGATGCCGGGGATGGATGGCTACGAAGTCACTAGGCGCGTTCGTCAGAATGCGAAGTTACCATTTATACCGATCTTGCTGATCACAGCCTACGACCAATCTAGTCTTGTGCAGGGCTTAGATATGGGGGCGGACGATTTTATTCGCAAGCCGGTGGAACTCGATGAACTGCTAGCGCGAGTCCGATCATTACTGCGGCTCAAGCATAGCGTTGACGAACGCGATCAGATCGCCCGCCAGCGGGAAGATTTTGTCTCTAGGCTCACCCACGACTTGCGAACCCCCCTGGTGGCAGCCAATCAAATGCTCAATTTACTGCAGCAAGGAGCCTTGGGAGAAATCACGCCCCAATGTGCGGAAGTGTTTTCTACAATGGCTCGCAGCAACCAAAACTTGCTGAGTATGGTGAATATATTGTTGGAGGTTTATCGTTATGAAGCCGGTCGTAAAAATCTCAACTTTTTTCCAGTTGATCTAAAACAACTGATCGGGGAAGTCTCCCAAGAATTAACTCCCTTAGCCGATTCTAAAAGTCTGAGTTTGAATTTACACCTAGATGGAGATGGAGAAAAGACCCCTGGCGGAGGGGGTGCTGTCATGGGTGATCGCCTGGAACTACACCGGCTTTTTACGAATTTAATCGCCAATGCGATTCAATACACTGATACTGGGTCAATTGATGTCCGCCTGGTTGCTAAACCTATAGCCAAATCTGAGCCTCGGTTGGTGACGGTTGAGGTACAAGACACCGGCGTTGGGATCGCGATGGATGACCAAGTGAAATTATTTGAACGCTTCCGCCAAGCCACCCACAAACGTGGAGGTAGCGGCTTGGGGCTGCACCTATCTCGCCAGATTGTAGAAGCTCATCAAGGCACCATTGATGTGATTTCTGAGGTGGGTAAAGGTAGTGTGTTTATTGTCCGCTTGCCCGCAGCGTCGGCTACTTGAGTGAAAGATCGTCTCGATTAATCAACTGATTCATGTCAAGTTCATGAATCGGGAGAGCTACTAAACTTAATCGATGGGGCCGACCAATTCGCGAGATCGGGCACCAACCGCATTAACTTTGGCCAAATTTCATCGTTAAGCCACAAGACCAGCGGAAATGGAAAGCTTTTACGAAACTCTGGACGAACTAGATTGGCAGAGGTCAGAACTTCATCCAAAGCGCTCACCGACTCCAAGCCAAATATCATTAATGCTTGTGGCTGTTCATCCCCCAATTCTGTTTTGATACTTGTGAAAAGAGTTTTTACAGATGCCGGCAGCACTAACTCTCGAATGGGCAGATGAGACAGTTCTCGCAGCCGGTGCCTCATTCGCTCTCGCAAACTCGCCTCGTTGCAGCGCACCAAAATCAGCGAAAATTCCCCTTTTGGAGAAAGGTGGATCGCCCGCACCAGTGTTCTCAACGATTGCTCGTTGTAACCGGCTATATCTGTGACACTTTCGGGCCACGCTTCGCTATCAGGTGGGTGCGGGTCAGCCATATTGTTGCGCGTCTTGGGTTCAGTCGGAAAGACAGAACGATAAGTGTGTAAAGGCGAACACAAAATATCACTTAGTTCAAAGTCTTAATTTAGAGACGACTCAGCACTAAGCAATTTTGCGTAATGGTAAAAGAATACACTTCGTGCGACCTGCGAACATACCCATCACAAATGCTTGGCATATATTTTCACAAGATCGCACGCGTGCACGTATTCGCCCAACTGTTAACTCTGGCCGGCACTTAATTAGCAAACCTCTGGCAATCGAACCTCAGCCGTTGACTGAGCTGTGTAGGGCTGCCGGCAGGCTACCGCCAACTTCTGTGCTTAAAAAAAGACTTTACCCAGAAGTCTCCTGCATCTGTCTTTGCCAAGACTTGAACTTTTCCGCCTCTGCCAGCGCCGGATTGATCCAGTACCAGCGCCCCATATCATCGCGGTATTCAAACAAAAACATACTGCGTAACATCATTTGGTAGTGTTCCTCTCCAATGACGCTTTGCTGTTGCACTGCTTGAAAAAGCAACTCCCACTCCTCATCTGTAATCGCTGCAATTAAATCATCACGGTATTCTTTAATCACATTTTCGACACAGGCGCGGGAGAAAGGGGGATCTTCTTGCTGCAAGCAACTAAACAGCAGAGCCAGCAAGTTACGCACATGGCCTCCACTAACCCGGCAGACCCGATCTAAGGTTTCGGGGCTGTCAAACACCTGCGAGATTAACTCAATCCGTTGCTCTGCCGGCACATCGGGAAACGCTCGGCTCAGAACCATCTGTCGCAGCAGAGACATTCCTATGTCAAAATCACTGCTATCGCGGCACCGCATCGGCACGAGAGGCAGTACCTTCGGTTTTACTCCAAATCGACTGGTTAGCCTTCCCAAGTCATTGGAGAAAATTAAAGCCAGGGGAATAGTGTAAACCAAATGGCAATTGAGTTTTCGTAGCGGTTCGCCCCGATCCACAAACAGATGTTCTGGCTGGGTGCGACCTGTAGGTTTGAGAAAACTGTCCACGCGGTCGAGGTTATCGACAATTACCACCAGTCCTTGTTTGCCTTGGCGTTTGAGTTGCTCGGTGGCCGGCCCGAGCAGCTCATTGTTAATGGCGTTGAGGATGCTATTGGTGCGGGGTTCTAAATATTGCCTCAACTCCGAGCGAAGTTTGGGGCTATCTTTGGCTTTGGCTGTAATTTTGCCAATGCCTCCTGGTAGAGAAAATCCCAATTCACCCTCGCCGGCACTGATGCTGCCGACTCCGGGAATTGCCGCTTCACCGCTCAGCTCGATGGGCGTTTGCAAAAAGTCTGCCGCTCCTTTGAGCAGCGCTTTGAAGCCTTGAGGCTGCACATCGACCCTAACCTTTTCCAAGCTTTCACTGACTTGACGGGCAATGGCCAGCAAGATATCGCTGATATCCACGTCCGCCATGTCTAAGTCTTGAGAAGACTCGAAATAAACGACATGGAAGTTTTTCTGTTCTAGCTCGTCTTTGAGCCGCAACAGTTCGGTAGACTTGCCACAACCGATGTGCCCGGTAAACAGCTGGCAGGTCGGGTCATCACCGGCTAGCAGAGTGATGGTTCTGCTGAGTTCCCGAATGATGTTGCCCCCTCGCACCGAGGAAAAATCAATGTAGTATTTACGATCTTCCTGATTTTTCAGATCGAGGGTTTTAGAGGGGTTACAGGCTGCATAAAATCTTCGCAAATCCAGAAAATCCTGGCTCATCAAAACTTACTCTCATCCGTGCGCTGTTTTGGTAAATCAAAGTATAGGCTGCATCTTCCCCCTCGCCCAGGATGTCTCTACCCCCTCTTTCCTCTATTTGATAGCGCCACAATGATGAGTGTGAGGGTACAGAAGCGGGTTTGCGGGTTTTGAGATTGTTAAAAATTTTACACACCAAAGCCGGATGAGCCTGCTGGGTTCGTTACCGCTGCATCGATTGATTGGGGCTGATCCCCGCTTTTAGAGGTGGATCTGCTTTGAAGTTACTCACCTTTTGGGGGCTTCGTTGCCTCCGTACTTGCGAAAATTAGTGTAACCACTCTTGACATTGTCGTGCTACTATGCCAATTGTTATAGCAAATTGCTAGATATCAATATTTAACCGATTTTCAACTGTCTCTAGAACCCGATCAGACAGCGGATATCTGGTGATGAAGTGAACCCTAGAGGCGGGCCGGCATTGACAGCGCAAATATCTTCACAGGTAAAAGCTTGACGAAGATTTTATCTGTCGGTAGTCTTTTTAGTTAGCCGATCAAAATCTTTTAAAAAAAGGTGATGATTTTACAATTTCTTGAAAAGATATGAGAAAAAACCAGAAAATTACCCACGCAGCACATAAAAAGATAGTCAATAAAAAACTAAATCGCTATGAATAGTAAATTACGCGCAAGCAAGCGCTGCGATCTAAACAACTGAGAGGTAGAAGATGGCTAGCTTCGCATCAGTCTCTCAGTCAGAATTAGGCCGGCGTCGCCAAGAGTTGCGGCGCTCAAGACGTGTAAAATTTTTTCAAAGGTGCTGGCAAACTGTGGCGGTTAGCTGTTTAGCCGGCGGCTTAATGTGGGTGTCAACCCGACCAGGTTGGGTCATTTATGAACCGGAACAGGTGGAGATCGAAGGCAATCAATTCCTTTCTGCTCAAACAGTTCGGTCGCTGCTGCCCCTCGATTATCCGCAATCGCTGATGCGGCTGCAACCCGAAGCGATCGCAGAAAAACTAGAGTCTGCCGCACCTATCGCCCAAGCCACGGTTACCCGGCATCTACTGCCGGCCGGCTTGACGGTGCGAGTCAAGGAACGCTATCCTGTAGCGCTTTCTCAACTGGCAGCTCCCGCTGAGGTCGTCGCCAACCCCAAAGCTGTGAAGGAAACGACAGACGCCCCCGCAGTTGCCCCAAAGCCAGCGCCGGCAGTCCCAACAAAGGTAGAAACCGCCTCGAATTTAGGCGTACTAGATAAAAATGGCTGGTGGACGCCTTTAAAAAGCTACACATCTTTTGATCGCACACTGCCTCTGCCCACGTTGAAAGTGATCGGCAACCCCGACGTGTACCGGAGTGATTGGCCACCCCTGTATCAAGAACTCTCGAGATCTCCCGTCAAGGTGTCTGAAATTGATTGGCAAGATCCCACGAATTTAATCTTGAAAACCGAGTTGGGAACCGTTCATTTGGGTCCCTACAGTTCCAAGTTTGCCGCGCAACTAAGCGCCCTCGATAAAATGCGTCAATTACCCAAACACCCGCGTTACACCCAAATTGCCTATATTGACCTGAAAAATCCCCAATCTCCTGCGATTAAACTGCAACAGGCTAACGTGCCGGCGCAAACGAAAGCGCCCTGAGCGAGCAAAGCCGTGGGACATTCTGGCTCGATTAACAAGCACAAGATCCTCTTACCGGCTGGCTTTGTCGCACTGAGTAATTTCCAACACTCAGCAACTCATTGTTATTGTTGGTTGAAAGCGCAACATATTCTATAGTTGACTAGAATTGCCTAAAGTTGAAGAGTTGTTTATTTACCGTTCTAAATTCCAATGACACTTAATAGTAAAATGGGACAAGAGCATGAAAGCCCGCATTCTCAAGGACAAGCAGGTTTTCCGCCGGCAGTGGACAACTCGAATCCTTTCGGCAACGCTGGATCATACGCGAGTCAAACTAGGGATGCAAAAAGCATGGCTGGGGAAGAATCTAGGGGTAGCGATATTGTGCCCAGCAGCATAGCTAGAATTAAAGTGATCGGTGTCGGCGGCGGCGGTGGCAATGCCATTAACCGCATGATTGCCAGTGATGTGTCAGGGGTGGAATTCTGGACGGTTAACACCGATGCCCAAGCTTTGACTCACTCGGACGCAGCCAGACGCTTACAAATCGGACAAAAGCTGACGCGTGGACTCGGTGCCGGTGGTAACCCGGCGATTGGCCAAAAAGCCGCAGAAGAATCTCGTGACGAACTCGCCAACGCGCTAGCGCACTCCGATTTAGTGTTTATTACAGCCGGCATGGGAGGCGGCACCGGCACTGGCGCGGCCCCCATCGTTGCGGAAGTGGCCAAAGAAGTCGGTGCCCTCACCGTTGGCGTCGTGACTCGCCCATTTACCTTCGAGGGACGTCGTCGCACCAGCCAAGCAGAAGAAGGCATTACCGCCCTGCAAAGTCGCGTTGATACCCTGATCATCATTCCTAACAATAAGCTGCTAGAGGTGATTGCACCCGATACGCCGGTGCAACAAGCATTTCGCTCTGCCGATGATATTCTGCGTCAAGGGGTACAGGGCATTTCTGATATCATCACCATTCCCGGCTTAGTCAACGTAGACTTTGCCGATGTTCGCGCCGTCATGGCAGATGCCGGCTCAGCCTTGATGGGCATTGGCATTGGCTCTGGCAAATCGAGAGCCGGTGAAGCCGCAATGGCAGCCATTTCCTCTCCCTTACTGGAATCTTCCATAGAAGGGGCGAAGGGCGTAGTCTTCAACATCACCGGCGGCACCGATCTCACCTTGCACGAAGTTAGCTCCGCAGCCGACATTATCTATGAAGCAGTCGATCCCAATGCCAATATCATTTTTGGTGCGGTGATTGATGAGCGACTGCAAGGCGAGATTAGAATTACCGTCATCGCCACTGGATTTACCGGCGAACCTCAAGCCAGCATTCCCCCGGCAAGGGTGGCTGTGCAGCCAAGAACCCCTGCGAAGCCGGCAACCCCACCGCCGCCTGCTGCTGCTCCTGCTGCACCAGAACCGCAAAAACAAGTGGGCGGGGACTTGGATCTGCCGGAATTTCTGCGAAAGCGGCGGCCCGCGAAATAAAAATTGAGAATTCGCTATTCTCAACACATTATTATTTAACTTTTCATCGCTCACAAACAGCCTGAGTCAGTCGCTATTCTGCGTTAAACCTGCATCTTCTGCCAGGTTTAAAATTCCATTGTATAAAACAGCAAGTGCCGATAGCGACAAACATCTACATATTGCTAGGCAACTTAAATGTTTGCCATCAGCCAACCGCACTCAGGCTGAACCTTCTAGTTGCCAGCGCAGCAATTCCTGCCGTAAATGCTTTCCCCATTCAGCCGCCAGAGAAACTTCTGTAAAAGGGACACGCACCGGCAGCGCTGAGTCTGCCAACAAAAACTCCAGGGCGGCAGATTTTCCTTGAGCCGGTGGTGCGTCCAAATCGCTGGGTTGACCGTCCACCAACAGCTGGAGCGAGCGGACATTCTTAAGAGAAAACGTTTGCAAATTCACCGGCCCTTGGCGCGTGGGTTTACCCCAAGTCAAATCGGTGCCGGTTTGGCCCAGAGCTGCATAAATATCATATTTAGACCGCTGAAACGGCTTCGCCCAAATGCGATAAGCTTCAACTTTTTGATATTCGTTCCAGCCGGCCCAACCCAACCAGAGAAAAACGCCCAACAGGGGCAACCACATTAAACCTCGTTCCATAAGCGGGAAAAAAATTAGGGACTAGGGACTAGGGTGTGTTTTCAAACCGAGAGATCCCCAAAACTGCACAGTCTGCCTAAAAAAGGGAGGCTGGGTGGATCTTCTTGGCAACAGACAGGTCTAATAGAGATTTAGAAAACACACGATCGGAAAGCGTGTTTTTCTAGGTATTAGCCACTCACTGCTATCCCCTAAACACACACTTTACACTTCAAGCTTTACCCTTAGCCACTAATCCCATACCCCACGCCCTATGCCCCATGCCCCATTTCCCATCTTTGATAATTCACAAACTGTAACCATCCCGCAATATCCCCTGCCAAAGAGATAAGCTTGAGTTATCTTAGTCAGCAGACCGGCGCTTAAATTAGAGGGTTTTCTATGAGAAAATTTTTTCTTCTGTGCCTATTTGTAATCGGGATAGGCTGGGCCTTATTTAACTTCAAGGGTTTAGCCACCCAAGGTACATTTGATAGCATTGTGCTGGATTTCCGCGAAGATATCCCAGCCGCTCAGATAGACAGCCAACTGGAGACAATTTCCCAAAAGTATAACGCTGCACCCCGCCTGAATAGCGAATATTCAGCCGCAGACAATGTTTACATTATTAAGGGCGACCGGCGATTACTGAAAACCCTAAGAAAGTCTGAACTGGCTAAGTCTACAGAATTTATTGAGCCGAATTATGTCTACGGGTTGCCAGAACAGACAAACGTTGCCTCATGGGTAGCCGGTGCAAACAACCGTCCTGGCGAGGCATACCCCACCTTAAAAGGCCCGAATGACCCCTTCTATAGCAAGCAGTGGAATCTCCGCAGCATTAACATGGAACGGGCGTGGGAGGAAACTAAAGGCAGCGGCGTTACCGTTGCCGTGATCGACACCGGCATCAGCGCAGTCCCGGATTTGGCCGATACAAAATTCGTTCCCGGCTACGACTTCGTCAACGATAAAGTCGCAGCAGATGATGATAACGGCCACGGAACCCACGTTGCCGGCACCATCGCTCAATCTACCAATAACAGCTATGGCGTCGCCGGCATCGCCTACGAAGCCAGCCTCATGCCGCTGAAAGTTCTTAGTGGCGGCGGTGGCGGCACCATCAGCGATATTGCCGAAGCGATTAAATTTGCCGCAGACAACGGCGCAGACGTGATCAACATGAGCTTGGGTGGCCCTGGTGAGAGCCAACTGCTGCAAGAAGCCATCGACTACGCCCACCAAAAAGGCGTGGTTATTGTTGCAGCCGCCGGCAACTCAGGTGATAATTCAGCCGGCTATCCCGCCCGTTATCCCAACGTGATTGGCGTCGCCGCCCTTGATGCCACCGGCAACAAAGCTTTTTACTCTAATTTTGGAGCCGGCGTAGACATCTCAGCTCCCGGTGGAGATACCAAAGAAGGTGAACTGGGGGGAATTCTACAAAATACCATCGATCCGCAAACCGGCGCACCGATTTTTGCGGCATATCAAGGCACCAGCATGGCATCTCCCCACGTTGCCGGTGTTGCTGCATTAGTCAAAGCCATTGGGGTTCAAGAACCCAGTGAGATTACAAACGTGCTGTTGCAATCAGCGCGGGTTGTCCAAGAAGATCCTCTTAACCATTTTGGTGCCGGTCAATTAGACGCTGCCAGTGCGGTTCAGCTAGCGACTCACGGGCAAATCACCTTCCGCGACTTCTTCCGCTGGCTGCGTGATAATGGTTATCTCAACCCTCGCTTCTGGTTGGATGGCGGTGCTGTAGCGCTGTTGCCCAAGGTAGCGATGGTATTGGGTTCCTACTTGTTAGCTTGGTTTTTACGCAGTTACTTCCCCTTCAGCTGGAGTTGGAGTCTGGGAAGCGGGCTAGTTGCCGGCAGTTCTGGGCTATTCTTCCTGCGCGGTTTGTACGTCTTCGACCTGCCGCAGTGGCCTTTCCGAGTCATGGGCAGTTCTCTTCCTGAACTGGGAAGTGCCGTTCAAGGCAGCAGTATGCTGAATCCCATTTTTGCCAGTGTGCTAATTCCAGGAATTCTCGTGGTGTTGCTGCTGGGTCATCCCCAGTGGAAATGGCTGGCAATTGGTACGACACTTGGCGTGGCGAGTTGTTTAGCCGTGAGTGCGGTGGTTTCACCGGCAGTTTGGGGATTGGGTGCCGGTGTAGGTGCCCGTAGTTTCCTGATTGTTAATGCCTTACTTTGCTACGGACTCGCCCGTTTAGCCGTTAAAACAGAAGGAGCAACCACATGAGTCTAACCGTAGAAGGTACAGTTGAACGCAAGGGCATGGGTCCAGGTGCGTGGGCGCTGGTGACGGAAAAAGGCGATTCCTACGAAATCCACCAAGGCGCACCCAATGATCTCCTAAAAGCTGGGCAAAAAGTTAAAGTCAAGGGTAAGGTGAGAGAAGACGTGATGACCTTGGCGATGATTGGCCCGGTGTTAGAGGTGACCAGCTTTGAAGTGATGAATTAGCGGCTGACTCGATAGACAATAGAGGCGCATTAACCTGCGTCTCTACAATCGCTAATCGTGTTTAAGCTGAAAGCCGGTAAAAAAAATCCCCGGACTCGATTAGCCGGGGACGTTCATCAGGGTGCATCTACCAATTTAATGTTCTTCACTTTGTGTCACTCATCAGGATAAATTGAAGAAAACGGGTTGCTAAATCTACTAAATTCTTTAGAGCCGCTGACTTTTTTTAACAGGGAATCTTCTATTTCGTTGGCGAAGACAAGTCGGGTGTAGCAATGGGAATCAACTTGTCAACGAAGTTTTAAATCTCGGTTTTGCTGCTAGATATACCGAGTTTGCTCAAGGAAAAAACAATTAATAAGATCGTTGTTTTGAGTTTCTAAATCTGGGGAAAGTACATCTGCCGAGCAAATTGATCCGGATGTGTTGATTAATAAAAAAAATCCCAACCTTGGTAAGGCTGGGAAAGTTTATCAGGGTGCATCTACCAATTCATTGTTCTTGGGGTTGATAGAGACATCCGGAAAATCTTTAGCGGCACAAACGCAAAATCTGAAAACAACAGCGCTGCCGGTAACAACTTGAATCTGAGGATTGAAAAAATTTTGATCGCTTGGAGGTAAAATTGTTAAGGCAGAGTTGGGAAATTTCTTTAAACAAAAAAGCCCCAGCTTTGTATGGCCGAGGCTATCAATCAGGGTGCATCTATTGTACTGTTCTGAGGTTAGCCATAGCGATCCGGATAAAACTGAGGGGTATTAGTAATAGCTGAAAAGTTGAGCCTAAGCGGTAACTTTTTTGCTTGGCAGATAGTCTCATCAGTGAGTTCCGGCATGGCCATTGCCTGAAAGAGCGCCTTGACATTTTTGGGATTTGTTAAGCGTTTGGGGCGACTGTGGCTGAAGCTACGAATACTAAGTTACCTTCTATGAAGGAACGAGCATATTGAGCGTAAAGGCCAACAGAACAGTTGAAGGTTAAAGTTAAAACTCGCCAAACTCTCGTAGGAGTGTGAAATAAATGCGATGTTTCAACGTTAACCTTCAGCCCTTGATTGAGGACTGGAGCAGGAGTACACTGACGCTGTGACTCAGGAATTAGAATTTCATATTTCTGTTACCCCAGTAGGGGGAAATGAATATCTGGTGCGGACAGAACGGGTAATCCCTGGCGTGCCCTTAGCTGAAGAGCAGGTGACTTGGCCGGTGGACGAGTGGTTGGCCCAAGCTCGTCACTTGATGAATGACCCATTGCTAGGTTTGTTGCAGGAAAATGCAACCCTGGCAACTGGTGAGGCATTAACAAACATTCAGGGAACCAAAACATCGAAAAAACGCGAACAAACTTACTTTTCTGCACAACAGGAAGATTTAGACGCAGATCCGGGTGAGGCTGCACGAGCGGTTAACTTAGTGGCCCTAGGCCGGCACCTGTACAATTACTTATTTCAAGGCACCTTACGCGACAGCTGGATGACGGCTCAAGGGATTGCTCAGCACCGGCGAGAAGTGCTGCGCTTGCGCTTGGGACTTAAAGGCAGCACCCTCCCTCGTCTCCCTTGGGAAGTGCTTCATGCCGGCAACCGCCCAATTGCCACCGGCACGGATGTGGTTTTTTCCCGCTATCAACCTCCGATTAAAGGGGTAAGCCAGCCTCCCCTAGAGGGACACGACAAAGAGCGCAATGCCACGACTTTAAAAATTTTAATGGTGCTTGCCGCTCCTACAGACCAACAAAGTCTGGAACTCAAGCGTGAAGCGGATCATTTAAAAAAAGAACTGCAAAGTCGCTCGTTCTCAAGTGCTGCCGGCCCTGCAATGCAACTGACAATCTTGGATCAGCCTGATCGCGCTTCTCTGACACAAGCGCTAGAACAAAGCAAATATCAGGTTTTTCACTATGCCGGCCACAGTAATTTAGGTGCGTCAGGGGGCGAACTTTATCTCGTCAGCCGAACCACCGGCTTGACAGAAACATTAAACGGTTATGATTTAGCCGGATTGCTGGCCAACAATGGCATCCAGTTGGCCGTGTTCAACTCCTGCCGAGGTGCCCACGCTGCCACCTCACACCCAACAGACGACACCGGAGAACGCAACCTAGCAGAAGCCCTCGTCAAGCGCGGAATACCGGCTGTGCTGGCAATGGCGGAACGCATTCCCGATGATGTTGCCCTAACGCTGGCGAGGCTGTTTTACCGGAACCTTTCCTCTGGCTTTGCTGTGGATCTGAGCCTGAGTCGGGCGCGGCAGGGACTGATTTCGGCTTACGGGTCTAATCAGCTTTACTGGGCGTTACCGATTCTGTATCTCCATCATGAATTTGATGGGTATTTATCTTCTCAATATCATGTAAACAGCTCTTTGTCAATGCCGGAAGAGGATCTGAGTTTACCGGCAACTCGGCAGGCAAGATCGCCGATCCCCTTCAATTCACAGGATGGAGATGATTTCGACCTGTATGGCGACTATGACGATGCAGAGGTGGAAGATACCTTTGATGACCTGGGATACGAGGATTATGGGGATGAAGAGGTTTCAGCCGACGAGTTAGGCTATGACGATTTGCCTGATGAAGAAGACGCTTCAGCGTTCGTGGCTGAGTTGTTTCGTAAGCTAGATATCTCAGATTCAGCCTCAGCCACAGCAGAACGGCAGATTCCTCCAGATGACGAGGAAGACTTCCGAGAAAGCTACCAGCCGGCACCCGTGTCGAAACAGCGACAATTGCCGGCAACCCCTAGCAGTGACCGGCAGCGTCAGGCGGAACCGCAAAATCAGCGACAGGCGGAGGCAGAAAAGTTGCCTCAAGCTCAAGTCAGCGCTCCCAAATCACCCTTTAGGCTTCAGAATTCACTCTCAAAGCTAGCGATCAGCTTTGTGGGCATTAGCTTGCTGGCGCTTGTGGGTTTATGGTCTTTTCGAGATCAAATCTTTCAGTCGAAACAGCCGGTAGAAAACTTAGCACCGGCAACCCTTTCACCGTCACCCACGGAGAATTTAAATCCCAGCGAACTGAAGAAAGCCAGCACTCCGCAAGTCGTTGCGAATGCGGTTGAACAGTTCAATAGGGGCAACCTAGTAGAAGGACAGCAAGCTGTCGAAGCATTGTTAGATCGGGGCGCACTACCACAGGCAAAGGCTGCTCTCGCCGCACTGCCGAATAAACAACAGGATGAACCGAGGATTAACTTTCTTTACGGCAGGTTGATCTGGCAGTTTGTCCAAGCCGGCAACAAAGATTACAGCGTTGATGATGCGCGCCGGCGCTGGGAAGCATCTGTTAGGCAGCAACCCAACTCGTCACTTTCTCAAACTGCCCTAGGCTTTGCCTACTACGCGGAAGGCAATTTGAATCGAGCCGGCCAAAGTTGGGGACAGGTTTTGAAATTGCAACAAGCAAATTCAGGGACTGCGACTAAACTGGTAGCCGATGGCAACCCACAAGGATCACCCGCTACCCCGGATTCATCCGCGAGTCGCGATAGTCTCACCGCTTATGCCGGTTCAGCCTTGATTCTGATGAAATCGGCCAAAAACCTACCCCCACAGGAACGGGTGGCAGTATTGAGCAAAGCGATCAAAACCCGCAACTATGTCATGTCTCAAGATCCGGTGAACTTTCAACAAGACGCCCTTGCCAAAAATTGGATGTGGTCAGAAGCTGCGATCAAGGACTGGCAGGCGCTTTTGCAATTGAAGGACGAAGAGTGAAGGGAGAGTGCTGAGTCCTCAGTCCTGAGTAGGAGAGGGGGAGAGGGGAAGAAATACATCCCCTCTATACCCGATGCCCCATGCCCCATGCCCAATCCCCCATCCCCCTATCTAGTTTCAAGTGCCAGTTGGATCAGTTGTTCGACTAATTCTGGAAACGGGATGCCGGTGGCTGCCCATAGTTGGGGGTACATACTGGTAGCGGTAAACCCTGGCATCGTATTGATTTCGTTAATTAATACTTCGCCGGTGGATTCAACATAAAAGAAATCTACCCGTGCCAAACCGGCAGCATCGACAGCCAAAAATGCTTGAATGGCCATTTCTTGAATTTTTTGGGTGACTGCCTCTGGCAGAGATGCTGGGATCGCTAAACCGGCAACTCCCTCGGTATATTTGGTTTCGTAATCGTAGAAATCACTTTGATAAGTAATCTCGCCCACAACCGATGCTTTGGGGTGATCATTGCCTAACACCGCGCATTCCACTTCTCTGGCGACAACACCGGCTTCAACAATAATCCGCCGATCATAGCTGGCGGCACTATCTAAAGCCGCTTCTAACTGTTCGCGGGAACGCACTTTAGAAATACCGACAGAGGAGCCTAAATTTGCCGGTTTGACAAAACAAGGATAACCGAGGGTTTGCTCAATTTCGTCGCAAAGTTTGGGAAAAACACAAGGATTAGAGAAGATTTGCGAGCGGTTAATTGCCATGTATTTTACTTGGGGCAAACCGGCATGACCAAACGCCATTTTCATGGCAATTTTATCCATCCCCATCGCTGAACCTAAAACCCTAGATCCCACAAACGGGACTTGCATTAATTTCAGCAATCCTTGCACCGTACCATCTTCACCATTTGGGCCGTGCAAAATTGGGAACCAAACGTCCACATCCGCCACTTGCGGGGGAGATTGCCAACGGTTGAGCTGTTGGGAAGTGCTAGGAATCAAGTCCTGGGAATCGGCTGGGGGAAGTTGGGCGGCAGGAGTTTGGGATTCTAATTGCAGGGGTTTTCCAGCCGTTAAAACTTGTTGTGCCACATCGCCGGCGTGCCAAATACCATCTTTTTGGATATAAATCGGCAGCAATTCATACTTGCCGGTGTTTTGCTCATCGCTCAAGGCGCGTGCAATTGCCCGTGCGGAACTAATCGAAACTTCATGTTCTCCAGATCGTCCACCAAATAACAGTCCGACTCGCAATTTTGTCATTTGTTAATTATCCTTTGTCCTTTGTCTTTTGCTTATGGGTAATGGGTAACAATGATGGATGATTAATTGCTCATCCCAATGACTTATTACTATTGCTAATTACCAATTACAGGGCTAAATTTCGCAGATAAACTTTGATATCTTCAAGCTCGCGGGTTCTGTTCGCTGGCACTCACTCCCACTGCCCCTCAGGGAGATAAGCTGGGGCAAATCCAATCACCCCAGAAGGTGATTCAGGATTGTACAAGAGTTCGTGAATCAATTCAACTGGCTTACGGATAGTCACCATTTTGCCCAGCATGACTCCAGATTGATTAGCAAAATAGGGCTGTAAGCACGCTGGTAACACGCCTACAGCCCTATTTGCAAAAATGGGTTCCCTGCTTTAATTGCCTAAATCAAGTTCACCCGTCAAACTAAACGCGCGAAATTCGGTAATTTTGACTTTCACAAGCTGACCTTTTAATTCAGCAATATTGCCGGGGAAAAATGTGAGCCGGTTGCCGCTTGTACGTCCCATCAATTGGCTGGGATCTTTGGTGTTTTGCTCCTCCACCAACACTTCCTCAATTCGCCCTAAATAGCGCTCTGAGCGTTCACCAGCTTTGATAGAAACCAGGTGATTCAGACGTTGCAGCCGGTCGGCTTTTACCTCTTCACTGAGCTGATTTTCCCACAAGGCAGCCGGTGTACCTGGACGCGGCGAATAGGCAGCCGTATTCACCAAATCAAACCCAATATCTTCCACCAGTTTGAGTGTTTTTTCAAACTGTGCTTCTGTTTCTCCAGGGAAGCCCACAATCGCATCTGCAGTGATAGAAGCATCGGGCATATATTGACGGATTGTGTCGATAATGCGGCGATATTTCTCGTGAGTATAACCCCGCGACATTGCCTTGAGGATGTCATTATCGCCTGACTGGAAAGGAATGTGGAAATGTTCGCACACTTTTGGTAACTCAGAACAGGCGCGGATCAGACGTTCTGTAAAATAGCGGGGATGGCTAGTGGCAAAGCGGAGGCGCTCAATTCCTGGCACATCCTGAACGTAGTGCAGCAAATCTGTGAGGGTGTGCTGATGCCGGCCTTCTGCGGTAGCGCCTGGTAAATCGCGTCCGTAAGCATCAATATTTTGACCCAACAGTGTCACTTCTTTATAACCCTGCCGGCCTAATTCTTCCATTTCCGCACGAATTGCTTCCGGTGTGCGAGATTGCTCAACGCCACGTACATTTGGAACAACACAGTAGGTGCAGCGCTCATTACAGCCGTAAATCACATTCACCCAGGCGGTAACATTACTGTCACGGCGCGGTTTAGTGATGTCTTCCATGATGTGAACCGGCTCAACTGCTGCCACCTGACTGCCGGCGAAGACTTGTTCGAGTAAGTCTCTTAGCCGGTTGGCGTGTTGGGGTCCCATTACCAAGTCAAGTTCTGGCACTCTTCGCAACAGCGCTTCCCCTTCTTGCTGAGCAACGCAGCCGGCAACGACGAGGGTGAGGTTTGGCTGCAGGCGCTTACGGTGAGCTTGTCTGCCTAAATAAGAATAAACTTTTTGCTCGGCGTTATCCCGAATTGTGCAGGTATTGTATAGAATCAAATCTGCATCGTTGGGGTCTTCTGACCACGCAAAGCCCATATCTTCAAGGATGCCAGCCATACGCTCGGAGTCGGCTTTGTTCATTTGGCAGCCGAAGGTTGTGATGTGATACCGGCGGGGAAGGGTAGTCATGGAAAGCGGGGATAATCTGTAAGGAGTTTGGCGCTAAAAGGCTGTAAGCGCGGCTATACGGGGGAAATCTGTTTCCTAGCACACAAACTAAATTATAGATTTTATTACTGCTCGAATGCGCTTTGTATTGGGGAAAGACTCGTATTGTGTCATTTATATCTGTTTTTGTCCGCAAGGGTAATTGTCTTTGGTATTTTCACTGGCCGGTTTCCCATTTACCCGTCTCTTGACATTTCTTAACAAAACTGCTACTCTAGCTTTCTTGAAAATACAAGGCTTTATTTAAGGCAAAGGAATAAAAGGCTAAAAATGCGTAAACAATTGACTTTGGCCTCAGCTTCTATTGTTTTAAGCAGTTTAATAATTTTTTTAAATGGTTGTTCAGACAAATCACAACCGGCAGCCGAAACTTCACCAACAGCTGAATCTACATCAATTGCTAAGTCTGAATCGTTGCCAGCTGCCACATCCTCTGAACCTTTGCCGGCAGTCACATCTTCTCCATCTGCCGGCTCTTCTCCAAGTGCCGAATCTTCTCCATCTGCCGGCTCTTCTCCAAGTGCCGAATCTTCTCCATCTGCTGAAGATCCACTATCTGCGGAATCTTCTCCAAGTGCCGAATCTTCTCCAACTGCTGAATCTTCTCCATCTGCCGAATCCGCTGTCGGCGCAGAATTAGCAGTAGAATCCGCAATTTTAGCCAAGCAAGATGAAAGCACCGGCAAGCTAGAACCGATTGAAAACGGAGTTTTTCAAAAAGGCGATCAAGTCAATCTGGTTTTAGTGAATGTTGGTAAATTTGAAAAAGGTGACGACGGGAAAAACCGCTTCGATTTAGATATTCAAGTCAAAGATTCTCAAGGAGAAGTGATCGGAGCACAAGAAAGCGTATTGGGTGATCAAGGACATATCGCTTTACCCAATGATATCGCTAAGTCTCCAGTGGGTTTTGTTGACGCAACAACAACTGAAAAATTAGACCCCGGTGAATATACGATAGAAATAACAGTGCGTGACAAAATCGGTGGAGACAGCGTCAGCAGAAGTAAAACTTTTACTCTTCAGTAAAAAGCAAAGCCTTGAAATTATAGAAAGTATAAAATCTTATCCCTCATTGTCCCAAACTTTGATGATAAGATTTCAAGGCTAATAAGCTTGCCGATAGTTATCCCAAATTCAGCGTAAGTGTTCATCGCTGAAGTTTCGTTTCTGCCTACAATAACAGCAGAGTAAGAAAAAACTTTTCGTTAGTTCAGTCTGTCGCTAGAAAATATCCGGAACTGGCTAAAGTCAAAACTGCGATGGAAGCAAACCCGTTAAAACCCCCTTACTCTGGAATTAGGGGGATAAATTGATAGGGGCAACCAGTCATCCAAAATAACCAATCGTGTAGAGAATGTCAATGTTAACGCGAGAACAGCAACAATTTTGGGATGAAAACGGCTATCTAGTTTTACCGGCATTTTTTTCCCATGCCGAGATAGATCAAGTCAATCAACTTCACAAACGCTTGTGGAAAGAATCTCCCAATAATGTCGTAGTAGATGATATAGATACTAATCGCCGGTGCTATATGAGCGCTCTTTCTGAAGAAGAAAAGAAGCACCGCTGCAAAGTCAATGATCTTTATTTAAATTATGAGGAAGTCCGCAGCCTCAGCTTAAATGAGCAATTAGTAGAAATTTTAGACGGACTTTTACCCGATGCGCCGGTGTTATGTAACAGCTTAAGCTTGGATTATGGCACTCAGCAATTTCTTCATGTCGATTCGCTTTACATGACACCGCTGAGTGACTGCCATCTCGCAGCAACTTGGATCGCTTTAGAAGATTGCCATCCCGATGCGGGTCCCTTATCTTATGTTCCAGGAAGTCATAAAATCCCGATTTATCGGTTTTCCACCGGCAGCCCCCATGTCGTCAATGAAGAATTCCCTTCCTGGCAAGAATACGTGCAGCAAAAGCTCAGTGAGTGGGGTTTAAAAGAAGAAATATTCCTGCCCAAAAAGGGAGATGTTTTTATTTGGCACTCCCAGCTTTTGCATGGGGGAACTGCAATTAATAATCCCCAATTAACTCGAAAAAGCATCGTCAGCCATTACTTTACCAAATCAGATTGTGCAGTATTGGGTTCTAAATTAGTGCCGGCAGGGATGGGCTATTGGATGGATAAGCCACTGCTACAAGTCCCAGACGAGAATGAGAATAACATCCAGCAGCCGGTTAAAAAAATGTCACGGGTAGAACATGTTTTGAGAACAACCCTGCATTACTACAGGCTTTGGAAGAGAGATATTTTAAATTTTCCGCAATAGAGAAATTCTCAGTAAGGGAAAATAGGAAACGTGAAGAAATTTCCAACCCACTGTTCCCTACCCGGAGTTTCACACCAGCCAAATTGCAGCCGACAGCTAGAATAGTACAGATGCCGCCAATAAATACGCTCTCACCATGACGGATCTGCTTCAACAAATTAATAAAAGCTTATTAGAGCTGTTCGGTCAAACAATAAAGATATTGCCAGGATTAGGACTGGCACTTGTGATCTTTTTCATCACCCGCTACGCCGCCAATATCACTAGGAGCATTGTCTCAGCAGCAGTTCATCGGGCGATTAAAAACCCTTCGCTGCGATTGCTGCTGATCCAAGTCAGTTATGTTGCTACCTGGGTTGTTGGTATCCTCGTCGCCTGCGTCGTTGCATTTCCATCCTTGCGCCTGGGCGACATCATTGGCTTATTGGGTTTGAGTTCCGTTGCCTTTGGTTTCGCCTTTCAAGATATCTTCAAAAACTTTTTAGCCGGCATCCTCCTGCTGTTGCAAGAACCCTTTAGAATAGGCGATCAAATCATTGTCGAAGGCTTTGAAGGCACAGTCGAAGAAATTTCCATTCGTTCCACCCAAATTCGCACCTATCAGGGAGAACGAGTGGTTGTGCCCAATGCATCTGTCTTTACAAATGCGGTACAGGTAATCACCGCCTTCCCTCACCGCAGAACTGACTTAGCCATCGGAGTAGATTATAATACCTCTCTGCCGCAAGCGGTTGAAACCTTCTTGTCAGCCGTCAAAAAAGTTGAAGGCGTCTTATCGAAACCCCCAGCAGAAATCGATATCGTTGGTTTTGGGGATAGCTCAATCAACTTCATGGTGCGCTACTGGACATTTCCAGAAAAAGCTCAAGTACGGCGCACCCAAACCAATGTGATCATTGCCCTAAAAGAAGCCTGCGATCTCGCTGAAATTAATATCCCTTACCCGATTCGCACGGTTTACCACTTCGATCAAGAAAAATACAAGGATCACTATCCGGTTGCCGAGCATGGAAATGGCAATTAGCTGAGTGCTGTCAGCCCTTTAGGGTTCGGTGCAAGTCGTTTTCCGTTGCCGGCACCCTTTTGGCAGACAGGCTGAGAAACCGTTTGCAGGACTCTCAAACTCAACCTTTTAACGCTCGCTACAGCCTGTTAATTAAAGATCCGGGGATCATCCCGCACTCTATCGGTTCAGAGCGATCCTAATTTTGGTAAGATTGTCCAGATTGGCGCTCTGAGAAAGCTTACAGGCTAAAGGCTTTACGGCCATTGCTTTTGAAGCTTGAAAAATTGCTGTCAAGCAATCCATCCTTTTAGATGCTGTATCTGGCCTCCTTAAAAGCAGCAATTCTCTACGCAATTAGCGTCAGATGTAAGGCTCAAAATCACTAGGGAGGCCGACGATCCCACAGCATAGCGCGGGTGTTTTTGACGGCTGATGCTCCCTTCCTCAGGGCGTCAAAGGCAGTCTGTGCTTTCGCTTAAATCACTAGAGCCTGACATAACATTGCTGCGGGAGTGATTTTTTTCATTGGAGATTGAGCTTAGAGATTGAGGTTGATCATGAGGTATTATCGAGCGTTCATCGTGACACTTTTGGCGGTTTGCCTGAGTGTATTAACTGCTTGTAGTGATGGGCCGGCAACGGCAAGTAGCGTTCCACTCACCTACGACCAGATCAGAGGAACTGGACTGGCTAATAACTGTCCCAAATTAGAAGAAACTTCTCGCGGTTCCATTCCTATTGATTCAAGCAAGTCCTATGTTTTGACCGATCTTTGCTTACAGCCAATAACCTTTTTTGTGAAGGAAGAATCTGGCAATAAGCGGCAAGAGGCCAAATTTATTCCGGGCAAAATGCTGACTCGGTACACATCCACCCTTACCCAGATTCAAGGCAAACTGAAGCCGGCACAAGATGGTTCCCTCACCTTTGTAGAAGAAGATGGGATAGACTTTCAAGCTGTGACAGTTCAGATGCCTGGTGGCGAACGAGTCCCTTTCTTGTTCACAGTTAAAAATCTGGTCGCGAAAAGCCAAGCTGGTTTGGAAGGCATTAACACGTCCACAGACTTCCAAGGAAAGTTCAAAGTCCCCTCCTATCGCAGTGCCGGCTTCCTCGATCCCAAAGGTCGCGGCGAAGCTACCGGCTACGACAATGCTGTGGCCCTTCCTGCCAAGGGGGATAACGAAGACTTAACTCAAGTCAACGTCAAACGCGCTGAAGTCGGCAAAGGCAGAATTTCCCTTCAAGTCTCTAAAGTTGACAATTACACAGGTGAGATTGCAGGGATCTTTGAAAGCGAACAGCCCTCAGATACAGATTTAGGAGCTAAAGAAGCTCTAGACGTAAGGATTCGCGGCCTGTTTTACGGTCGGGTTCAACCTGCTTCGTAAACACGCTTAGTTCCTTGGCCGCAGAGGTGAGAAGGGAACCTCTGTGGCATCTTGTTTCTGGGCCAGCTCTGATAGAACCAACAGATAGCAGCAAAATTCAATCTAGTAGATATACGGTTGTAATCGAGGCAATCCGGGTAATATATTAAATTGTAGTGAATAACCCACGCAATCGAATAAGCACAGATTGCAGGCAAAACATCTTATATAAAGCTGGCAACTACAGCCAGATTAATTTATTTAAGCTTAGCGTTACAGAGAAGAGCCGGCCACAAAGCTTCTGTTTTTATTAGATGTGTCTTGCATCACAGCGGTTTCAGCCGTTCTCTATCAAACTAAATTAGATTCATCTCTTAAAGTGCTCTACCAACCCAAAATTCCGCATGGCTAACATAGTAACCAATGAACTCAAAAGCGAGAGCTTGGAACTATTACGTGAGTACCAAACTTCTCCCTCTCCAAAACTCCGCAATCAGCTCGTTAAACTTAATTTTGGACTGGTCAGAAAAGAAGTGCACCACTGGCTCAACCAGTGCACAGAAAGTTATGAAGACTTACTGCAAGTCGGTAGCATCGGATTAATTCGGGCAATAGAACGCTTTGAAATGTCCAAAGGACACGCATTTAGTTCCTTTGCGATCCCTTACATCCGAGGTGAAATTCAACACTATCTGCGCGATAAAAGCCCTTCAGTGCGAATTCCCCGGCAGTGGGTGACCCTGCAAAGTCAAGCATCTGGCGTGATGCAGAATCTACAAGTCAAGCTAAACCGGCACCCCACCGATACGGAGGTTGCCGCAGCCTTAGAAATTTCAGTGACAGAATGGCAGGAAGTGAAGCTAGCTAATCGTAATCGTGCGCCGCTGAGCTTAGATGCACCCATGCAGGATGAGGATGAAGGCTCTACTTCCCTCGGAGATCTTGTCCCGGATAACAACTATCGCAGTTTCCAACTGGCACAAGAAGACGTAATTCGCTTGCAGCAAGCTCTTTCTACCTTAGAGGAACGGACTCGCAAGATTTTAGAATTTGTATTTCTTTATGACTTAACACAAAAAGAAACCGCCGATCGGATGGGAATCAGCGCAGTAACGGTTTCCCGTCGTGTTAAGAAAGGGTTGGACTCCCTAAAAGAGTTGATGGGTGTGCCGGAAGGGGATGAGAACTAAGGTTTTAATTTGAGATGAACAATTGAAGGACGCGATTTGCTAAAGATCGCGCCTTTTTTTT
Organism: Microcoleus sp. FACHB-672; assembly: GCF_014695725.1. Lineage (NCBI taxonomy): Bacteria > Bacillati > Cyanobacteriota > Cyanophyceae > Oscillatoriales > Microcoleaceae > Microcoleus > Microcoleus sp. FACHB-672. The sequence goes on along the minus strand of NZ_JACJOU010000025.1, from coordinate 60,392 downwards.
ATAAGCTGCTTGCTATTAAGTTTTGTTTAAGAAAAACTCCTCTGACAGTTTTGAGCTGTCAAAGGAGCTGAAGTTATAAAATAAATTGCTTTGGTCTTTGAGCAGAAAGCTAATGATTCTATGCAATCACCTGGAAGTCGCTGCTAATTAGAGCTAAGCCTGTTGATAGGCTGGCAATTTGTACCTGCGCGGCTGCTCCTGTACCATCTGCATCAAAGAAAAGTGCGCCGGTTGATGAGTTGTAGATGACGCGATGATTGGAAGTAGTTGCCCCAGCGCCGGTGCGAAACTGGGAGGAAAGCAGAGATCCAGGTGTGACTCCTGTTGTGGTGGTTAAGCTGCCACCAAAACCACTGTCTGAAAGTGCAATTTTATCTCCCTGTCCCCAGCTAAAGTCGGTAATTGAATCACTACCCTCACTGGTAGAGTAGAAGTTAAAGTAATCTGCACCGGCACCTCCAGTCAAGACATCGCTGCCGACGCTGCCTCTAATTGTGTCGTTGCCGACACCCCCGGTAATTGTGTCATTTCCTGCGCCACCCCAGAGGTAGTTATTGCCGGCATTACCCACGATAGAGTTGTTGAGTGCGTTGCCGTAACCGTAATAAGCGCTGCCTTGGAGGTAAAGGTTTTCCACGTTTGCGCCTAGGGTGTAGCTAGCCGAGGCGTAGACAACGTCTGTGCCGGCACCCACCCCTTCAATAATCACATCACTGGTACTGTCTACATAGTAGATGTCATTACCAGCACTGCCTGCCATCGTATCGTTGCCGGCACCGCCCCAAATCAGGTTATTGCCGCTATTGCCAGCGATATAGTTGTTGAGTGCGTTGCCATAGCCGTAATAAGCGCTGCCTTGGAGGTAAAGGTTTTCCACGTTTGCGCCTAGGGTGTAGCTGGCAGAGGCGTAGACAACGTCTGTGCCGGCATCGACGCCTTCAGTTACCACATCAGAGGTGCTGTCTACAACGTAAACGTCACTACCTATGCCACCTGCCATTGTATCGACGCCGGCACCGCCACTGAGGTAGTTATTGCTGCTATTACCGACGATAGAGTTGTTAAGCGCATTGCCGTAGCCATAATAAGCGGTGCCAGATAGGTAAAGGTTTTCCACGTTTGCGCCTAAACTGTAGCTGGCAGAGGCGTAGACACTATCGGTGCCGGCATTGACGCCTTCAGTCACCACATCACTGGTGCTGTCTACAACGTAAGCGTCACTGCCTAACCCGCCTGCCGCCGTATCGACACCGGCACCGCCTGAGATCAGGTTATTGCCGCTAGTGCCCACGATAGAGTTGTTAAGTGCATTGCCGTAGCCAGAATAAGCACTGCCGTACATATAGAGGTTTTCGACGTTTGCCCTTAAGGTGTAGCTGCCGGCGTATGAATAGACGCTATCTATGCCTGCACCCACTCCTTCAGTAGTCACATCACTGCTGCTGTCTACATAGTAGCCGTCATTACCTAAACCACCTACCATCGAATCAATGCCGGTACCCCCATTGATAATATCGCTGCCGCTACCCGCATTGATGGTGTCATTGCCTTCTAAGCCATAGATGTAGTCGTCGCCGGCTGTGCTTGGATCAGTAAGTCTAGGCAGATTGTCGTTTCCAGATGTCCCGAAGATTGTAGCCATATCAATTACTCCAAATTAGCGTTGTTTAGTTAACTAAGAAGCAGCCAGCGACGCTTGTATTTTTTGCAATCTCTTGACTACAGGCGGTGTTTTACCTGAGTCAACTGCCTCTTTCTGTCCCTTACTCAGGCTTGGGAAGGGGGTTTTATGCAAAATTTCCAAAATTAATTTTTGTAACAAAATCCGTAATGGCATATACGTACGAATGAGTCATAATGAGCAGCAAACGCTTCTATAGCGATTAATGAGTTGCCTACCACTCACACTTTTATGGATCATGAATGAGCAACTGGAACTGCGATTTATCAATGCCGGCAGTTACAATCCTCAAACTCAGCAAGGACAAGAAGCTTTAACCCTACTGGTTGAAGAAATCTTGCGAGGGCGTACTATTTGCCGCCCAATCAGTGGTCATCCCTTCTCTGAGGTGCAGAAAGAAATTTACCAGCGGCTTCAAGCAAGGCTTTTATCTGATGTCTCCCAAGAAATTAGCCGGTATAACCCTCAACGTACTCCGATTAAAGTTTGGGGAAATCATTTACTCCATCAAGCGTTAAGAGAGTGTTTGCAAGACGAGCAACTCAAACAATTAGCTGTAGAAATTCAAAAACAGCCTTCAAATTCGGCTTTGCGCCGGCATCTGCTTGGCGAATTAGTGGAAGCCATTCGCTTATCTGGAAAGCTTTGTCGGCCCCATCGAGAAAAGTTTTCCGCAGAATTTTACGAGCTGCTTTATGAAGAAGCGGTGATTAGAACCTTGGCTTATGTCTGTAAAAATATTGACAATTATGACCCAGAACGTGGCCAAACTCAAAAATTCATAAACTGGGTTAATTTTCGCTTGGATAAATTGGTGATAGAGTGCCGCCGAGAATTTAGCAATCCTATCGTTGAGGAACTTCCCTCACTTGCAGATTTAGAAAATATAGCCCAACCCGATTCAACTTCATTAGTCGAAGAAACTCGCCAGTATATCGAAAGCGATCCGGGAAAGAACTTTGAACAAGAATACATTAGAAATCGACCCGATGCTAGCTTCAAAACTATTGCATTAGCCCGCCTTTCAGGGCAAAGTTGGGAAGAAATTTCAAGCAGCCTAGGAATAAAAGTACCCACTTTAAGCAGTTTTTTTCAGCGATGCTGTAGTAAATTTCGCCCTCAATTTCAGAAAGACTTAGCACCGGACTGAGTGCTGTAAAATTTATGAAAACATTAGAAACCTCATCTGTGTTTATCTGTCTGTAAGTTCTGACCTTTACAGTAACTTTACAGATTACCCAAAAATGTAAAGTTTTTGTAGAATACGTTAAATTTGCATAAAATTTACCCCTACGGCCAGAGTAACTCATGAAAGCCAAACAAAAACCAACCTCAAACTGCTGGAAATCAGAGTGCTTATGAATCCCCCCACTAAATTCTTAACCTATACCGTACCACTAGGACTAGCGGCGCATTCTCGCGCGGAACAACTACGGTGTCACCAATCTAATGCCGCTAAAGCCAAACAAGTTTATCTCAATAGTCTTGCGGTATGTGCTGTGCAACTTTACCTTCAATGGCATGGATTTGAAACAGATTGGGAAAACAGTGATAGCTACAATCCGGCAACAAGCACACTCATGGATGTGGCAGATTTAATTATCCCAAATTATGGCAAACTCGAATGCAGACCTGTGTTACCAAATACAGAAGTTATTAGCATTCCCGAAGAAGTTTGGTCAAATCGGCTGGGTTTTGTCTGTGTGCAATTGCATGAGTCTTTGCGGGAAGCAACAGTTTTAGGATTTGTCCAAGAAATAACGACTAAGGATTTACCTATAAACCAACTCCAATCCTTGGATGAATTTATTTTATATCTTAATCAATTCCAGCAATCGGCTTCTATTAAACAACCTATTCAGCTAAGCCCATGGTTCCAAAATATTATAGAAGCCGGCTGGGAAACTTTAGAAACTTTGCTGGCTTCGCCTCAACCTCAACTAGCATTTAATTTTAGGCGAGCGCAAAAAGCAAGTGTTGAAAGAGGAAAGTTGCTAAAACTAGAACAAGCTGGCGAACGAATTGTTTTATTTGTAAGATTAACGCCTGCTGACGATTCAGAAATTGATGTTTCTGTTGAAGTGCTTTCAGCCGAAAGTCAAATCGAGTTACCGCAAAACTTGCAGCTTATTATTTTAGATGAAAACGAAAAGCCGGTGATGCAAGCAGAAGCCGGAAGCAGCGAAAGTTTGGAATTTCAGTTTAGCTGTGTACCCGGAGAGCGTTTTAGCGTCAAACTTGTTTTAGGAGAAGCGATTGTCACTGAACTGTTTGCGATCTGAGGAAGTGAGAATCATCTATGAGTAAGTTAGTGGTTTTAGAACTAGATGGCAACTTAGAAAGTCAAGGATTCCGAGTCACCTTGGAAATAGGATCTGATGGCGAAACCTTACAATTTCCGATCAAAATCAAAGGAGGACTACCGCCTAACCCTACTCTGGCTAATAACTTGCACTTCCACTGGCAAGAAAATTACCGAAATTTAGGGAATTGTACAAGGATTAAAACTAAGAAAATCATTCATAAAGGCTCGATTAATAAACGGATTTCTGACTGTGTTGACTCTGCAAAACAACTGAGCAATCACCTAAAAACCTGGCTTAAAGAAGAAGGATTTCGTGAAATTGATAGCCGGCTGCGAGAAGAACTCAACCGAAATGAAACCATCCGGTTTTTAATTTGCAGTGAAGATTCCAATATTCAAAAATTACCTTGGCATCAATGGGATTTTTTTGAACGTTACCCTAAAGCAGAAGTTGCACTGAGTCCTCTAGAATCAAAATCATCTCAGAAATTAACAGGTGAGATTAGAACTAAATCTTGCGTAAGTATTTTAGCTATTCTTGGACATAAACAAGGAATAGATATTGAGAAAGACCTGCAATTATTAAAGAGTTTACGCAACGTTAATTTAACTTTTTTGGTAGAACCCGAACATCAGGAGATTAACGACCAACTTTGGGGAGAGTGCTGGGATATTATTTTTTTCGCAGGCCATAGCGAAACCCAAGGAGATACGGGTCGAATTTATATTAATCCAACAGATAGTTTAACAATTCCAGAACTTTGGTATGGGTTGCAAAAAGCGATTAAAGGCGGCTTGAAACTAGCCATTTTTAACTCTTGTGATGGGTTGGGACTGGCAAGACAACTCGGCGACTTGCATATTCCGCAAATGATTGTGATGCGGGAGTTAATTCCTGACCAAATTGCTCAAGAATTTTTAAAACATTTCTTAAAGGCATTTGCCGGCGGACAGTCATTGTATTTAGCAGTGCGAGAAGCGCGACAGCGTTTGCATGATGATTTTGAGCGTGAATTTCCTTGTGCAAGTTGGCTGCCGGTGATTTGTCAGCAGCCGGCTGAAATTCCTCCTACTTGGAATCAGTTATTAGGGAACTCAGAAAGTGATTTACCAAGCTTACCATCAGCTAATTTTCCTAAAATTAATCTATCTTCACCTTCCCCTGTAAAAAGACAGCGCACCTTAGCAGCTATTGTCTTTACAGATGCGGTTCGTTTTAGCACGAGAATGGCAACCAATGAAGAAGAAACCATCACTTTATTAAACCGCGATCTCGAATTGATGACTGAATTGTGTCATCGCTTTGAGGGAGAAGTTCTCAAATCAACAGGTGATGGCTTGTTAATGTATTTTTCCAGCGCCACTCAAGCAACCGCCTGTGCAATTGAAATTCAAACGACTTTTTTAAATACTGCCAGTTTACCGCCGACAGAAAAGCTATTGCATCGCATTGGCATTCATTTGGGAGATGTTCTTTTCAATGATAGCGATGTTATGGGAAATGGAGTTAATATTGCGTCGCGGCTGCAATCAAAAGCACAACCCGGTGGAATTTTAATATCTCAGACGGTTTATGAAGTCGTCAAAAATAGCTTGTCTCTGGAAGTGTCTGACTTAGGAGAACGGAAGTTAAAAAATATTCCTAATCCGATTCGGGTTTACCAGATTTTACAGAAGCAGCCAAGTCAAGACAATGATAAAAAGCGAAAGTTAACCAAAGTTCTATCGATAAATCAGTATAAACCTGTTTTTTTTGCTGGCATTTTTCTGACAATTTTAGTCATGGGAATGAGAGACTTAGGTTTATTCCAAACTTTTGAACTTAAAGCGTTTGACCAATTAATGCGGTTACGTCCTAATGAAGGAATAGATTCGCGTTTGCTAGTGGTTGAAGTAACTGAAAATGATATAAACCAATATGGGTTTCCGCTGCCTGATGCCACAATCGCCCAGGTTATTGAGAAATTAGAGGCGTATCAACCGCGAATAATTGCTTTGGATATCTTTCGCAATCGACCTCTAGAACCTGGTCACGCGCAGTTAAGCCGCCAGTTTCAATATAATAATCGGCTGATTGCGGTCTGTAGTGCCGGTGAAGCGAACAATCCCAATAAACCAGGTATTCAACCGCCACCTAAACTTCCTGAATCTCGCTTGGGTTTTACCGATGTTCTGGTGGATTTAGACGGAATTTTACGCCGGCATTTAATGTTTATGCAACCTTATGAACATGATTCTTGTGTTACAAACTATGCGTTAAGCACAAGAGTTGCACTGCATTATCTCGCCACAGAAGGCATTCAGCCAAAAGCTGTTTCAAGGGAACAAGTTAAAATTGGCAGAGTGATTTTTCAAGATTTGGAAGGAAATACAGGAGCTTATAAAAAATTAGACGATGGAGGATTTCAAGTTTTACTTAATTATCGAAAAAATATAGCAAAAACAGTGGGAGTTTCAGAAATATTAAAAAATCGAGTTGCTCCTCATTTATTAAAAAATAAAATTATTTTAGTTGGAGTCACAGCGCCGACTGCCGATGATAATTTTTCGAGTCCCTATAGTGCCGGCAAAGAATACTATGAAAGGACAGCAGGAGTTCTTATTCAAGCGCAAATGATAAGCCAAATTCTCAGTGCTGTTTTGGATCAGCGACCGCTTTTAAGTGTTTGGAACCAGTGGGCAGAAACTTTCTGGATTTGGGGATGGGCAATGATTGGAGGAGTTGTTTGTCAAATACAGCACCTTCGTTATCGGGTTATGGCTGTATTAGTAACAGTGGGGGTATTATGGGGAGTTTGTTTAGGTTTGTTAATCCAAGGTTTTTGGGTGCCGGTGGTTCCATCCGTTGTAGCTATCATCGCTACGGGAGGAATTGCAATGACTAGGACAATGTCTCACCAAAAATTGTAAATACCAAAGCAAAAATATGAAGCTGAAAAAACTGCAACATCAGTTATTAACTCTAACCTATACATTCCTGTGGCTGCTGACCTGCTTGAACGTCCGTTCTTTAGCAGAAACGTCTACTTTCAAACCCCCCAGTGATGGGGCACCAGGTAGGCGCGAAGATGCCGGCAGTCGTCCCCTTTGTCCCGCACCCACCGGCTCTTTTGCTGCTTTAATTCCCGCGACCAATTTCGGAAAAACAGCCGCAGAAAACCCGACATTCTGGCTATATAGCCCCTATCCATCAGGGTCAGTTGAACTGATATTAGAGGATGAAATTAGCAAGAAGCAAGTTTATAAAACCACATTTGAAACCAATAAGGGGCCAGGAATCATCAGCTACCGTCTCCCAGAAACAGCACCGTCGTTAGAAATTGATAAAAAATATCGTTGGCGGTTCTTTTTCTTCTGTAATTCAGCAAATCAAGCGGATTTCATGTCTATAAATGGAGTTATTGTGCGCGAGAATTTGCCGGCAGAGGTTCAAACTCAGTTAGAAAATGCTACTTCACCCTTAGAACGGGCAGATTTGTATGGTGCTAACGGTTTTTGGTATGAGATGGTGCATGAGCTAGCCACACTACAGCGAACATCTAACAATCCTGAAATTACAACAGCCTGGACAAATTTATTGCAGCACCCAACAGTACGTTTAGAGAAAATGGTTTCAGTGCCGGTGGTTTCTTGTTGCACAGTGGATTGAAGCTAATTTCATTTCTAATTGAGCTTTTGGCAGCTTTTTTGTAAGAATACTTAATGTTTTTACTAAAAAATGTGTGCTAAAATAATTCGCCATACTTAGCAAGCAGGGTCTTCTTTTTTCACTAAATTCCGCTGGTTAGATTTGCTGAAAGATTAGCCTCAGCCAGTTTGTTAGCCTTCGCAAAAGATTGAAGCTATTTGAGAGAACTCTGATGAATTCAGCCAGAACATCCCTTAAGCCGTTCGTTCTCGGTTTATTCATAGCATTTTACCCCATTTTACCGGCATCATCTCAACCGATCAAACCGGCAAACGATGGCACCGGCACAGTCGTCACCCCCAATGGCAACCGCCTTGAAATCAATGGGGGACAGCGTTCTGGCGATGGAGCAAATTTATTTCACAGTTTTGAGAAATTTGGGCTGGATGCCGGTCAAATCGCCAACTTTAACTCGAATCCTGAAATTCTCAATATTTTAGGCAGAGTTGTCGGAGGTGATGCCTCGTTGATCAACGGATTAATTCAAGTAACGGGGGGAAATTCTAACTTATTTCTGATGAATCCCGCTGGTATCATTTTTGGCCCGAATGCTAGCTTAAATGTGCCGGCATCCTTCAGCGCTACAACCGCTACAAGTATTGGATTTGGCGGTAATGGGTTCAATGCAATTGGGCCGAATAACTATCCGCTTCTCATCGGTTCTCCCACTGCTTTTGACTTCTCAACGCTGCAACCGGGTGCTGTGATAAATTCAGGTGTTCTCAGCGTTAATCAAGGACAAAATTTAACGTTAATGGGGGGAACCGTCGTCAATATCGGCCAACTTTCTGCGCCGGGAGGTGAGATTGTTTTAACCGCCGTTCCCGGTGAACACCGAGTTCGCCTCAGTCAAGCCGGCATGGTGTTAAATCTAGAATTTCAACCCGCCACAACCTCCGAAGGAAACTGGACATTCCCGATTGCTGACTTGCCAACGTTACTAACAGGAAATGCCGGCAGTCATGCTACAGGATTAACAGTTAATCCTGATGGCACAGTTCAACTGACAGGTTCCGGTGTTTCGGTGGCTCCTAACACAGGGACAGTCATTGCTTCGGGAACAATTAATGCTGCAAATTTAAGTGCCGGTGAAACAGGCGGAACCGTACAAATTTTAGGAGATAAAGTTGGAGTATTGGGAGCAAATATTAATGCTTCAGGCTCTAATGGTGGTGGCAGCGTTTTAATTGGCGGCGAGTATAAAGGACAAGGAACGATCCCCAATGCTTCCCAAACTTATGTTAGTCAAGATTCAGCAATTTTGGCTGATGCCTTGCTAAACGGGAATGGGGGTCGAGTCATTGTTTGGGCGGATGAAGCAACAAGATTTTTGGGAAGCATTAGCGCTCGTGGCGGTAATAGCAGCGGTAATGGAGGATTTGTTGAAATCTCAGGTAAAGAAAGCCTGAGTTTTGATGGCACAGTTGACCTCAGCGCCCCCCAAGGCAACTTGGGTACTTTGTTGCTTGATCCAGCTAATATCCTCATAGTTGAGAGTGCAGAACCCAACAACAATGCTGAACCTGATGATGGAAGAATTTTAGTCGATGCTGAACTGGATGATGGAGAAATTTTGGCCGATGATGGGCTTTGGGATGATACTTTTGTGATTACCAGAGAGCGTTTAGAAAGCCTCACTGGGGATATTATTCTAGAAGCGACTGATAGTATTACCATTGAAGATTTACCAGGCGATGAATTAAATTTGCAAACTGGGGCTGGGGAGACTGTTACATTTACGGCCAATGCCGATAATATGGGATTAATAGGAGGTTCGTTTTCAATGCATGGGAGCGACACTATAAATACTCGTGGAGGAAGTGTAATAATTTCAGGAGTAGATGTTGAAGTTGGCAATATTAATACTTCTTCTTTGGGTTCTGCTGGAGACATCAATCTAACAGCTACAAGATATATTAGAACTGGCAATTTAAATACTACTGCTTCTAGCATTTATTTTGGCAATATTTTCCTCCCAGCTTCGGGAGGAAATATTATTCTCGAAACCAAAAGTCCTTATGGTGAAATTATCACTGGCACGTTAAACGCAGCAATCTCTGGAACAGGGACTGGAGGAGATATTAGTCTTGAATCAGGGACAATTACAGTCGATAATATTCAGACTTCATCGGGAGGGAATATTAGTTTAAAAGGGACGCTAGAGTTAGTGGGTGATACTTCTATCACCACCGGAAATATTGGAAGTGGTAATATAACTTTAAATGGCAGTATTAGTAGAAACCCCTTCAGGCCTACAGGTCATTTGACTGTATCAGCCGGCACTGGAGATGTGATTATGATAGCCGCCGACTCAAGCGAATTTTCTGAAGATTACAGCGACTATAGCCCAGAAGAACTTGATAATTTAAACAAGTTAAATCATGTAAATATAACAGGCAATAATATCACTTTTCAAAATGGAATAAAATTGAAGGCAGAAGAGGTAAATATTCAAGCCCAAGGCAACTTGAAGCTCAATAGCGGCGAAATCAAGGCTAGCAATAACTTACAAATTCTTAGCGAAAATACGGTTGAAATAGAAGATAGTATAGAGAATCCTTTTACCGCAACAGCAGGAGGGAATCTCCTGATTCGAGGAGATAATGCGATCAGCATACAGGCATTATCTCACCCCTTGTCTCTATTTCAAAGTAGTGGGGATCTCAGCTTAGTCAGTGATGGGACGATTACCGCGAACGCTCGTTTCCAGAGTGGAGGGAATTTTTCAACAGTTAACTTATTAGGGGAACCCGCCGATTTTCTGTTTAATACAGTTAGCTCAGATGGCATTATTAGTTCAGCCGGCGATGTGACTTTTGGCAACTATGAAGGTGTCTCTCTAAAAGTAGAAGCGGCAGGAAGCATTGTCGGAGAAGATATTACCATTACTGGGCCTAATCCTAATTTACAGGGAACAGATCCAGATATTCCAGTTTTGGCTAGTAGGTCGGCTTTGATTTTGCGAGCCGGTGTCACTGAACTACAGAACACCCCTAATCTCCCTAAAACAGTTGAAACAACAACTGAAACAACAACTTTTACCACCGCAGGCGTAGCTTCATCACCAGGAAGCATTCAAGTTGGAGATATTTACATTAGCCACGAAGCCTCTAGCTCCAACAGAGGAGCGATTATTTTGTCCGCAGAAAATGATATAGCAACTGGAACGATAAGAACCCCAGGGGGATCTGTCAATCTATTGTCTAATAATGGCAATATAACTGTTGGATATATAAATACCGCCGGTAGTCTTGGTGGTCATGTCACCATTAAAACTTCTGGTCTATTTAGAGCTATTGATTCGTTTATAACGGACGATTATTTAAACGACAATTATTTTGACAATGAAGGATTTTTTGATAAAAAATTTGTAAAAATTAAAGGTCAACAAGTTACCGGAAATTTACCAACCAGCATACTAGCGACAGGAACTGAGGGTGCGGGAAATGTTTATATAGAACATGGGGGAGCCTCTTTTATTATTGGGCCTAGTAACATTCAAGAAGATGGAAAAGGTGTAGTAACAACAAGTAACCCTCTTAGTATTGCAAATATTCCGTCAGATGCAAGTTTTACTGCCGGCGCAATTACTTCTAATATCAATAATGGTGGTGGAATAACTTCTTTTCGCGATATTCCCCTCACGACTAGCGATTCAGCGCGTGAAAATGGATCTTCGGTGCCTACTCGCCTTCAAATAACTTTTACTCCGTCACCGACAGATCCACCCACTCCGTCACCGACAGATCCACCCACTCCGTCACCGACAGATCCACCCACTCCGTCACCGACAGATCCACCCACTCCGTCACCGACAGATCCACCCACTCCGTCACCGACAAATCCACCCACTCCGTCACCGACAAATCCACCCACTCCGTCACCGACAAATCCACCCACTCCGTCACCGACAAATCCACCCACTCCGTCACCGACAGATCCACCCACTCCGTCACCCACACAAACTCCCACACCAACATCGGCACCGACTCCCACACCAACATCGGCACCGACTCCCACAAAAACTCCCACATCAACACCAACGCCAACGCCAACACCAACATCAACACCTAATCCAACACCAACACCAACACCAACACCTAATCCAACACCAACACCAACACCTAATCCAACACCCGTATCATCGATACCACCAACAAAAGGAAATGAAGTTCCACTACAAACGCCCTCAATTCCTGGTAATGAAGTTTTGATACCAACTCCTACCACTTCACCAAGTCTCAGTGGTGGAGTTTCTCCTTCGCCGTTACCAACTTCAGTAACCACAGGAAGTGAAGTTTCACCGACGACTCCCGGCACTTCTTCCGGTGCCGGCGCTACAGTTTCACCAATAAATTCGCCAACTTCAGTAACAACAGGAAGTGAAATTTCAACGACTGCTCCCCGAACTTCCTCAAGTGCCGGCACTACTGTTTCACCAATAAATTCGCCAACTTCAGTAACAACAGGAAGTGAAATTTCACCCACAACTCCTCGAACTTCTTCAAGTGCCGGCACTACGGTTTCACCAATAAATTCACAGACTTCAGTAACCACAGGGAGTGAAATTTCACCCACGACTTCCCAAACTTCTTCCAGTGCCGGCACGACTGTTTCACCATCGCCTGTAGCCAGTGCCGGTGAACCCAACGAGCCGGCATTAACCGAGAGTCAAACAGGCGAAACTCAACCACAATTAACTGAAAACACAGCGCAAAAAACTCAGCCTTCAGGGATTTTGTCTATCGATCCTTACCTACTTGCATCAGACAGTTACGCAGCAACGGTGAGATGTCGGCCTAAAGATTCTGAAGAAAAGTTGAATGGAGACACAGAGAGAACAATATCAACAGACAATCAAACTTGTGAAATTACATCGCAAAGTTCTCAACTCCCAGTAAGGCGCGAAAAAAAGGAGGTGATTTCAAAGTAATTTTCAGTTTTCTAACACAATACGTTATTAAAAGATTGGGTGAGTGCATCCCAGATGCAATATTGGAAGTGGGAGCATCTTGTTCCCAGAGATTACTGTAAACCGGCAAGATGACCGCACTACAAATTTACAAAAATGGGATACTCCCAATTGCGCCGGCAGTTACCTTTTCTTCAAAATTAAGTTTACAATCTAACTGTAATTAGCCTAACCTTCTCATGAATCTTCAATTGATAGGGGTTAAAATCTTTTTTTTCATTTCTCATCAACTAATTTATTTTATACTTAATCCAGTTTTTCTTCAAGGAACGTATTTTTTATCTTATTATCCCGCTCAAAAAAGCTCTTTCTCAATTCCATCTATTTACACTTATAAAACCTTTACAGATGAAGGTAAGTTTCAGGGAGATTTAGAGCAAGCAGAAAAACTACTGCACCAAGGAATTGAACGCTATCAATCTAGTCGATTTGAAGCAGCAATTGAATCTTGGCAAAAAGCTCTTATCCTTTATCAAAAAATCAAAAACCGCAAAGGTGAAGGAGCAGTTTTTGCCAACTTTGGAATTGCTTACAGAGCTTTGGGAAACTATACTAAAGCAATTGATTATTTAGAACAAGCTTTAGCAGTTCAGCAAGAATTAAATGATCAAAAAAGACAGATTATTGCTTTAGCAAACTTGGGCAATGCTTATGAATCTATTGGAGAATCTGAGCAAGCCATTGAAAACTATCAACAAAGCTTGCAAGTAGCCCAAAGCATAGGAGATGTTTTTGGTGAGGGAGTTGCCTTGGGAAGTTTAGGAATCGTTTTTACAAGTTTAGGCAATTACAAGCTGGCAATTCAATATTATCAACAAAGCTTAAAAATCGCTCAGCAGATTGGTGATCGTGAAGGAGAAGGATATACATTAAATAACTTAGGTTTAGCTTATCATATTATGGGTGATATGAAACAAGCACTTATTTGTTATCAAGAAAGTTTGGAAATCGCCCAATTAATTGGCAACCTTCCAATGCAGACAGCAGTATTGGGAAGCTTAGGGCTTACTTACGAAAATTTGAATGACTATGACAAAGCAATTGAATATCATGAGCAAAGTTTAGCAATTGCCGATTCAATGAAAGCTCCGCGAGAGCAAGCAAAAGTTCTCAATAACTTAGCTCATACATTATATAAGTCTGCGAATTTTGTAGAAGCAGAAAAAAAACTGCGAATAGCCATTCAGATTTTAGATTCTTTACGATCTGAGCTTAATGATGCTCAGCATATTTCAATTTTTGATACACAGGCTCTCACCTATAATTTACTACAACAAGTTTTAATTGCTAAAAACAGCTTAAAGGAAGCTTTAGAAATATCTGAACATGGGCGAAGCCGTGCTTTCATCGCCTTATTATCAAAACAGCTTTCCTCTAATTTAAACGTAGCGGTTCAAACGATTCCCCCAAATATTCAGCAAATTCAACAAATCGCCCAGTCGCAAAATGTAACGTTAGTCGAATACTCAATAATTCCTGATGACAGTTTCTTAGTTCACGGTAAATTAAGGGGTGTGGGGGCTGAACTATTTATTTGGGTAGTTAAACCTAGTGGTAAAGTTGCCTTTCGTCGCAGTGATCTCAAGTCTTTAGATATTAACCTGGCTAATCTTGTACCCAGTAGCCGTATTTCTCTAGGTGTGCGAAGCCAGGGTGAAACAGAAAGTCTCGCTGTAACTTCAGGTGATTTAGTGAGGCTGAAAGATGATCCACCCGATTGGGAACCTTGGCAAGTTGTCAAAATTAATGAAGCCACTCAAGAAGTTGAATTAACCCAATCTTCTTTTGCAGAAGGCGTGACAATTGCTCGCCCTATTGCTGATGTGACATCAAAAGTAGATTCGCGCAGCAGCAGCAATCTCCAGCTGCAACAACTACATCAATTGCTAATTGCACCGATTGCAGATTTATTGCCGGCAAACCCAGAAGATCATGTCGTGTTTATTCCTCACGGCGAATTGTTTTTAGTGCCCTTTGCTGCTTTGCAAGATAGCGAGGGCAATTATTTAATTGAAAAACACACGATTCTCACAGCGCCGGCAATACAAGTCCTGGACTTAACCAACCAACAAAAACAACAACGAGCAACCCAAACCCAACCTCAAGCATTAGTGGTTGGGAATCCTAAAATGCCGGTTGTGCAAACCACCCCCGGACAGCCGGCGCAACCATTAGCGCCACTTCCCAATGCTGAAACGGAAGCTTTAGAAATTGCTCAATTATTACAAACAACCGCTTTAACCGGCTCTATCCCCACCAAAGCACTGGTTGTGGAAAAAATGCAGCAAAGCCAAATTATCCATTTCGCCACACATGGATTACTCGATGAAGCACAAGGCTTAGAAAGTGCCATCGCCTTAGCGCCTGATAGCCAAGATAATGGCTTGCTAACAGCCAGTGAAATTCTCAAACTCAAATTGAAAGCCGAACTAATCGTTTTAAGCGCCTGCAATACAGGACGAGGCAGAATTACGGGGGATGGAGTTATTGGTTTGTCTCGTGCTTTAATTAGTGCCGGCATTCCTAGCGCCGTCGTCTCCTTGTGGACAGTACCGGATGCACCTACAGCATTTTTAATGCAGGAATTTTATCAGCAATTGCAGCAAAATGGGGACAAAGCAAAGGCGTTGCGAAATGCAATGTTGAAGACAATACAACAACACCCCAATCCTAGAGATTGGGCAGCTTTCATATTAATTGGTCAGCCTTAATTTCCTTGGCGACAGCTTAGGGCGCATTAGTGTGATAGATTGAAAACTCACAGACAGTATTTTGCGCTGCCCTTACAGGCAGGCAGCGGGTTTGGAGATAAGCGAGAGCCGAAGCGATGCTTTTCCACAACTGATAAAATCGCTACAGTTTTAAAATTATTTCCCTTTTTTCTAGAAAAGTAGCACAGCATACCACCGGCATCTAGATCAAAATCGGCCTGAATTTCAGCAAACTCATAACTCTAACATTTAAATCAATCGTTCGCTGCCACTTCAACTAAAAATATTCCGGAAAAGCATAGAACTGTAACAGTATATTTTAATTGCAGCTTAATTTAACAAGTGAATTATTAAAAAATAGTAATTGTTGGATTAACTAAAAACTTTAATAAAAAAAATTATAATACGTTCAGCCCGCGATTGGGAAACAGCTCATGCAGCAACACAGTGACACCTTGAAGCAGATGGGTTTGCCAAACCAACCCCAGCATCAACCCAGGAAAAAGGCGCTCGTGCAAAAGCAAAAGAGAAAATGCTTTTTCTTGCCTTTTTACCTTTTATTTTTTACCTTATCCTCGCTCACCGGCAGCGCAGTATGGGCGCAGAGTTCCCAAGACATAGAGCTTCAAGTCGGGGTAGTCCAGCGATTTGGGGAAAAACCAAAGGACCGGCTGACCCTGAAAGCAACGCCTGGGGATCGCTTAAGCTTGCGTTTTAACCAAGATGGCTTGCCCCAAATTCTCGAAGCCACAGAACTCAAGCTAGAAATTCAGATGCAACCCCTGCCGCAGCCGGTGGTAGAGGAGCGAGTCGTACTCGGTAGCTACCGCAGCTTTGAAAGCGCTGAAGACACGGCTAATAAGTGGCGAGCTAAAGGTCTGGAGGTGGAAATTGGCCAACCGGACGAATGGCAGGTCTGGGCCAAACGCGGTGCCTACAGCAGCCCTTTAATCCGCCGGTTTCTCCTAGAAAGCCTACAAGCGCAAGGCCATAACAGCGTCTATCTCGATACAAAAATATTACAGCAGACACCCCAAGCCAGCTGGGTGGTCAATGGCACCCGCTATAGCCAGTCTCAGCTAGACATCAGCGCCGGCACCGGCTTAATTAAAGTCGAGAAAGGAAAAGAGCAAAAAACTGAACGTCTCTATGGAGGCAGTCTGCGGCTGCAGCCCAATGCCTATGGCACTTATACACTCGTCAACCAAGTGCCCCTTGAAACCTATCTACGAGGCGTCGTGCCTCATGAGATCGGCGAAGAAGCCCCCTATCCGGCAATTGAAGCCCAAACGATTTTGGCACGGACGTATGTACTGCGGAACGTACGCCGATTTGCCATTGATAACTATCAGATGTGCGCCAATACCCAATGCCAGGTTTACCTAGGACTGGGCGACACTTGGCCCGATGCTGATCGCGCGATCGCAGCCACCACGGGGCAAGTGCTGGTTTACCAAAACGAGTTAATTGATGCCCTTTATTCCTCAACCAGCGGCGGCGTCACGGCTCCTTTCAACGATATGTGGAATGGCCCAGAACGGCCTTATTTGCTGCCGGTGCTAGACTCGGTGGGCAACGTTTGGGACTTGTCGAGTCAAAGTTTAGCTTCCGAAGACAACTTCCGCCGCTTTGTCAATATTGAGAAAGGATTTAACGAGGAAGGCGACTTGTTTCGGTGGCGAGAGGAAAGCAGTCTCGACAAGATGAACAAAGACTTGAAGCGCTATCTCCAAGACGGCAACTCTGCTTTGGTTAATTTCCAAACGATTCAGGAGTTGCGGGTGCTACAGCGATCCAGTGCCGGTCGTGTTCTCAAAATGGCCGTAATCACTGACGGGGGTGTGCTTGAACTGGAAAAAGACGAGATTCTCAGGGCGTTTTATGCGCCTTTAAGCACTCTCTTCTATGTGGAACCGATCTATCAAGAAAATACGAAAATACTTAAGGGCTATGCCTTTATTGGAGGGGGTTTTGGGCATGGGGTCGGCATGAGTCAAACCGGCTCCCATAAGCTGGCCAAGTTGGGCTGGTCGAGCGAGCGCATTCTCAGCTTTTACTATCCCGGCACCCAAATCCAGCCGATTAACGAGTCTATTATCTTGTGGCAAGACCCGTTGAAAGAAAAGAGTGAAGAGAAAGTGACTTTGCGGGTGAAGTAGGGCCACTTTGCACCAGAAGCCGATGTGTAAGAGCCGGCTTCTGGGTTCTCAGGGACCAGGGTGAGCCGGCAACTCGCCCTTTTTCTATTTTGCCCTGACTCAATTTGTGCCACAAGTCGTAATTAACAGGGCCAAAAACAAATCAGGGACGCCCGAACGACGCCCCCTGATGGTGAAGTTTGTACGAAGTTCAATCAGTCACTAAACTAATCAATTGCATCAGTTTAGAGAAAGAGAGTGTTAAGAACCCGGCTTAACTCCCTGCCTGATAAGGCTTGAATTAACAACTGAGGGGTGAGTTGAACTTCGCACTCAACTCAGGGCCGAGGCATCAAAGACTGAGTTAGTACAGTGCTTCTTCTTGGTGAGTTAGGATCGTGCAGTCAGAAGAGGGGTATGCAACACAAGTTAAGACATAACCGGCTTCAATTTGATCATCATCCAAGAAGGATTGGTCAGACTGATCCACAGTGCCTGCGGTGATCTTACCGGCACAGGTGGAACAAGCACCGGCGCGACAAGAATAAGGCAGGTCAATCCCTTGTTCCTCAGCAGCATCCAAAATGTACTCGTCATCGGGCACTTCAATCTCTGTGTTTAGCCCTTCTGCTTCGTTGATTAATGTGACTTTGAAAGTTGCCATGCAGCGTTCCTCTCTAGAAATCGACTTAGGGTGATAAGTTTCCTTTATGCAAAAGCTACTTCTGTATTAACCCGTAGCTTTGCGTATCGGTTCAGCCTGTTTCTGATATTACGGGAAAAAATCAAGCTTGCAACACTTATTGACCAAGTAGTCTCAATAAAATTTATTATAAATTTTTCTAATTTCATCTTGATTGCTTATACCTAGGAATATAGGTACGGCATTGTGTCTCTGTTAGCCGCCCTTAAAACTAAGGTAGTATCAACAACGTCCATGATTTCCCAATCGTAGAGTCTCGCTGGTGACAAACACGTTTAACACAAGCACACAAACGCCTATGACTCCTTTATATACCGGCGTGCGCCTGCCGGTGAGAGTCGGGTTGGTGGGGACTGGCTATGCAGCAAAGCTAAGAGCGCAAACCCTGCAAGGCGAGGCGCGAGCGCATCTTGTGGCAGTTGCCGGCCATACCCCTGAAACGACAGAGGCGTTCAGTCAAACCTACGGCGCTCAAGCGGTGATTTCTTGGCGTCAGCTGGTGGAACGCGAAGATCTGGATTTGGTGATCATTTCAAACATTAGTCGAGATCATGACTTGATTGCCCGTGCCGCGCTGAGTGCCGGTAAACACGTCGTCGTAGAATATCCCATTTCCCTCGATCCGGTTGAGGCAGAAAAGTTAATTGCTTTAGCCGCTCAACAAAACAAACTTTTGCACGTCGAGCATATTGAGCTGCTTGGGGGCGTACATCAGGCGCTGGTAGAATCCTTACCGGCAGTTGGCGAAGCTTTCTACGCCCGCTATGTCACCATCAGTCCCCAGCAGCCGGCACCCCGCAAGTGGACTTATCAACGGGATCTGTTTGGTTTTCCCTTAAGCGGTGCCCTCTCGCGGCTGCACCGGCTCACAGATTTATTTGGCCAAGTTGCGACTGTTAGCTGTCAAAGTCGGTTTTGGGACGCCCCACCCCCAGCATCAGAAGCCGGTTTTTTCACAGCCTGTTTGTGCGCTGCTTCGTTGCGGTTTACAAATGGCGTGGTGGCGGAAGTCATTTATGGCAAAGGGGAAACTTTCTGGCAAGCAGAACGGAAGTTAGAAGTTCACGGAGATCAGGGCACACTGATCTTTAATGGCGAAGAGGGACGCCTCGTGCGCGGGGAGGAAACCACCCCAATAGAAGTGGGCAGCCGGCGGGGATTGTTTGCCAAAGACACCGCAATGGTATTAGATCACCTGAGCGAGGGAGCGCCCCTGTATGTGACGCCGGCAGCCAGCGCCTACACCCTTAAAGTTGCCGATGCCGCCCGCCGATCTGCTGAAACCGGCCAAACGATTACCATCAGTAATTAGCGAGTCAATCGTCAATTCTGACTCGCCTTTTTCAAGATGCTGGTGACTTAGATAAAATAGGATTGACAACCGTAAATACCTATTTTCTTAACTCTTGTAAAATCGATACTTTTTGAGATTCTGTTATGATTGAAATGTTTATGATTTCTTGTGAAATGAAATAGAAATTGCTCATTTCTCAATTGTCACCGAACTTTATATATAAAGACTTTTTTTATTAACCCAGGAGGCTCTGATGGCTGCAACGCTGGAACAGATTGCTGTTTATCTTGATGAAAGAGGTTGGCAATATGAGCTAGATGAAAAAAACACTCGGATTATTACGGGAGTGTATGCTGACCACATAGAGAATTTTTTAATTGTGATCCAGCTTGATGAGGATGGAGAATTTTTTAAACTCTTCGCTCCCCAAGTGCTGTCTGGTATTCAAGACCATCCTCATAAAGATGCAATTTTGCAGACGATGCTGTGCATCTCTTGGGAAACAAAAATGTTGCAATGGGAGTACGATCCATCGGATGGAGAAATTCGGGCGATTATCGAATTTCCATTGGAGGATGCCCAATTAACAGAAAGGCAATTTAATCGCTGTTTAAGTGGCTTAATTCAAATTGTTGATGATGTGGCAATGCCGCGTCTAAAACAGGTGATGGAAACCGGCCAAGATCCGGGCGACGAAGATATGGGCGAAAGACTATTGCTCACCCTACAAGAAGAAGCGCCGGGGCTGCTAGATGTCTTAGAAAAAGCAATGGAAGCCCGGAAGAAACGGGGAACCTTTCCGAGTGAGAACTGAGGGGAGAGGGGGTCGGTAATCTGATACGAAGCGTGCCAAAAACCCCCAGTCCCTCGCCCGATCAGCGGCCTAACTTATTGGGGATGCCCTCACAACCGCCTGGAATCGTAGCTCTGGTTTGCTCTCCACCCCAAGCGCAGCAGTAGTAGCGTTGCTCGTCATCTAGTCGCTCAACGCCGGTGAAGTTTGCACTCTCAATCACAGCACCCGTGTGGAGACCTGTTTTGTAGTCGGGATATTCGGTACGACTGCGGGGAGTGGCGTTTTCTGCTTTGCCATAAAATAGCCGCACCCCTTTGAAATCGGAATAGGAAAGATTCGCTTCGTACAAAATGCAGCGGGCAAAGTTGGCTTTGACAAGGTCACACCGGCTGAGGTTGGCCCTGATAAGATTCGCTTCGCTCAATTCTGTCCAGCGCAGATCGGTGCCGGTTAAGTCTGCCCCAGCTAGCATCACACCGAGATCGATCACGCGGACGCCATAGGCGCGATCTTCCTCATAGCCGCCGTCACCGTTCAAAATAGGCCGGCCCAGGCGACGGTCGCGTTTTAACGGCGTAAGCAACCTCGATTGAGACAAAAATCGCAAAACTTTAGCTTTACCGGCAGCATCCACACTCCCGAGAATAGCTGCAGTGCGTCCTTCGGAAAATGCTCGCTCTTGGGGCCAATCTTCCAGCAATCCCTCGTCATCCAGCGCCAGATCAGAAACGCCCTGGAAGTAGGCATCAATTGTCTGCTGCTGGGTGAGGATGTTTTGCTGACTGGTGAGCCGGTTTTGTTCGAGGGTGAGATCGCGAGAAATCACATACTGTTGCCAAGCGATATACACGGCTAAAACCGCGATGAAAATTTGTCCCAATGCCCCGAACCATTCTGCCAGTGATCCAACGGCATCCCACTGAATTTGCTTGGCCCATTTTGTGAGGCGCAGGTAGACACCCAAATATTTTAGTAAGCCCAGCGTCGCCGCCAGGATTCCCAATGCTGCCAAAAATTGCCCGCGTAGGGGTGACGGTAATAAGTCATCCATCACTGAGCGAGCAAACGGCCAAATGATCAGCAGCGATAGTAACAGAGATATAATCGCGCCCGATACCCCCAACCAGGGGTTATTGATAACCAAGCCCAAAATCATGAGGGCAAGTGAAGCCAACAGGAGCGCAATCGGGTTGGCCTTCCAAATCCGATTCGTTGGCTGTGCGGTTTGCTGAATTGGAGATTTTGCCGGCACTATCATTTCAGGAATGTCGGTGGCGACAACTGCACCGTCTTTACCGGCAACTTTGCCATCGGCACCATTGAGACTTTCCAGCGTTACATTTGATTGAGGTTGGGTGGGTTTGGAAGAATCAGGTTCGGGTGTCATCGGTTTTGATATGGGCGTTCGCGCATTTGGGCTGAACTGCTGCCCTATGATAGCGGGTTTGGCGGCGGGAAGTCGTGCCACACGCCAGAAGCAAAGCGCTCACCTTTGCACTTCAACATCTTAACGAACCAAGCCGGTGAGCGCTCAGATGCCACTCCACTCAGTTTATCTGCCCGGATTCAGGAGATTTTAGGGATGCCGGTGTATCGGCGCTTAAATTTAAAATCAAATACAGGTGTTCAAGCCGGAGACAACTGATGTTAAACCTTATCTTTCTAGCGGCTTTAATTGTGTTAGATATTTAGCCAAAAGTACAGCCGACTAAAGATAATGATAGAAACCAGTTTGATAAAACTAAGAGAAAAAAAATCGGATCAAATGCAGATGGTTGGCCAATCGGTGTTCAACTTATTGTAAAAAAAGAATAAAAACGGCTAAGCTTGTTTTGAGTTGTCGGTGACAAGTTGCCGCCCTTTTCCACTAAACCGGCTTTTTTCGCCTGAGCAGAGCTAGCTTTTGGCTAGAAAAGTTTGAGGGGTTTTCATGTGCCGAAGCACGCGCTATAACTGTACATGACGGCTAAATCAAAGCGGGTCTATTTACTTGTTCCTGGTGTCGGGAAATTATTTAAAGGCTAGACTGCGTTTTGATTAGCGTAGCTTGTGGGTAAGGGTTTTAACACTTTTGCAGCGACTTTCCGAACCCAATAGCATACAGGGGCATCTGACAAGACTTAATTTTGTTAGCAACAAGAGGAATATGCCTTTCAAATTCAAAGTTTTGTCGATTGACGGCGGGGGCATTCGAGGCATCATGCCGGCACTCATCTTAGCAGAGATTGAGAAACGCACGGGAAAGCGGATTTCACAACTCTTTGATTTAGTTGCCGGCACATCAACGGGAGGAATCTTAGCGCTGGGCGTGACTAAACCCAATCCAGCCAATCCTGCGGAAGCTCAATATCAAGCGGAGGACTTAATTCGTCTCTATAAACATGAAGGAAAGCGAATTTTTCCCAAGCCTCGCTCTAGACTGGCTGAAATGGCAAAATACCAGTCACTTGTTTTAAAAAATTTTTGGTATTCGCCGATTGTTAATTTCCAAAACCTATTCCGCCCAAAATTTTCGTCTGGTGGCAGAGAATCAGTTTTGACTGAATTTTTAGGAGAGACCCCTATTGAAGAAGCGGTGACAGAAGTTTTCGTTACCAGCTACGATACTGAACTGCGAATGCCTATTTTCTTTACAAGTAACCGACATAACGAAAAAAGAGCCGATTACTTCCGGAAGATATGCGAGGGATTTACAATGAAACAAGCCGCAATGGCAACTTCCGCCGCCCCAACATACTTTGAACCTTACAAAGTTGAAACCCTTCACCCCACTCGCAGCGGCTTTTATTCCTTAGTCGATGGGGGAGTTGTTGCCAATAACCCCACAGCGATGGCAATCATAGAAGCGATTGTTTTTTATCGAGAAAAGTACAAAACTAGACTATTTGTTGATGACATTTTAGTGGTTTCTCTGGGAACAGGAGCGCTGACACGACAATTTTATTTTGAGCAGGCAAAAGATTGGGGACTGATTAAATGGGTGCGTCCAGTCATTAATATGGCCCTTGACGGTCAAAGTGAATGTGTGGATTGCCAGTTGGAACAATTACTGCCGAATCCGGAAGATCGGGCGAAACAGTATTATCGCTTTCAAGCTCCGTTAAATAACGTTCAAGACGATTTTGATGATGCCAGTGATGGTAATATTAAAAGACTAGAAGAACTGGCACAGTTAATTATTGATCAAAGAAATGGAGATCTAGATGAGCTGTGCCGGCAGCTACTTCTTGATCGCCCTAAAGTTAGTGAAGCACCGAAAGCACTTGACTTCAATACCAATGAAGATCGCACCTACTCATTATCCAAAAATATTGAGATGATTTGGGAGCGAAAATAAACCCAGATAAATCTAAGCTTAAACATTTAAGATGCCTGAAAGTAAAATTATTACGCTGCTCACCGATTTTGGTTTGAGCGATGTTTATGTTGGCGTGATGAAAGGGGTGATCGCTGGAATTAACCCGACGCTGCCGGTGGTGGATCTGACGCATCAAATTCCCCCGCAAAATATCGCCGCCGGCAGGTTTTGTCTGATGAATGCTGTACCTTATTTCCCCGCCGGCACCATTCATGTTGCAGTTGTTGATCCAGGTGTCGGAAGTCACCGGCGAGCGATTGCGGTAGAATTTTCAGGGGGTTTCTTAGTAGGACCCGATAATGGTTTATTGAGTGGGGTGCTGAGTCAAAATCCTGCGGTGGCGGCGGTGGAACTGACTAACCCTAAATACTGGCGTACACCGGCACCTAGCAGCACATTTCATGGACGGGATATTTTTGCGCCGGCAGGTGCTTATCTCGCTTCCGGTATCCCGTTAACAAATCTCGGAAAAACCATAGATCTAAAAACTCTCGTTGAGCTTTCTCTTCCTAGCTGTGTTGTCACTGAAAACGAGGTTGCCGGCACGGTTCAATATATTGATCATTTTGGCAATTTAGTGACTAATATTCCCGGCAGTTATATAGAAGAACAAGGTTGGTTTGCAGTTGCCGGCAGTCTTACAATACCGAGTGGTCAAACTTATAGTGACACCCCATCCGGAACCCTTTTAAGTTTAATTGGCAGTCATGGTTGGGTAGAAATTGCTGTCAGCGGTGGTAGTGCTGATTCTGAGTTACAAAAACAACTCAATCAGCCAAGTTTGTTGGGGGTGCCGATGCGTGTTGTCAAAACAAATCTAGACGTTTGATATTTATAAATATTTAAAGTGGTGAAATGGGAGCTTTATTTAACTGCTGATGATAGTGCAGCGTGCCGGCAGGCAGATGAGCGGTAAAGGGGCACGTTTTTGTACAGATATTAGTTAAGCTTAAGTTGATTTACAAAATATTTTCTGTTTTCATGGGCTGCCGGTTTTTACTGATAATTAACAAACCAAACGGCATAATCATCCAGGAGTTGATAATTAGCAGAGCCTTCTTCTGTTGCTTCCAAATATGATAGGGGAAGTGTAAATTTTTTACGATCAGTTGTGCGCTGAACGTCTACTAAAAGACCGTCTGCTTCATTAATATAACCGTTGAATTTAAGAAACTTGAAGGTATCTGTGTAGGAAGGGTTGGTTTTCTTTAATTTTTCATATTCTTTTTTATTGCCGTCCCCAATCACATACTGTTCTTCCCAGTCAAAGTCTTCGCTTCCCGTAAGCTGGCATGGAATTTCAATATTTTTCTTAAGATATTCCATATAAAGAAGTAAGTTTTTTTCATTAACTTCTATTGTTTTATTTTCTAGAATTAATTTTAGTCTTTTTTCAAATTCTTCTATTTTCTCAAATTCTCCGTTGTCTTCATCCATTAAGTCTTTGTTTAAAACAACTTCAAATTCCCCATTACTAAGCACTTTGATAAAATTAACCTTTTCAGCTATCTCAGGAAAATGGCCTAAAAAATTGGGCAAATTATTTTCTGCTTTTTTCGTTCTTTCGGAAACTCTACAAACAACGGTTTCATCAATTTCAATAACCTTCTGATCGTCTGATGAAGGGTTAAGCCGACTGCGATTTTTGCTCTTATCAGATTTAGACATTTCTTTTTACCCGACGCAGGTTTATAAATAAAGTGTAGCCTGAGAGCAGTCCCTTTGCAGTTGATAGATAAGAACGAACCATGACACAACTGACGGAATCTGAACCAGAAGTCTATCAAGGCCAGTTTGGCCAGTTTACCATTACTCAAAGCGACCGCACCGGCGTTCTCATCTACCGCACCGGCTTGATGGTTGCAGCACTCAGTTTTGCCGCCGGCAGCCTGCTGGTATTACTTTTGGGCAACACTCCCGCAACCCTAAATGCCCTGACGCCCCTCTATGCCTGCTTCTCTCTCGGCCTCGGCGTCAGCTTAGTCACCATTCATATCTACCTCGCCAGTTTACACCGGCTGCTGCAAATATTTTGGCTAATTGGTGGCATCACCGCCGGCGTTTTAGCCCTGCAAAATAGCGAAGCGCTGGCTTTAACAGTTTACAACCACCCAGTCACCTTGCTCGGTGCCGGCTTCACCTTCGCCGCACTAACCGGAATTTTCTTTAAAGAAGCCTTTTGTTTTAACCGTTTTGAAACCAAACTGCTGACACCCTTAGTGCCGGTGTTGCTGCTGGGGCATCTTACTGGAGTCTTGCCGGTGCCGGTGGAGAAAACATTACTAGCCGGTTGGGCAATTTTATTCTTAGTCTTCGCACTTCGCAAAGCCTTTCAAGCAATTCCCCCCGACATCGGAGATAAAAGCGTCTTTGATTATTTGCATCAACAACGCTCAGTGGAGGCTTGATCTTCAATCAGTTCACAAAAATCAAAATCGCCCATCTCTAGCAAACAACAATAAATTTTGAGGGCTTTGGGATGGGAAATTACCCGGCTCAGGACGATCAGTATACTCGTGTTGACAATTAATCATCTCCATCCCTTTCTCGCCCTCAATTCTCCCGTTCAGGCTGATATTTTAGTCGTCGAAGGATGGCTGCCAGATTATGCCATCAAAACCTCTATCGATGAATTTAAAAGCGGGGGTTATCGTAAACTTATCACAACCGGCGGCCCTTTATCCAAAGGCTACTATCTCGCGGAATACAAAACCTTTGCTGAAATTGCAGCCGCAACTTTAATCGCTCTCAACTTTGAGCCAGATAATTTAATCGCAGTTCCGGCACCGGCAGCCATCAAACATCGAACCCAAGCATCTGCGGTTGCTCTACGCCAATGGTTATCTACTTCCGATTTAGAAGTCAAAGCAATTAATTTATACACATTTGGCCCTCATGCCCGCCGCAGTTGGCTAATTTTTAAACAAGTCCTCGCGCCTGAAATTCGCGTTGGCGTCATTGCCGCCCAACCTCTCGATTATGATGCTAACAATTGGTGGCAATCTAGCGCTGGAGTTAGGTCAATCGTCTCTGAAAGTATTGCTTATGCTTATGCGCGTTTTATCGATTGGAAAGCATAAAATTTTAACTAGCCAATTTGACTAAATGACAGTTTAACCGGCATTTTATGATAAAAATTGAATTGCAACCGTTTGAGCGCGATGATTTCGCCCGATTAATAGGTTGGATCACCTCTGCGGATCTAATCCAGCAATGGGCACCTTCAACCTTCACTTACCCCTTAGATGACAATTAACTGGAAAAATATATTCAAATGTCCGAGGGAGAGAAACCCACTAAAAAAATATTTAAAGCGGTAGATACTCAGACCTTCGCAGTCGTGGGTCACATCGAACTTGATAGAATTGATCTGCAAAATAGGTCTGGCACCGTTTCCAGAGTTTTAGTGGGTGAAGCTTCCCTCAGAGGACAAGGAATAGGAACTCAAATGGTAAAAAAACTTTTGCTGTTCGGATTTGAAGAGTTGAAGCTGCACCGCATTTCTATAGGAGTGTTTGATTTTAATATAGCAGGAGTTTCTTGTTATGAAAAAGTCGGGTTTGTGAAAGAAGGATATTTTAGAGATGCTTATAAAGTTGGTGATAAATATTGGAGTTATTATGTGATGAGCATTCTCGAATCCGAGTGGAAATCGTCAGACATTTAATCAAACATGGGGGATGAGTGGAAGAACGTGCATACTGGCTAGCCTGGTCGAAAGTTGCCGGTGTGGGTCCGGTGTTCCTCAGACGCCTGCAACAGCACTTTGGCACCCTAGCAACCGCTTGGAATGCCACACCGGCAGCGTTGGGACAAGTAGAAGGATTTGGGCGAAATACGGTTGAACGCGTCGTGCAAGGACGATCCCAAATCCAGCCAGACAAATTGCTACAACAGCACCAACAACAAAATCCCTGTTTCTGGACGCCGGCAGATCCCGACTATCCCCGCCTGCTGCTAGAAACGCCCAACCCACCGCCGGTTTTGTACTGCCGGGGGCAAATTAACAGCGCAGAGACTCTCGGACAAATACCGATGGTGGCGATTGTTGGCACCCGCGAACCATCTGAGTATGGCAAACGCTGGACGCGAAAAATCAGTATGGCTTTGGCAAGAAGTGGCTTTACGATTGTTTCTGGACTGGCAGCCGGCATCGATACAGAAGCGCATCAGGGCTGTTTGGATGCCGGTGGGCGCACTCTGGCGATTTTGGGCACCGGCGTTGATATCGTCTATCCGCCGCGCAACCGGCTTCTGTACGAGGCAATTCTGAAGCAGGGAGCGGTATTAAGTGAGTATCCAGCCGGAACTGGGCCGGATCGTGCCCACTTTCCCCAGCGCAATCGAATTATTGCCGGTTTGACTCGGGCGGTGCTGGTGATGGAAGCGCCTACAAAATCGGGTGCTTTAATTACTGCACACTTGGCAAACGACTTTTGTCGTGATGTTTATGTACTGCCGGGATCGCTCGATAATCCTAACTCGCTCGGTTGTTTAGGGTTGTTGAGTAAGGGCGCACAGGTGATTTTAAATGAGGGTCATCTATTAGAAATGCTGGGCGCGATGCCCCCGATAGATACCACGACAGAAGCAGTACATCCTGTATCTGCACAATTGTCTTTATTTGAGAAAGCGCCAGTGCCGCAATTGGAACCAGAACTCGCTAAAGTCTTGCAAGTCGTGCCGGCGGAAGCAACATCATTAGATTCAATTATGCAAGAAGCGGGCTTAGCAGCTGGAGCGGTTTCTAGTGCTTTATTGCAACTAGAATTGTTGGGCTTGGTAACTCAATTGCCGGGGATGAGATATCAGCGTTGTTAAATTGCCGAGTCTCTCTTTTGGTATGTACTATAACCCAAAGCTTGTAATGCAATCTGTCAATCGTTAAGTTTTTTTAACACTTCTGGTTTAGTCAAATCTGCCGGCAGAAGGATGAGCAAAGTTGGACAACTCCAATAAGCTAATAAAAGCATCCGATAACGGACGTTTAAATAAGAGGAGAACCAAGTATGCCAGTGACTCTTGAAGACACCAAGCGTCAAGCAATTGCCACTAAATTGGCAGATATGAAAGCGTTGCAAAACCTACTCATATCCAACGAGCAAGCTCTTTTAAATGCTTGTAGCGATCAAGAGATTTGCAAGCGCGTCAGAGATATGCTCGAAGACGATCAAAAAAACCTGGGCATTCTTGACACCGTAATCGTTCAGTATGGTGTCAAAGGAGAGCCAAAACAAACAACTCAGGAGTTGATTAAAAAGACTCAAGAACTGATGCAAGGTTCTGAGCTGACTGTTTATGAGAAGTTCTCTCAGCATGAACTGCTCAAGCACGCTCAAGCCATGAAAGGGTTGTTAGTTCATAAAGCCGCTCAGGTTGTTGGTGCTGACATTGAAGCCGCCATCACTCCTTTGAATACAGTTAACTTTGAAAACCGCGCTCATCAAGAACAACTCAAAGGAATTTTAGAAATTCTGGGTGTTCGTGAGCTTACCGGCAAAGATCCGGATCAAGGTATTTGGGCACGAGTTCAAGACGCAGTTGCAGCCTTTACTGGAGTCGCCGGCAGCGTCGTTTCCCGCACCGATGATGAGATGAGCATCCGCGATCTCATTCGTATGGATCACACCAAAGTCAACACCCTCTTTATGCAAGTTCAAGGGACTGACGATCCTCAAAAACTGCAAGAATATTTCGGTCAAATTTACAAGGATTTGAGCGCCCACTCAGAAGCCGAAGAGCAAATTGTCTACCCCGCAGTGCGTTCTTACTACCCTGAAACTCAAGATTTGTACAGCGAGCAAGCTGAAATGAAGCAGATGCTCGAACAAATCAAGTCTTTGAACCCCTCTGCGCCGAACTTCAAGGACAATGTTAAGCGGCTAATGGATGCGGTGATGCATCACGTTCGTCAAGAAGAAACTGAAATGTTCCCGAAAATCCGTGACAATTTCAGCG
The DNA here is from genome assembly GCF_014695725.1 of Microcoleus sp. FACHB-672. NCBI lineage: Bacteria > Bacillati > Cyanobacteriota > Cyanophyceae > Oscillatoriales > Microcoleaceae > Microcoleus > Microcoleus sp. FACHB-672. The sequence goes on along the minus strand of NZ_JACJOU010000025.1, from coordinate 30,788 downwards.
ACGAACAGCAAAAGCAAATGGCTACCGAGTTCAAGACAGCAAAAAGCAAGGTTCAAGACCAATTGGCAGCTTCTAGCAAGTAATCAGAAGCTAACCTAATCTTGAGTTGCTAGCTGACATAATTCGCTGCTCTCTTTAAACAAAACCCCCATCACTTAAGTGGTGGGGGTTTTGTAACCATTTAAAGGAGTTAAAGATAGCTTTTATGCCTATTTACAGAGCGTTAGAGCCAGTTAGTGAGATGGACAAAAAATACAAACATTGGCCACCTCCGCGGCTAGATGAGAGCTTTCAGCAGCAAGCTGAACAAGTTAAGCAACAAGGAAAAAAGCTTGCTGAACTGGCTGAGAAAGTTGAACAACAAGGAAAAAAGCTCGCTGAACTGGCTGAACGAGCTGAGCAACAGCAACACCTAGTTCAGCAACAGAAAGAAAAAGTTTTAAACTTATTAACGGATAATTAAAGAATGTGCGCCGGCAGCACATAAAAAAAAGGAGACTTTTAAATGCCTCCCTTTTTATGTCTTTTTTTTATAATCACCTTATGCCGTGACATCACGCTGCCGGCGCTGTAATAAAATCCAGCCGGCAGCAACTAGCAACGCACTGATCACCAGAAACCCCAAATCCCATGCGAGTTGATTTGGCCCTGGTTTGACATGGTGTATGCCTAATATTTGGTGGTCGATCAAACCTTCGATCAGGTTAAATCCACCCGCACCCACCAGCAATGCGCCTCCGAAAGTGCTAAACGATGCCGTTATCTCACCCTGCTTGCCGGCACGCCACAGCAGCCAAATTCCCACGCTGTTGATCACATACACCCCTGCGTGAAAATAGCCGTCCCACACCATATTTTCTTTGACATTAGAAAGACTGGTCGGCGGCATCACACTCGTTAACATTTGGTGCCATTGTAAGATTTCGTGCAGCACAATTCCATCAAAAAAGCCGGCTGCACTCATGCCGAGCAAGATGCCGGCTGCTATTAGCATTCCGCCTACATTCCCTTGTTGATTCATTCAATTTCCTATCAGGCTCATCAAGCTTACTATTTTGACATTTAACTGAATTTAATGTAAAAGTTGCAAGTTTCCCAAGAAAAGCAAAAACTTAAAGTGATGAGCGATTAGTTTTTTCCTGTCACTAACCGCTCATCACTCACGACTTTTCATTCTTCACTGTACACTCCGCCATTAAGCAATTTAGCCATTCACAACTTTGCCGCCGTTGGGGTGCAAAATCTGACCCGACATATAAGAAGAGTCATCCGAGGCTAAAAACACGTAGCTAGGTGCAACTTCTTCTGGCTGACCGGCTCGTTTCATCGGTACTTGCTGACCGAAACTCTCAACTTTTTCTTCTGAGAAAGTGGACGGAATGAGAGGCGTCCAGATAGGGCCAGGAGCCACACCATTAACGCGAATACCTTTCTCTACTAACGATTGCGACAGAGAGCGGGTAAAGGCAACAATTGCCCCTTTTGTGGAAGAATAATCAAGCAGTTGCGGGTTTCCTTGATAAGCAGTTACTGACGTTGTGTTGATAATCGCGCTTCCTTCTTTCATGTGTGGCAGCGCTGCCTTCGTCAGGTAAAACATCGAGAAAATATTGGTGCGGAAGGTACGTTCTAACTGCTCAGCCGTGATGTCCGTAATACTTTGTTGCGGGTGCTGTTCAGCGGCGTTATTGACAAGAATATCGAGCTGACCAAAGGTGTCAATCGTCTGTTGCACCGCTTGTTGGCAGAATTTTTCATCGCCAATGTCGCCGGCAATGGTGAGGCACTCGGTATTGTGTTCTTCCACCATGCGTTTTGTTTCTTGTGCGTCTTCGTCCTCGTTGAGGTAGCCAATGGCGACTTTTGCGCCTTCTTTGGCATACATAATCGCCACAGCGCGACCGATGCCGCTATCGCCGCCGGTGATAAACGCGACCTTACCGAGTAATTTGCCGCTGCCTTTATATTTGGAATCATCAGCTTTGGGTTGCGGCGTCATCTCAGATTCAAGACCTGGTTGCTGATCCTGATGCTGTGCCGGCTGTTGCTTTTCTTCGACTGGCATATTACTGTTCCTTGGAAATTTTTTGATCTCTACATTAGGAATAAAGCTTTCCTTACCTATCAGCAATCGCTCTTTCTGTAGATTCCTTTCTACGACCAAAGATAGTCTTTCTCTTGCCGGCATCAATAATGCTGAGCTTGAATTGGTAATCGCAAATCAACTGATACCTCATGAATAATTGAGTTGTCTGCGGTACAGATCGCTGACTACTAATGTGCTGCGGATGTATTAGTTGCTACGAGATTGACACATATTTCAGAAGGTGCCGGCTGATTAAAACGCATTTGAATGAGGATGCCGGTTGAACATCTTTACAAAAAGAACGAAGGAACTGAAAAGTCAGAACTTTGACAGCAGTATGAATGGAGGAAGTAAAACTCAAAAATTGTTTTTATTCTTGAGCTAAAAATTCAGATAAAAGCTGATAAATCACCTAAAGCTTTTTATATGGGGAGACAACAACAGTCCAGTGAGTGCCTAATTTTGGGTAGAATCGGCAAACTGATCTTGCACAGCCCGATATGTCCCATACAGTTGGGATGCCGGTTATCCTGAAACAGGATATAGTGCTTAACCCACTGCACTTAGGTCTCTTCGGTGCGGTCGGCGTAATTCTTGATCTCAATTGCGTCTCGCACTTAATCTAAACGCTTTTTAGAGCGCGCTTCCATCAGCAGTTGAGTCAAAGTTACACCATGTGCCTAGTGAGCTTAGTTCTTATACCGCCAGGACGCAGATGGTGCTAGATCTGATCAGGATGAAGGGCAATATGCCGCAAGAAAGCATCTCTCCAGTCAATCAGGAAGACTTCCCGCGCATCGTCAAAGTGTGGGAAGCCTCCGTCCGCGAAACACACCGATTCCTTTCCGAAGCTGACATCCAGTTCTTCAAGCCGCTGATAAGTAATGAGCTTCCACATATAGCGGATCTGGTTTGCGTGCGTGATGAGGCCGATCAAGTAGCCGGCTTCGTTGGCGTGGCAGAGGGCAAGGTCGAGATGCTGTTCATTCATCCAATCTGGAGACGGCAGGGGATCGGACGCCAACTGCTAGATTATGCTGTTAAGAGGCTCGGTGCGACAAAGGTTGATGTGAACGAGCAGAATGAAGAGGCACTAGAGTTCTATAAGCGGATGGGGTTCGAGGTAGAAGGGCGTTCGGAGTTAGATAGCACCGGCAGGCCGTTTCCTCTATTGCATATGCACTTAGGCAAGGTAGCGTAAGAGCGGGGTGCCGACAGGGAGGCTGTATAACAAATTGCTAAAGCGGACGCGATCTCTGTAGGCTTCTTAAAGATGAAGTTACCTACGCGCCGCTTAGCTTAATCTTTAGGTTGGTTAATTTGTCGTTGGGACAGCAGCCTAGGCGTTAGATGGCTAGCCGCAACTGTTTGCCTTCGCGTTCCAAAAGAGGCCGTGATGTAACCACTTCCCTCCTGATAAGACAATTGCGAACAACTTCCGCAACAACTTGTGCTAAATCGCAAGGAACAGCATTGCCAATTTGCCTGTAAATTGAACTTTGTCCACCAATGAATTGGTAATCATGAGGAAAGGTTTGAATTCTTAAAGCTTCATCAACCGTCAAGCGTCTAAGTCTTTTGGGTGCAGCATTTAACGATAATGGTTCTCCGCCTTGCATTAAATATAAGTGATACCATTCAACCCAACTATCTTGACCAAAATAGCAATGGCCTTCATCGATAATTGGTGTTTTATTTCCACCCATAGAAGCATGAAGCGCACATGAGTATCCATCAGGATTTAATGGTCTTCCCTGACCATTGAACATCATCCCCGCATAGGGAGAACGTCGCATCACCGGCTTACTAGCGAGAGTAACTTTTGCATTACATATTCGCTGATTTTTCTCGGAGCCGGCTACCCCTAAAGGTAAAAGAATATCTCTAACAGTTGGAGCTTGCCTCTTATATGGCTCAAACTGTGCTTCTAGGTTACTAATATCTTTAATATCACGAAAACCAATCAGAAACATTCGTTCTCTGGATTGCGGTACACCAAAGTCAGAGGAATTGAGTATCACCAACTTATAGGTATATCCCAACCGGCTTGCAAAATGAAAAAGATGCTTGCGAATCTCAGACCACTTATCGAGAACTGCTAAAGCTTTGACATTTTCACAGATAAAAGCCTGAGGTTTTGTGAGTTCCACGACTTTCATGAATACCCATAACAACTGGCTGCGCGGATCATCAGGGTTCATCTTTCCAGCTACAGAGAAGCCTTGACAGGGTGGACCCCCAAAAACAACATCAACTCCCTCGAACTGACGGATATCAATCAAGTGTTCATTAATATCACCGCACTTGATAATTGCGCCTGGGTGGTTTGCCTCATACGTCAGACAAGCATCCCTGTCGATGTCATTAGCACCAACAACCTTGATCCCTGCGCGGATGAATCCAACATCCATACCCCCCGCACCAGAGAAAAGAGACAGTCCCGATAAAGCCGTTGTGTTTTCCATATATGCGATTTTGGCATAATTGCGTTTCCAAATCAAGATGTCAATCATGGAAAGGCAAAAGCAATCTGTCTCAAGTATTCACGATCCTGAATACCACAGGATCGTTGATGCCCTCATTTCCTTAAGAGAAAAAGCGAAACTCTCTCAGAAAGCAATTGCCCAGGAGATTGGTTTGACGCAGCCTGACGTGTCTAAAATAGAACGCCGGGAACGCCGGATCGATGTTCTGGAAGCATTACGTTGGGTTCGAGCTACAGGGACTGATCCTTCTGAATTTTTTGCCCAGTTTGCTAATTCAGAGAGTGAAACATGAGCCTTCCCAAACCAATCGTAGATCACAAAGTAGCCGAGCAACTTCTTCGGCAAGCGATCATGCTCGCCCAAGATGAGTCTAGCCAACTTCTGGCAACAGAGTGGGATGCTCAGATCAGAACGATTATTAAAGGAAAGCATCTGACTTTCAGATATATCCTTATAACTGCTCTTTTAGGAAAAGCAACCAATCCAAACATCAACGCTCTTGCGCTGCAAGCGGGTGCTGATATTGAAGGTGCTTATGATGCCCGAAGTTTATGTCATAAGGTTTTAGTACCACTTGAACGTCAAATGCTGAATCGGTCTTTGGGTGGTTCAAATGAGCCATTTCTCAACAAGCCCGCCCGCTTTCCAACGATATCCCCTTCAAATGCCGTAAGGGCTGGGAAAGATAGGGAACTTTTACTCATACTTCACAAAGTGCTGTCCGAGATAGAAACTTCTGAACAGGCTTTTGCTGGACTCTGTATAGCCGTGCGGTATGCAATTGAAAGACAAACGACTCGGAGTGAACTTTTTTCTGAGGTTTTAGCGTCCGCAGATTCCCACTTGAAAATTCTTGAATTTGTTGAAGCGTTTGTCACCAAATCAATAGAGGGACAAGTCGCCGCAATCTTGACAGGAACGATCCTCTCTTTGTACTTTGAGCAGTTCGAGTCCTTTGAGGTCATTGTTCATCCGGTCAATCAAAGTGGAGCTTCCTCTAATGAAGTAGCCGATATAGATATCAAGAAAAACGGTAAACTTTTTGTGGCTGTTGAGGTTAAAGACAAACAGTTTAGTGAGCAAGATATTGATCATGCTGCTTTTAAAGCTAGCCAATATGGCTTAAAGTCAATTACCTTCATCATGGGAACGAGGGCAACATATATAGGTTCATCTCTTGAACAAGTTTCCAGAACCGTTATGGTTACGCAAAACATCAATGTTATTTTTATAGATATTGTTTCTTTTATTAAATCAATAATTGCACTATGTCCAGAGCTTTCTTTTTCAAGATTTTTTGAGAAGCTTCAGGATTGTGCGACCAGTGTTCGGGTTAAGGATGAAGTTTTTGAACATATTAATCATGTCTTCCAAACTATACAAGCTCCGTTGAAGTAGCCATCTAATAAATCGTTGCGCCGGCATTGACACAATCGTAACCAATATTATTAACGAGTTTCATCGGTTATCGCCGCTCTGTCGAGCCGGTAAGCTACATCGTTGGGCTACTTCAGTGAGGGGTTGCCACAGCACGTTGCGCCTATCGAACCATTGCTCAACAGGGTGGCGAAGATTTTAAGTGTTAAGGGATCTCTCTACAATTGGAAATCGAAAAGGCTGCCGGCATAACCTCTAAGCGCAGTATTTCGTAATACAAAATAGCTAAATTTGAGCGATTTTTTTGGGCTGTAAACCATTGATTGGCGGGCCGTTCAGAACTTGGCCAGTAGGACTATACCGGCCTCCGTGGCAAGGACAATCCCAGCTTTTTTCCGTATTGTTCCAATGCACAATGCAGGTGGCGTGGCTGCACACCGGCGAAAGGGCATGAATCGTGCCGGCCTCATCCCGGTAAACGGCCAATTTCTCCCCGTTGACATCAACAATTTTGCCTTCATTCGGTCGCACTTCCGACAGCCGGCTGGCATCCGACTTGAACCGATCCGCTATTAAGTGCGTAGCCACATTCAAATTTTCTGTCATCAACCGAGAAGCACCGCCAGCCGGCACCCGATTGGGATCATAAACTTCGCGCCAGGGATTCGGTTTGCCTTGAACCAGATCCGCTAAAAGCATCGCTGCAACCGTCCCGAAAGTGATGCCATTGCCCGAATAGCCCGTGGCAATATACAGATGGGAGTGAACACCCGGTTTTCCAATAAACGGCAAACCGTCCACCGGCTCATATAATTGGGCTGACCATTTGCAATCAATTGAGCCTACCTCATAACGACCGCGCACGTACTCCTCTAAGCGCTGAAAACACGCCTCAGTATCCACATCTTGGCCGGTTTTGTGGTCTTCACCGCCAACCAGCAAAATTTGGCCGGCGCTGTCTGTGTGAGTGCGGGTGTAATGATAGGGTTCTGCCGTGTCCCAAAAGAGTCCCACAGGAATCGGAGAAGTCGGGCCAAAACGCTTCTCTACTAGCCGCACGCCCAGTACATAAGAGCGATAGGCGGCTATTTTAGTTGTCATTAACAACAAGTCTGGCAGGTGGAACAAGTCGTGGATCGGGGTATGGGTGGCGAGAATTACATTTTGAGCTTTGACGCTGCCCCGGTCGGTGTAAACTCGGCAAGGCACGTCATCGGTGATATCGGTAACGCGAGTCCGCTCAAAAATGTGACAGCCATCGCCCTCAATCGCCCCGGCAAGTGCGTGGAGATATTCCATCGGGTGGAACTGAGCTTGATTGGGAAATAAGATGCCGGCGTGGAGTGGGAAAGGCAGGGGAATATCTGTAGTTAAGGTGGCAGTCACACCCAGGCTATTTGCGGCTTGAACTTCTTGTTGGAGATATTCAATATCTTCCCGCGATTCAGTGTAAAGATAGCCCGGAACGCGCTGGAAGTGGCAGGCGATTTGCGCTTGTGCCACAACGTCGGCAATAAATTCAATGGCAGCGCGGCGAGATTGGGCAACTAAGCGGGTATTTTCTTTTCCGAAATTAGAAATTAGCGTTTGATAACCGGCATCCGGGACTTCGCTGAGGTGAGCAGTGGTTGCGCCGGTGGTGCCGTGGCCAATTTTAAACGCTTCAATAACGGCCACTTTTAAACCGGCACGTTTGAGCAGAAGCGCCGTTGTTAAGCCGGTGATGCCGGCACCCACAATCGTCACATCCACTGAAATATCTGCAATCAGTTGGGGAAAATGTGTGTCGGCACTCGTCTCGCGCCAAAATGATAGCGATTGGCTTGGTAAACTCATTTTATACAGTCTCCCACTAGAGCGTTTAGTTAATTACACAGGGGTGTGATTGAAAAAATGCCTCCACACCTTGCTCCACAAGAATTGAATTCCCACACCTTTGCCGGCTGGGGCGATCCCCTCTTTTGGCATAACCTATCCGCCGCCAGATCGACATCTGCAACTAGAGAGAGATGAATTTGGCTGTGAGCGAGCTTAGCGATTTAATTAGGAATATTAATCGTCAGTTTGAGCGATTTTGGAATCATGCCGATGTTTGTAACTTTATACACATTGAGTACGGAAATTTTCCGAACCTGCGATCCCCCTCTTCTTTTCTCTGCCTCGTCTTCACGCGATCCCCAGCCATTCCCCTGACTTTACTTGCGCTTGGTTGGTTGATATGATTTTGGCTTTACCAGGGCTGCAAATTGCTGGACTTCATTCTAAAGCGTCACTTTCATTCACCAATTCGCTAGGAGCGCATTAATGCACTTACTGTGTAAATCTTCCTTAGTTTCTGTTAGCGCTGCTGTTGTTGTATTGGTTGCTGGCTGCGGCAATAACAAAGTAGCCGAATGCAATACACTGATTGAGGCTATCAATAAAGGGCACGGTCTGGTAACAAACTTTAAAGGCAATGATGCGGCGGCTGCAAATAAGCTGGCAGCGGATCTCGATAAAATCACCAAAGAACTGGAAACTGTCAAGTTAAAAGACGAAAAACTCAAAGGATTTCAAACCCGTTTTTCCCAAATTTATCAGGATCTCGGCAAGGCATTTCGCACCACTGGTAAAGCTTTGGGGACGGCTAGCGCCGCGCAGCCCACCCAAGCCGGCGTGCAACAAGTGCAAAAAGCTAAATCAGAAGTAGAAGCCGCCGGCAAAGCCGCAGAACAAGCCGCTCAAAAAGCAGATGTGCTAGCAACTGAAATCAACAGCTACTGCGGCGGCAAGAGCAATTAGTGATGGATATCCAAATTTAAAATGTAGCGACCGAGCTGCACTTTTTCTGCCCATAGCTCGTATTCTAAACGAACGTGTTCTGGTAAAGGTTTACCGATTAATGTCAAGTTTCGGGTGAAGTTACGCAGACGCATTTGGCTATTGGCTCCTAACGAGTCGCTTTGGAGCCAGTAGCGACTGATTCCATACATCTCGCGTTCCCAGAGATGCCGGTAACTAAATTGACCATTGCCCTGCATGGTCATAATGACTCGATAAGGTGAGATTTCTAACCACAACAAGCGCGAAGTTCTTGCCGGCAAAGTGGCAACCTCTGGCGCTACAGTGACAGGATCTCGATCAGAAATAACGGGTTCGCTTAACAGTAAATGAAACCGCTCGCGATCTTTTTGATAGAGTGTGGCGGCTGTTTCCACCACAGACCAAAAAGGCAAGTCTGTGGACACCACCGATAGGCAGACGGGTTTGCGATGATGCGTCAGCATAGCAGGTGAAGAGTTGTGAGGAATGAGTTGTGAGGTTTGATTTTAGCAATTAGCAGTCGGCGATTGGGGACGCTGCCATGCCGTGTCCCTAGGGCTGACGGCTGAGGGCTGAGGGCTGCCGGCTAACAACTAATAACAGAGAAGCCCCAGTTGGGCTAAGAAAACGGTAGGATTACTAGCGCCGTCCTTCATCAGTCTATCCCAATGGCAACCTCTATCGTGATTGTGGAAACCCCCGAATCCCAACAGTTGCTTATTCAAAAAGCGAACGCCAGTTTATCCCTGCAAGGTAGTATCCGGGTGCCGGGGGATAAGTCCATCTCTCACCGCGCTTTAATGTTAGGTGCAATCGCGCAAGGAGAAACGACCGTAGAGGGGCTGCTTTTGGGAGAAGATCCCCGCAGTACAGCGAGTTGCTTTCGGGCTTTAGGCGCAGAGATTTCTGAACTCAATACTGAGCGGGTGCGGGTGCAAGGTGCCGGCATTGGCCAGTTAATTGAACCGGCCAATATACTCGATGCCGGCAATTCTGGCACGACAATTCGCTTAATGTTGGGCTTATTAGCCGGCCAACCCGGTCAATTTTTTAGCGTCACGGGTGATGCTTCTTTGCGATCTCGTCCGATGTCTCGCGTGGTTAAACCGCTGCGCCAGATGGGTGCCCAAATTTGGGGACGCCAAGATGGCAACCTCGCGCCCTTGGCCATCCAAGGCCAGCATTTACGACCGATTCACTACCACTCGCCGATTGCTTCAGCTCAGGTTAAATCTTGTATTTTACTCGCCGGCTTAATGACAGAGGGCGAAACAACGGTGACAGAACCGGCCCTCTCGCGCGATCATAGCGAGCGAATGCTGCGAGCATTTGGGGCACAGCTGAGCATCGATCCCGAAACCCACAGCGTTACAATCACCGGGCCGGCTCAACTGCATGGCCAACCTGTGATTGTGCCGGGAGATATCAGTTCCGCGGCGTTTTGGCTGGTTGCCGGCTCGATTGTTCCAGATTCAGATTTAGTGATCGAAAATGTTGGCGTCAACCCAACGCGCACCGGCATTCTCGAAGCATTGGCAATGATGGAGGCGGATATTGAGTTGCAAAATCAGCGGGAAGTTGCCGGTGAGCCGGTAGCCGATCTGCGGGTGCGTCACCGGCAGCTCAAAGCCTGTGAAATTGGCGGCGATCTGATTCCGCGTTTAATTGATGAAATTCCGATTCTGGCGGTAGCAGCGGCATTTGCTCAGGGCACAACGGTGATTCGAGATGCGGCGGAGTTGCGCGTCAAAGAAAGTGATCGGCTGGCCGTGATGGCCCATCAGCTCAACCGGCTTGGTGCTCGCGTCACAGAATTGCCCGACGGTTTGGAAATTACCGGCGGCACACCCCTCACCGGCGCAGAGGTTGACAGCCATGATGATCACCGGGTGGCGATGAGTTTGGCAATTGCCGGTCTGAATGCTGCCGGTACTACAACCATCAATCGCGCTGAAGCGGCTGCCATCTCCTACCCAAATTTCACCGCGACGCTACAGCAGATATGTCGTGAGGGGTAGGAACTGTAGGGGCTACAACGTCCCTTGATTGTGGTGAATTAGCATAATAAAAGCCTAATGCTCTTTATCCCTAGACGTGAGACTGTTGATCGCTTAAAGTCTAAGGAATACTGAGGCGCACCTCAGCGACAGTCTCTAGTCTGAATTGTAAGGTTATTAGCTAAGTGAGTGTTTGCGATGAGCAATTTACCTCCTTCCGATCCCCGGTCTCCGCGAGATAATCCTCTAGGGTTTGATGAGCTAATTGCGATTGTTGTGACTTTTTCCACCATTGGCACCATTCTCTTGGTGTCCTTGATGCGAGACGATCCCAAGTTTTTTGAGCAATTTCCGATTCCGTCTTCTTCTCCACCTGGGCAGTTGCCAGTCGATCCAACAACGGAGACGCAAGAGGGTCCACAACCGGCTCCACAATCGGCTCAGCGTCAGTCTAACTTGTCTGAATCACCGGCTCCTAAGTCTAGTGCAGTGCCGGCAACGCCCGTACCGGCAGCCGTCGTTGCAATTCCCACTCCCCAGAAGTTGGCCCCAACTGCAACCCCGAAGCCGACGGCAAAACCTGAAAAGACTACTTCGCCGTCGAGTTCTCTGCCGATTAAAACACTGCCGGTGATCGCTTCTGTTGAGTCGGACAGATTTCGGGATGTTCCAAAAACCTTTTGGGCGCGTCCTTTTGTCAACTCCATCGCTCAGCGTGGCATTGTCTCCGGCTTTGTCGATAATACCTATCGCCCCACGAAGTGGGTGACGCGGGCTGAATTCGCTGCCATTGTCTCCAAAACATTCCAACCTAAATCAACTCGCCCTGCCGTTAAATATACGGATGTGCCCTCTAATCACTGGGCGGCAGCAAAGATTGATCAAGCGACGCGCAGCGGGTTTTTGAGTGGGAACCCGCCCCTTCTGAAGCCCTACCAACCGATGACGCGTGTAGACGTGTTGGTTTCTTTGGCGAATGGCTTGGGGCTAAAGCCGAAATCTGACCCTGCTAAAATTTTGAAGGTTTATCAGGACGCAGATAAAATTCCCAAAAATGTGCGAGGACAGGTAGCGGCGGCTACAGAACTGGGCCTTGTGTTCAGGCATCCCAATGGCAAGCTTCTCAATCCCACCCAAAATGCCAGCCGTGCTGATGTTGCGGATGTGATTTATAAAGCCTTGGTAATCGACGGGCAGGCGGAAAAGAAACCGTCTCAAAAGCCGGCTAAGAAGTGAAGTCTTGGCCACTCTAGGCGAACTCGCTAGCGTAAATAAACAACTTTTATCTTTGGGTTTCTGCTGGCTGATAGCTTATTGCTTAGCTGGGAATACTAAAGAAAAGTTTGAATTTATGCAATTGGTTTTCCTGACAGATGTGGCGACAGCTAAAAAATTTCTTTGTCAGTGTCAGCGCCTATACTGACCTAGGTCCAGATCTTCAATTTAGGCGGCAGGTCAATGCAGCCTTGCGCCCTCGTCCTGCCCTGACGTTGGATGAGTGGTTTGAGTTTTTTTGGCGAACTTATGGCGTTTCTAAGCCAGTGGTTGCCTTTGTTTACACTCATCTAGAAAAATACTCTGGGGTAAAAATGTCCAGGGTACAACCGAAGGATCATTTAGAGCGAGACTTACAGATCACGCTTGTGTGTTGCTTTGACTGGCATCTGACTTTGTGTGACGATTTTTTATCGTGTTTTGGGGTGGATATCAGCGAGGAATTTGAGATATATAACCTGACGACAATAGAAGAGTTTGTCGAGTTTCTCAATGCTCAAGTCCTTGCTGTCCAGCCGGCTTAGAGGACTAGCCGGGACTCAGTTTGGCGCTGAACATTAGCTGCGATTTCCTCAGCCGCAATCAAAAGAACGGGAAGAAAGCGGCGGGGAGGAAGAGAAAAATTAATAGGCCGGCAATTCAAAAGAATCGCACAAAATAAAATTATTTAACTGAATTAAAAGTGTCAAATATCGTTTGATTGAAATACTTTTAACAAACTTTATTGCTGGGTTTTAAATTATATTTTATTCGTTTCAGAAATAAGCATTCACAAAAAAAGGTAAAAGGCAAAAGAATATTTTCTTCCCCCTTTTACCTTTTATCATTTCTTCGGGCTTCGGCTAGTTGCTACCGAGGACTTGATCTTTGAGGTTTTTTACCTCACTAGATAACTCTTGGCGATTTGCCGCACGCAGCAAGAAGCGGTTAACAAACCAAGCTGTGTAGCCAAGGCCAATTAACTCAAAGGTTGGTGCCAGCAACGGAATATCGTTAACAGCATCGAGCACAGCCAGGGTCACTTTGATTGTGACTAAAGTGGCGACGATTAAGCCAATGCTAAGAATCGGTCTTTGGTTGGCTGCAAAGAAGCCACCCACATAATTGGGCAGTTCAGAGATAATTTGGACAACTTGATCTCTAATTTGTTGCCACTGATCTCCCATTCCATTTCCATCTGAAGAGTTAACCGTTGCGAGGACACCGGCTTCTTCGACTTTTACCTCGATTCTGGGCAGGTCGGTGTCAGTTACTACGTCGGAGGTGTATTGTTGGTTTTCAGGATTCATAAGGATACCGTGGGAATAACAATGTAATCAGTGCTGGATGGTAGTAAACTCTTACCAGCAGTTGAACCGTAGCAGTGTGATTAAGACTGCCTATCCTGACGCTGTAGGAATACTCCCGCAGGGCGTCTACAAGAAGGATAGCTTTGTTAGGGTGGGAACTTAATCGGCTTTGAGTATAGTTTTTAACCCAAAGTCGGCTCAATTTACCCTGAACTGAGTCTCAAGCACATCTGTGCCAGTTGCACCGCTATAATGAGCCGAAGCAGCCGGTTCCGTCAAGATAAGTTGAGCCATAAGGGTAAAGTTTTCTCTGCTTAGGGTCTTAACCGATCTGTTGAAACCGCATTTGGGCAAGGACGCGCTGCTTCAAAGTCTGTGATGTTGGCGATGGTGGTGTCGGCGATATTCTTTAAGGCGTTTTCGGTGAAAAATGCTTGATGCCCAGTGATCAAAACGTTGGGGAATGTCAGCAAGCGTTGAAATACGTCGTCCTGAATGACCAGATTTGATAAATCTTCAAAGAACAAGTTGGCTTCTTGTTCGTAAACATCTAAGGCGAGGTAGCCGATTTTACCGGCTTTGAGACCTTCAATGGCGGCTTCGGTATCGATCAACGCCCCCCGGCTGGTGTTGACGATCATCACATCGGCTTTCATTTGGCTGATGGATTCGGCGTTGATCAGATGGTAAGTTTCTGGCATCAGCGGACAGTGGAGGGTGATGATATCAGAACCGGCAAACAATTCGGGCAGCGAAACATAGCGCATTCCGAGTTTTTCGCATTCTGGGTTGGGCGTCACATCATACCCCAGCAGCTTGGTGCCAAAGCCGTGCAGAATTCTGGCGACAATCTCGCCAATTTTGCCAGTGCCGGCGATGCCAACGGTTCGCCCGTGGAGATCGAAGCCTAATAAACCATCGAGGGAAAAGTTTCCTTCTCGCACACGGTTGTAGGCGCGGTGAATCTTGCGGTTGAGCGTTAGAATTAGCCCGACAGCGTGTTCAGCAACGGCATAGGGTGAGTAAGCTGGGACGCGCAACACGGTGATTCCGCACTCGTTAGCCGCCGCAAGATCCACGTTATTGAAGCCGGCACAGCGCAGGGCAATGAGACGAACTCCCCCTTTAGCGAGTTGTTTAATCGTTGGCGCGTCCAACTGGTCGTGAACGAAGACGCAAACTGATTGACACTCCCCGGCTAAAATGCTTGTTGTCAAATTTAAGCGCGGTTCAAAATAGACCAGCTCATGTCCGTGATCCACGTTGGCGGCTTCCAAAAACGTGCGATCATAGGATTTGGTGCTGAAAACAGCCACTTTCATCCGTTTTTTACCTACAACAAAACTGGCTAAATTGTATCCGAGCACGGATTAAATGACGTTGCTTTACATTTAATTCGCATAACCGCTTGACCGAATCCCCCCAAGGGAATATTTGGAGCCGGCACGTTGATTGACTTATTTGCCGGCCTATCCACAAAATTGCTCGCAATTAACGTCACACAGCCGACTAGAAAAACAATTTTGCACACTTTGAATGCTCGTACCGCACCCTTCGGAGACTTCTGGGAACAGGTTCGTGTAATAGTTAACACACTGTCTCAGGCTAATTAACACAGTTTTCTTGATAGCAACATCGTTCTTCAGAGTTGTTTGCTGTTTGAGCCTGAAGATAGAACCCGCTGTTATCAAGGTTCGTTAATATCAAAAGTGGAAGCGCATTTAGTTTTTGTTGCGTCAGTTAGAAAAGGTTGCAGGCAGCTTAACCATTGGGCTGTCGCCTTATAAGAATTTGCAGTTCAAAAATTTATCAATTATTTTGAAACGCTCACATTTAACAATTTCACAGAGATGGGCTTTGATTGAGATTATTCTAAATAACTGGTGTATTGAATTAACCTGCCAAGCTTTGCCCCAATGACTCAAGCAACAAACCCAATCCCCTTAGAGACTGCAAATCCTTTCCTCTCACTTAATTACGAACCGGCGATGGAATCGTTGGGTGAGGATTATTTTGATTTTGTGGAAGCGGCAGAGTTTCCTCAGCATATCCTGCGCTTTCGCAATAATGATGTGCTGGCGCAACTTGGTCTAGATCAGATCAATGTTACAAATCAGCATTTTATTGAGGCATTTGGCCAGTTTGAGACTGTGCGGCCTTTTATGGCTTTGCGTTACCACGGCTATCAGTTTGGTGAGTATAACCCGCAATTGGGTGATGGGCGGGGTTTTCTCTATGGTCAAGTGCGCGGTGTAAACGGAGAACTTTACGACTTTGGCACCAAAGGCAGTGGCAGAACGCCTTATTCTAGAACAGCGGATGGCCGGCTGACGCTGAAAGGGGGTGTGCGAGAGGTGTTGGCGGCTGAGATGTTGCAGCGGATGGGTGTGAAAACTTCGCGCTGTCTGTGTTTGATAGAAACCGGCGAACAACTGTGGCGGGGAGATGAACCGTCTCCGACTCGTTCATCGGTGATGGTGCGTTTTAGTCGGTCACATATTCGCTTTGGTACGTTTGAACGGCTGCAATATTTCAAGCGCAAAGATTTAATTGAGAAGCTTTTAAATCATGTAATTGAGTGCTATTATCCGGCGATTCATAACCATGCGGATGCCCAAGAAAGATACGCGCTGTTTTATGCAGAGTTAGTGCAGCGAGTCGCAGAATTGACGGCACAATGGATGGCAGCCGGTTTTTGTCATGCGGTGCTAAATACGGATAATATGTCAATCACCGGCGAAAGTTTTGACTATGGGCCGTATGCGTTTATTCCTACCTACAATCCGAATTTTACAGCGGCCTATTTCGATTATTACGGGCGCTACAGTTACGGCAATCAACCGGGTATCTGTCGTTTAAATTTAGAAATGCTTCAGCGTCCGTTAGAGGCGGTGCTTGAGCCAGTGGTAATGGAAGCCGGTTTGGCGAAGTTTGAGGAATATTATTATCAGAAATACCGGCAGTTGATGCTGAATAAGCTGGGATTTGCCGAGGTGCCGGTGGATCAGGCGGAGGAGTTATTTAAGTTAACGATTCAATTGCTGCGAGATACGCAAGTCGGATATCACGATTTCTTTATTGAATTGAAGAAACAGTTTTCTCCAAATTGGCGAGAAGATGCGAGTCTGATTTTTAACGAAGCTGAGCCGGCAGAGGTTTTAAATCCTTGGCGACAGCTTTACTATCATCTTTTGCAGCAAACTTCGGCAGCGGAATTGGCGGAAATGAAAGGCCGGCTACGGCAGCACAATCCTGAACAAGTGTTGCTCAGGCCAGAAATTGAAGCCGTTTGGGAACCGATTGCTGTTGAAGATAACTGGGAACCGTTTTATGCCTTGTTAAAGCGGATCAAGTCTCCCGATTAAAAATCGGTTACTCCAGAGATTTTGAAACACTTTCTATTTTTTATTGAAAGTCTTTCTATCTAAAAAATATCAAAATATTACAGAGGCGATTCAAGCAATTGTCTCTGTTTTTTCACTAAAAATTAAATAATTAATAAGTAGTCTAATTGTTAGACATTTTCATTCTTTTGTCAACATCCTCAGACATAATACTCCTGACAGATGACACAATAAGTTTTGCAAATTAAATTAAGATTAATCGTTGTTCTCCTGAGAAGTATATGCTCATCTCCTCAAAGCCACTGAAAGATGTCTTCCATTGCCCAGAAGAATCAAATTTTTACTCTTACTGTTTAGATACATTAGTTTTAAATCATTGCGCTCATCATCAAGTGATCCTTGAATTTGGAGCCGGCGATGGAACTCCGATTATTAATTCATTAATGAGAACTCACTTTGATGGAAAAATCCACGGATTTGAACTTAACCCTTTGGCTTATAAAACAGCTAAATCTAATATAGAAGAATATGAGCTTAGTGATAAATATATAATTCACAATACCTCTTTCTTCGATGCCTTGCGACCAAAAGCCGAGTATCTGATCTCAAATCCGCCCTATCTGCCGGCAATCGATGACAACATTTATCAACCTCTCTTACACGGCGGAACAGATGGCTCTAAAATTACCAGACGGCTTTTAACTCTAGGCTATGAAAATGTCTTAGTGATGCTGTCTAGTTATTCCAATCCGCAAGGTTTAATTGAATTTGCTAATTCTCAAGGCTACCGCACGGCTGATTTTACGGTTACCCCCCTTCCCTTCGGTTATTACAGCTCTGAATCTAAGGTGAAAAACACGATAGCCGAGTTGCGGGAAAAAGGTATGGCGTTTTATTCCAAGAACATTTACCTTTTAGCCGGCGTTTTGTTCACTAAAGGGTATAAATCCACCCCCGATTTATCCAGTGAATTCAGTCAGTTGATGACATCTTTATGAGCAAATGGTGGGTTAGAAAAGTAAAGGGACAGCGAGCAACTTAATATGACAGCAACCAGAAACCCGGCTTCAAGAAACCGGGTTTTTTGCAATCTTTATTTCTGTTCTGCTTCCCGCGCTGAACGCACAATTGCCCCACCGGCACGTTCACCCATCAACCGCTCTTGATCATATCCAAGTATGAGTTCCCAAGCATTTTCGGGATACTTTTCAGCCAGTGGCAAAGCGACATCATCCAGCATCCAACGTCCATGTCGTTCATCTTCTCGGATGTGGAGTTCCCAGTAACCCATTGCTGCCGCCGAAAGTTCCAAACGTTGCGCGGCTGCGAGATAATTTCTGTAGGCTGCCGGTCCGGCTACTTCAAAATAAGTTAGTCCACCGTTGTAGCGCAAGAAATGACGTTTGCAGTCGGTCAGCAAGAAGTTATGATTGGCGCAAGCGAGGACTTCCCAAGGCACCAAATCAAAGTAAGATTCTGGTTCGGTGTTCATCCCAAATTCCTCTAACATCTGGGCAAAATAGGTAGAGTGCTTGCGGGAAAGGCGACCGTTGCCGTACTCTTCAATCATTACCCGTGTGAGTGTTGACTGCACCTCATTCGCCGCACCCCCCAAGATAGCGCACATCCGGCTTCCTTCCACTAAGCCATCAAATGAGCCAATTGCTAACACCCGCCGGTAGCCGGCTTCACTCATTTGTTCGCGCAAATACCGGCTGTCTTCAGATAGGGCGGGATCGAGATCCGCATCGCCGCGATCTAATAATGCTTGTTTAACTTGTGCAACGTTTAATTGTTGAAGGGTTGCCACATCAAGTTGAGTGAGTTCCCACTCCTGCCAAGCGGCTTCTATTTGATCGCGCACGGTTCGCAAATACGCAGATCGCTCGTTAGTATAGCGCCGCAAATCATCATACCAAAATAGTTTGAGCCGGTTAATTCGATAAAGTACGCGCTGCAAAAAGCGGTGTGCCGAATTATCGCCAGCCGATTCTCCATAAGCCGCATTAATTGCCGTTGTGAGTGCATTTTCAAAGTTACTCACGATAGAGGGCTGTGCGGCTACTTTTTGATCTAGATTCTCCATTTCGAGCAGGTCTGTAAATTGCTGCTCTGCTTGATCGTAGTTAGTTGCTGTCAGTTGAATTGCTGGCATACTTCATATAGAGTGTATGTGAACTTTGTTTGATAGTAATGTTGTTTTAATAGCGCATTCCTCAGTCTGTGGGTGGAAATCAAGACTGTCAGAAGGGGGAAATAAAGAATACTATTAAGATGGATTTTTTGCAGGAGTTGAGTTTTTGGATTTAATAACTACAGATAAACCCAGATAACCGCAGATGGGGAGAATAGGCCGATAGTAGATGTCTGCCGGCAGGCAATTTTGTGCAAGAGGTTTGATCTTAAGAGACGCTAAAGCCGGTGTTCAACCTATTTTCAACTTTAGTAGGAATCTGAATCACAAACTCAACGCCTTCACCGGCAGCCGATTTGCAGTATAATTTTCCGTTGTGTTTTTCAACAATGATTTGATAGCTAATCGCCAAACCGAGTCCCGTGCCTTTGCCAACAGTTTTTGTGGTGAAGAAGGGATCAAATATTTTTTGCCGAATGTCTGCTGGAATGCCAGGGCCACTATTAATGATGCGAATTTCTACATGATTGGAGTCTAAAAGTTGTGTGTGAATCTCAATTTTACTCGGATCTTCTTTAATTTCTTCTAAAGAGCGATGCTGGTTGTGTTCATCGATTGCATCAATCGCATTAGTGAGTAAATTCATAAACACTTGATTGAGCTGGCCGGCATAGCAATCAATTAGGGGCAATTTTCCATAGTCTTTGATCACCAAAATTTCCGGATGTCCGGGCTTTTCTTTCAGTTGATTTTGTAAAATTAATAACGTATTTTCTAAACCCTCGTGAATGTCAACGGGTTTCATGTCCGATTCGTCCAAACGAGAAAAGTTTCTTAAAGATAAGACAATTTGACGAATTCGCTCTGCCCCCACTTTCATGGAAGACATAATTTTTTGAAAATCGTCTATCAAAAATTCTAGATCAATCTCTTCTATACGATTTTGAATTTCAGAAGCCGGCTTGGGGTAGTGCTGTTGATATAAATTCAACAAATCCAGCACCTCTTGTAAGTATTCATTCGCTGGGTTAATATTCCCATAAATAAAGTTAACAGGATTGTTGATTTCATGAGCAACCCCAGCCACCAATTGGCCAAGGCTCGACATTTTTTCGGTTTGAATTAATTGAGTTTGTGTTTGTTGCAACTCTTGCAGCGCTTGTTCTAACTCTTGAGCTTTTTCTCGATATTGACTTTCCGATTCTTGCAGCGCTGCCTGGACTTGCTTACGTTCTGTAATGTTCTCTACCATCCCTAAAGAATAACAAGCTGTGCCGTTTCGGTCGCGAATTAAGGTTACAGTTAAATTCCCCCAAACAATTTCTTGATTTGGCTTGAGGTAGCGTTGCTCAATTTTATAAGTGGCGATTTCGCCGGCCATCATCTGCTTGAATAAAGAAACATCTAGCTTGATGTCTTCCGGGTGTGTGACTTCCGCAAATGTTCGCATACTCAGTTCAGAGCCGGTATAACCCAACATCTCACACAGCACTTTATTCACTTGCAAGAATTGATAGGTCTCTAAACTCACAATTGCCATGCCAATCGGAGCATCTTCAAAGATGCTGCGGAAGCGCTCTTCAGCCTTTTGAATCTCATCAAATAATCGGGCATTTTCTAAAGCCGTGGCGATCTGTCCAGCTAAGGTGTTGAATGTTTCTAGATCCGTCTCACTGAAGCGATGGGGCTGACTGTCTTGAATGTCGAGCACTCCTAGAAACGTGCCACGAGTGATCAGCGGCACCGTCACCTCAGAACCGGCTCTAGATGATTTCAACCCGGCTTCTAAGGATGATGCGCTGCTGAAATCATCCACCCAAATTGCTTCCTGTGTGCGGGCGACAAGGGCGACGAGGCTATCATTTGCGTTGAGAGGAATGTTAGCACTTTCGTATTGCTCCCCCTTACCCGGCGGGATAGAATCAGCCCGTGCAATCAATTGATTTGTCGTTTGATCGAGCAAATAAATCCGCACATAATGTAAATCAAAGCGATTTTGCATCAGAGTAATCGCTTCACGCAATAGCCGTTCAGGTTCAAGAATTGAACGTGAAAGTTCACTGACTGCAACGGTAACGTGTTGACTGATTTCTAGTTCACGAGTGCGATCTTCTAAGCCTTTAAATAGTTTACTCACCTGCTCTGCCATTTTATTAAAACTAGCTGCAAGTATCCCAACTTCATCTTTAGATCGGATAAAAGTTCGAGCGCTGAGATCGCCGGCAGTGAATTGAGTGACGGTGCCGGTTAGATTAATCAAAGGTTTAGCAAAGAGTTCTCCGATTGTAATAGCAGCAATCACGACAACTCCACCAATAATTAAAGCTAACAACAGCGTATAACGGACTTGCTCTTGCACTGGCTCTAAAAAAGTCGCTTGAGATTCGACGAAAACGACAAACCACGGTTGCGTCTTTAACTTTGTGACTGCTGCGGCTTTCAAGTCATTATTGCTATGGCTTAAGAGTGTTGTAAAAAAAGGAGTTTTTGCAGCGTTTTCTAAACCTTGCTGAAAAGCCGGCAGGTTGGTTGATATATTTGCTGTTGAACCTTGGGGCAAGCGTCCCGCTGCTTGCAAGGCTTTTATTTTAGCCGGCGGTAGTGGTATGACCGATTTAAACATTACCTCTGGTGCGTAGCCTTGAGCTAAACGGATGTAGTTTTCGTCTAGCACGATTGCATAGGAATCAAGTTGTCCTATGATGTCAGTATTTTGACTAACCAATCGCTGAATCACCGCAGCATTATAACGGACACGCAGCACTCCAATCGTCTCCCCAAACGCATTCCTCACCGGACTGCTGAAAAATAGACTTGGCAAATTAGTAGTTGGAGAATACCGAATAGGCGAGACGTAAGGTAAGCCGCTTTTGAATGGTTCCTGAAAGTAATCTGCCTTAGATTTATCTAAACCGATATCCGGTGTGTATGTATCTAAAACATCTCGCCCCTGGCGATCAAGCAGCGCGTAGGACGAAATATTCAAGGTATCTTTACGACTTAGGGAGCGTAAAACAGCCTCAACTTCTTCAGTCATGTTTTGTCTCTGGCTGTCTGGCAGACTTAAATATTTGGCTAGGGTTGGTAACTGCGCCTCAACCCGCACAGCATCCAGATTAGAACTGATAAAAGCATCAAGACTCAAAGCAGTTTGGGAAGCTGCTGCTAAGAGCGTTTGATTAGCATTATTTGTTAGCGCCTTTTCTGTGGTTCGCAAATTTAATAATGAGAGCAGCAGTAAAGGAAAAACCGCGACACCTAAAAACGAAAAGATCAGCTTACTACGGAGGGAAGAAATTTTAAATGGTTTCATGATTAGCTTAACTTATTGAAATTGCCGGATAAAAGATGGATATTTTACTGATTTCGCCTATCCGAATAAATAAATAAACATAAAATGGGGTGCCGACTTGAATATTGCCCTTTTGCGTGGAGCCTTAAAATTTCCGGTTATAGAGGGCGTTCCCTGAGAAGCGGTGATAAGCGAAATGCTGAACAAAGATAGAGGCACAAAGCAGATAAAGTGAGATTTCATCGGGAAGGGCCAATATTTGAACTGATACAGGAGCCTTTGCATTTAAATTCTCAGATTTAAATGGGTTGGGATTGGTCAAATTCATAAAAATTAAGATAAAAATTCTCTGACAAGCTAAAGTTATTCTCTCAATCAGAGATTCAATTAACTATTGTAGCTGCTGTACAAAAGAGGGATCAATTATTTTTTGAATATCCGGTACGGTGCTTAGCCCACCAGTGCGAGTGTAAAAATCGGCGTACAATTGGGCTGTATAGTACAATGACTCTGTGGTAGATCCTGGAGTTAGCGCCGCGAGATTGTTTTTCAAATCCTGTAACTCAATCCCCTCGGTTGAAACTTCCTCTGGTTTGATATTGAGCGTTTTTGCAACCAGGGTTTTGCTTTCCTCTGGATTTGTCTTCCAGTAGTCTTGGGCTTGAAACCAGGCTCGGATAAATGCTCGCACATCATCTGGACGATCTCGTAACACATTGCTGCGAAATACAACGACATCTGAAATCAAACCAGGTGTTTGCTTGCTGGTGAATAGCACTTTTGCTCCGGATTGGACTGCTTGAAACACATAGGGTTCCCAGGTTTGACCAGCTTGAATGCTCCCGTTTTTTAAGTTTTCTACGATAGTTTCGGCTTCTAGATTGACCAGTGTTACATCGTTGGGAGTTAGACCATTTCTTTCCAACATTTTGATGACAAACAATTCTCCAAAGTTGCCTAATTTAGCGCCAATTCGCTTGCCCTTCAAGTCAGCCACGCTTTGAGTATTTGACTGAGCCACGATAGCATCAGCGCCCGTAGAGCGATCAGTAATTAAAACAATCTGTGAGCCAGAAATTTCCTCAATACTGCTCATGAAGCTACCAAGTGTTATTGCCATCCCATCATATTTGCCGGCACTAAAATCAGCCAACGGTGCTTGATGATTTTCTGAATAAACGAGTTTTACTTTAACCCCTTGTTCAGTGAAAAACCCTTTTTCTTGAGCAATTACTAGCGGAAAATACCCTGGCCACAAACTGTAAGCGACTGTTAGGAGCGGTGGCTCAGATTTGGAGGTGACAGAGGTTCTTCCATTGCAGGCAGTGATCAGGACAATACTGAGCAAGAACAGACACACAAAGCGGAGAAATCGAGATTTCATAGTGAACTGCTATTTTTTAAGAAAAGTTGGGTGATGTATTTCGCAGTTGATATGAGAGCCTGCCCAAGCGGGAATCAGCTATTTTAACTGCTGCACAAAAGAGGGATCGATGAGTTTTTGAATGTCAGGTGCAGCGGTCAGTCCTCCTGTACGAATGTAGTAGTCGGCGTATAATTTTGCTGTATAGTAGATGGATTCTGTTGTTGTGCCTACAGCCATCGCTTTTAAGTTGTCTTGCCGGCTAAATAAGTCGAGTCCATCGAGTGAAACTTCCTCTGGCTTTATATTAAATTTATTGGCAATCAAGGCGTTGCTTTCTTTTGGATTGGCTTGCCAATAATCTATGGCTTGAAACCACGCTCGAATAAATGCTTGTATATCATACCGGCGATTGATTAAGATATTATTGTGAAACACAATGACACTTGGAACTAAACCGGGAGTGTCTTTCGTTGAAAACAGCACTTTTGCGCCGGCTTTCACTGCTTCAGATATATAAGGGTTCCAGGTTAGGCCGGCTTGAATGTCACCATCCTGCAAGCGTGCTGGAATCGCTTCCGCTTCCGTATTAACCAAAGTAATGTCCTCGGTGGTTAAACCATTTCTCTCTAGCATTGTGATGACCAACAATTCCCCAAAATCACCTAATTTAGCGCCGATCCGTTTGCCCTTCAAGTCTGCTACGCTTTGAATATCGGGCTGCCCAAGCACAGCGTCACCACCCGCCGATTGATCAGTTACTAAAACAACCCGCGCATCTGGAGTTTTCCCAATAATACTCATTAGGCTTCCCACAGCTATACCGACCCCATCATATTTGCCGGCGCTGAAGTCAGATAAAGACGTTATATAGTTTTCTTCATGCACAGCTTCGACTTTCACTCCCTGTTGGGTAAAAAACCCTTTTTCTTGGGCAATGATCATCGGAAAAAATCCGGGCCATTGGTTATAAGTAACTTGTAGGGGCGCTGACTCCCGACGAGAAGTCACGGTTTTTGGGCCATTGCAAGCTGTGAAGAGGAGAAGACTTAACAAAAAAAGAAACACAAAACGGATAAATCTAAATTTCATGCTGAACTACTGTTTTTAAATAAAAGTCGGGTGATGTTTTTCGCAGTGGATATAAGAACCGGTCAAAGAGAAAATCAGCTATTTTAACTGCTGCACAAAAGAGGGATCGATGAGTTTTTGAATATCGGGCGCAGCGGTCAGTCCTCCTGTACGAATGTAGTAGTCGGCGTATAATTTTGCCGTATAGTAGAGAGACTCTGTCGTTGTGCCTGGAGTCATCGCTTTTAAGGCGTCTTGCTGGCTAAACAAGTCGAGTCCATTGAGTGAAACTTCTTCAGGTTTGATATTAAATTTTTGGGCAATCAAAGCGTTGCCTTCTTCTGGATTAGCTTTCCAGTAATCTACGGCTTGGAACCACGCTCGAGTAAAGGCTTGTACGTCATTCGGGCGATTGATTAAGATATTATTGTGAAACACCATAACACCGGGAATTAAACCAGGTGTTTCCTTTGTGGAGAACAGCACCTTTGCGCCGGCTTTCACTGCTTCAGATATATAAGGGTCCCAGGTTTGGCCGGCTTGAATGTCACCCCCTTGCAAGCGTGCTGGAATCGTTTCCGCTTCCGT
This sequence comes from Microcoleus sp. FACHB-672, assembly GCF_014695725.1. Taxonomy (NCBI): domain Bacteria; kingdom Bacillati; phylum Cyanobacteriota; class Cyanophyceae; order Oscillatoriales; family Microcoleaceae; genus Microcoleus; species Microcoleus sp. FACHB-672. The sequence continues at coordinate 5,684 of NZ_JACJOU010000025.1, read as the reverse complement.
ATTAACCAAAGTAACGTCATCGGTGGTTAAACCATTTCTCTCTAGCATTGTGATGACCAACAATTCCCCAAAATCACCTATTTTGGTGCCGATCCGTTTGCCCTTCAAGTCAGCTACGTTTTGAATATCGGGCTGCCCAAGCACAGCGTCACCACCAGCCGATTGATCGGTTACTAAAACAACCCGCGCATCTGGAGTTTTCCCAATAATACTCATCAGGCTTCCCACAGATATCGTGACTCCATCATATTTGCCGGCGCTGAAGTCAGATAAAGACGCTATATAGTTTTCTACATAGACAGGTTCGACTTTCACTCCCTGTTGGGTAAAAAACCCTTTTTCTTGGGCAATGATCATCGGAAAAAATCCGGACCATTGGATATAAGCAACTCGTAGGGGCGGTGAATTTCGATGGGAAGTCACGGTTTTTGTGCCATTGCAAGCTGTGACGAGTAGAAGACTCAGCAAGAAAAGACAAACAAAGCGGAAAAATCGGTATTTCATATTAATCGGCTGATTTTGTGACTGAATTGCGTGATAATTTCTCGGATTTACACTTGACAAGAATCTCAATATGTGTAAATTTAGAAAACTTAACTGAGTTAGAATTCAAGTTAGCCGCTCGTTTGGATGTTTTGCTTTCGCTACCAGAGAAGTTGAACAATAGTAATGCTACCTCTGTAAGAATTCCCGATTTTTTCACGAATTTAACAAAGGTATTTTCGGAAAAAAGTCAAGATCGTAAGGTTGTGTAAACAAAACTAAAGTTTTTTGCCGTAACTGAGGAAAATTTGTTGTTTAGCGCTTTAAATATTAAATAAGTTAGACCCATCTTGCATTTTGTTGCTTAAGCCGACCCAATGTCCAAGCCGGCACAACAAGCAAGATAGACCTAAAATAAGCGCTTGAAATAACTGCGATGCGCTCCTGTTAAATTGCTATAGTGTCATGAAAAACCGAAAGCAGCTCAGCAGACGGCAAAAATTCCGGCATAAGTTTGGCTTCACCAGCTTGTGCATTGTGCTCGGCTTCCTGTTCGTGTTAGGTTTCAAGCTTCTATTGGGGATGCCGGCATTCACGCAAACCCCCCAACAAGTCAAGGTTACAGTGTTGCTGAATGCCCTGGAAGCCTCGCAGTGGAATACATTGCTGATGAAGGACTTTAAGGCGCAAAACCCAGATATTCAGCTAGAAATTATTGAAGGGCCAAACGCGAGTAATTTAATTGAAGACCTTTACACGTCCGCTTTTCTATTAGGAGATTCGCCCTACGATTTGGTTTACATGGACATCGTTTGGGTGCAAAAATTTGCCGCTGCCGGCTGGTTGAGGGATTTATCTGACCGAATTTCGGATAAAGAATTAACGAATTTTATAGCCGGTGACGTGAATGGCGGGCGATATGAAGGCGGGTTGTATCGAATGCCTTTCCGTTCTGATGCCGGGATGCTTTACTACCGCACAGACTTACTTAAACAGGGGGGATATAAGCCGCCAGAAACCTTTAACGAGTTGCTTGAAATTGGCAAAGCATTGAAAAAACCAGGAGAAAATCGCTGGGGGTATCTCTGGCAGGGGCGACAATATGAAGGACTCGCCGCGATGTTTGTAGAGGTGCTCGAAGGTGCCGGTGGCTTTTGGGTGAACCCGGAAAATGGCAATGTCGGACTCGATCAACCGGCAGCAGTAGAGGCTGTGAAGTTTCTACAGAACACCATAAAAACTGGCGTTTCTCCAGGTGGCGTTACGACTTATGGAGAAGAAGAAACCCGCCAGTTATTTCAAAGTGGAAATGGGGTCTTTTTACGCAACTGGCCTTATGTCTGGTCACTGGCAGAAGATTCTGCGATTGCCGGTAAATATAACATCAAGCCAATGGTTCACGCACCTGGTAAAAACAGCGGCGCTTGCCAGGGCGGCTGGGGTATGGGAATTGCCAAAACCTCAAAGCATCCAGACGAAGCTTGGCGAGTTATTCAGTTTTTCAATCGGCCTGAAATTCAGCGTAAATTTATCCTGGGAACCGGCTATGTTCCTAGTCGGCGGTCGCTGTTCACCGATCCACAAATTGTTGCGAAATACAGCCACTATCCGCAGCTGCTAAAAGTTACGGAAAAATCAGTTTTACGTCCACCTATCGCCCAATATTCCCAAGCATCCGATATTTTACAGCGCTATCTAAGCGCAGCGTTAACAAATCGAATGACTCCAGAACGGGCAATGAAAGCCGCAGCAAATGAGACGCGCCGGCTTTTATCTGCTCAAAGCTAAAAATAGGCTCATAAAAAATAAAAAAACATCACATCTCCCTATTGCAACCATAGTTAATTTATCTGTGGTTAAAAAAAGACATTTGCCAAAAAGTAACCAATTTTAATAATGAAACAAGACACAATACAACAACGAGAACAACTAACCGGCTGGATATTAGTCGCGCCGGCATTACTCCTCCTACTTTTTGTATTCGCTTACCCAATCGGGAGAGCATTCTGGTTAAGCTTTTTCGCCCAAAACCTGGGTACAAAATTAGAACCCGTATTTGCCGGTTTTGCTAATTACGGGCGGATGGCTGGAGATGGCCGGTTTTGGCAAAGTCTTTGGAATACAACAGTCTTTACCGTTTCCACTGTTTTCTTGGAATTGATTTTGGGAATGGGTGTCGCCTTAGTGCTTAATCAATCGTTTCGCGGACGCGCTGCGGTGCGAACCATTGCGATTTTGCCGTGGGCGCTGCCAACAGCAATTATGGCTTTAGCTTGGACGTGGATTTTTAACGCTCAATATGGGGTTTGGAACGATATTTTGCTCAGGTTGGGATTGATTAAAGAGGGCATTAATTGGTTAGGAGATCCGACGCTGGCAATGATGGCGGTGATCGCAGCAGATGTGTGGAAAACGACACCGTTTATTAGTATTTTATTACTAGCCGGTTTGCAATCGATTTCTTCTGATCTTTATGAAGCTCATGCAATTGATGGGGCGAATCCTTGGCAGAGTTTTCGACAAATTACTTTACCTTTGCTAATGCCGCAAGTTTTGATTGCGATGTTATTTCGATTCGCGCAGGCATTTGGCATCTTTGATTTGATAGCTGTAATGACCGGCGGCGGGCCTGCCGGTGCGACGGAAGTTGTGTCACTCTACATTTATGCGACGGTGATGCGATATTTGGATTTTGGTTATGGGGCGGCTTTGGTTGTTGTGACGTTTTTATTGTTGGTGACGGCAGTGGCAATTGCTAGTTTTGTATTGTCAAGGTTACGGGCTAAGGCTGCTGGGGTTAGTTGATTTTAATGTATTGAAGGAGGAGAATTTTTTAACCGCAGATCCACCCAGATTGCACGGGTGTATTTAGGGCGGTGGTTTAGAGATTTTATAGGATGTTTAAAGTTTTATCTTAGAGTAAAAGGAAGCAGCTATGGCACTTAATTCTTTGAGCAATGATTCACCAACTAGCAAAAGTAAGTTTTCTATCCAAAAAGTTATTCTTTGGGTGGCTATTGTGTTAATTGTAATTTTTACTTTAGCGCCTGTTTTGTGGCAACTACTAACTTCTATTAAAATCAATAAAGCAATTTCTACAATTCCAAATATTTACTTTCCTCGCCCTGATCAATACACGCTAAAACACTACATTGAGCTGTTTACTCGTCGTCCTTTTCTTAGCTATATTTTAAATAGCGCTTTTGTTTCTATCATTTCTACGGCGCTTTCTTTGACAATTGGCGCACCGGCAGCTTACGCTTTGGCAAGATTGAAAATTCCGGGTGAGAAAATTATTCTTGGCGGCATCCTAATTGTTACTCTATTTCCTTATATCTTACTATTTTTAGGATTGTTAGAAATTATTAAAGCAACGGGGTTGGCAAATAACTACCTCGCCTTGGTTATTCCCTACACGGCTATCAACTTGCCCTTAACTATTCTGGTTATGCGTAGTTTCTTTCAACAACTGCCGCGTGATTTAGAAGATGCTGCTAAGGTGGATGGTTATAATACTTGGCAAATGCTTACCCAAATTGTTTTACCGATGACGGTGCCGGCAATGGTAACAACTGGAATTTTAACTTTCATCTTTGCCTGGAATGAATTTCTCTTTGCGCTTACTTTCATCACCAGAGAAACGATGAAAACGATTCCCGTTGCTGCTTCCCAAATCGGAGGGTCAACTGTATTTGATATTCCCTACGGCCCACTAGCGGCTGCTACAATTCTTGGCACATTTCCCCTCATCTTGCTAGTCCTGTTCTTCCAACGCAAAATTGTGCAAGGATTAACAGCCGGCGCTGTTAAAGGGTAACTTTCAAGCTAAAGAATCCTGTAATTACGGCTCTTATTCATCAAAAAAATCATGTCAAAACTTGAAATCAAAAATCTCAATAAAACCTATACTCCTAAAGTTATCCCCGTCAAAGATATCAGCTTAACCGTAGATGACGATGAATTTCTCACCCTACTCGGCCCATCTGGATGCGGGAAATCAACGACACTACGATTAATTGCCGGCTTAGAACAACCTACACGAGGCAAAATCTCAATTGGCGAACGCGATGTCACTCATTTAAGTGCCGGTGATCGTAACATTGCAATGGTGTTTCAAAGTTACGCCCTCTACCCTCACATGACGGTTTATGAAAACATGGCATCCGGGTTAAAACTTCGTAAATTACCCCGTGTGGAAATCCATCAGCGCGTGGATGAAGTTGCTAAAAAACTAGGGCTGGAAGAATTGATGGATCGCAAGCCAGGGCAGATGTCTGGGGGACAGCGGCAGCGTGTTGCCCTCGGACGCGCTTTGGTTCGTAAACCGGATGTGTTTTTGCTGGATGAACCGTTGAGTAATTTGGATGCGCTGTTGCGAGAACGGGTTCGGGCTGATTTAAAACAACTTTTTGACGCGCAATCTGTGCCGGTGGTTTATGTAACGCATGACCAAACGGAAGCGATGACATTATCAACGAAAGTGGCGATACTTTCTAACGGTAATGTACAACAGTTAGATGCGCCGCAACGGATTTACTCACATCCAGCAAATCAATTTGTTGCCGGCTTTATTGGCAGTCCTCAAATGAATTTATTAACGCTAAATTGTCAGGGACGCGATGCAATGCTGGGCAATTTTAAAATTCCGCTGCCGGCACTTCCTACAGTTCCTCCACAAATTGTGCTGGGTATTCGTCCGGAAAATGTGTACTTAGCTGAACCGGCAGCAGAACAGACGATTCAAGGTCAGGTATTTTTGGTGGAAAATTTAGGGATGCACAATTTAATTAGTGTGCGCGTCACCGGCAACGCTGAACAAGCAGAACCCATGACGCTGCGTACTTTGTTGCCGGCAGATCAAAGGTGGAGTGGAGAAGTAATCTCACTAATGTTACCCCCACAGTCGATTCACTGGTTTGATGTACAAACCGGTGATCGCTTAGGATTTGAGCGTTAATCTCAGCAACAATTACAATTTGGTTGAAAACACAAAGGAAAGTTAAGTAACCTTTTCTGTTGCGATTCTTTGCATTGAAAAAAGGTTTTAATGTCTTAGCTTCTTTGCCTAGCGACTAAGGAAATTAAAGTTACAGCGCTTTTGAGAGATATGAGGTACACTCAAGGGAACATTAAAGGTATTGAGAATCATAATGAAACCGTACTCAGTAGATTTGCGAGAAAAAATAGTCAATGCTTACGAC